>JBBAJN010000014.1:9461-35878 GCA_040404045.1 Chitinophagaceae bacterium
CCCAAATTAATCAACCTATAATTCCCAAATATGCGGTTAGGGGTCATTGGAAGCGGGAGTTGGGGTACTGCCCTGGTGAAGCTGCTGACAGATAATAAACATGCGGTCAACTGGACGGTCAGGAGTGAACATATTGTGAACCACCTGAAGACCCGACACCACAATCCCAACTACCTGCATTCTGTCTATTTTGACACATCGCTGCTCCATCTTAATACTGACCCCGCCATCACCTTTGAACAGTCTGATGTGGTGGTACTGGTTACGCCTTCGGGTTATATGACAGATACCCTGGACCGGGTTGACCCTTCGCTGATCAAGGGGCGGAAGATCGTCTCTGCGGTTAAGGGGATGGTGCCGGGCCGGAATCAGTTGTTGAACGACTATCTGAAGGCCCGATATGATTTCCCGGATGAAGATTATTTCACCATCATGGGTCCCTGCCATGCAGAGGAAGTTGCGGCAGAGAAACTATCGTACCTCACTTTTTCGGGAGTCGACGAACAATATACCCAGACCCTGGCTTCCTGTTTTCAGGGCGATTACCTCAATGCCATTGTCAATACGGATGTCTATGGGGTTCAGTATGCAGGCATCATGAAGAATATTTATGCGCTGGGCGCGGGGATCGCGCATGGCCTTGAATACGGCGACAACTTCCAAAGCGTTTTTATAGCCAACTGCGCCGATGAAATGGCCGGATTCCTCAGGATGGCCGGTGTGGCAAATATGGAAGTGGGTGTCCACAAACAACTCGCATCACATAAGAAGTCGCCCAACTATGCGGCCTCTGTTTACCTGGGCGACCTTCTGGTCACCAGCTACTCTCTATTTAGCCGGAACCGTACTTTTGGAAACATGATCGGTAAGGGCTACTCGGTAAAAGCCGCGCAACTCGAGCTAAACATGGTGGCAGAAGGTTACTATGCCAGCAAATCCATCCATGAGATCAATAAAAAGATCAAAGCAGAACTGCCCATTGCCGATGCGATTTACGAGATCCTCTGGGATCACGTGAGCGCAGAACATGGATTCAGGAAGATCGAAAACAATCTGATTTGACGGCCGTCGGCAGTTTGGAAGAGGCGGGGTGATGCAGTTCTCACCAATCCCCCGGTTGGGTCTTGGGGTCTAGTGAACGGAACTTACCGTAGTGTCTACCGACTGCAGCAGCGCCATGATCACTGGGTAAAAATCATGCTTCTGGGGATGTTTATCTTCCAGCTTCAACCTGATTTTTTCCATCATGTGCAGAATGGCGTCCTTGCTGATACTCTCCGTGTGGATATTGGTTGGGCCGTGGATTTCAAAGTCATCCTTCAGCAGATCCATAACTGACACTTCCAGGATCTGGGAGATCTGTTTGACGTGATTGACCGTCAGCTGGGTGATGTTGTTCTCTATCTTGCTGTAGGCATTTTGGGAGATCCCCATTTTCCTGGCAACGTAATCTTGTGAGTAATTCCTAAGCTCCCTGTACTTTCTCAGAATAGTTCCCGGCATTGATTTATTTTATCGAAATAACATGATTTCGGTTTAAAAGTTCAACAAAATAGCCAGGAAATGCTATCCTAAAATGTTAAAAGGCCGCCCGGTGCTGGAAATGACCGTATGAGCAGCATTCAAAAAACAACCTCTGGTTTTAATCCTTCGTTTCAGAACCGGTCTTTTTCTGATCAATCATAAAGAGATCGGAGGCGATACCGTCAGCAAATAACTTTCCCTCTCGGGTCAGGATTATACGGTCGTTATCCATCCTGACCAGGCCTCGTGAACCATGTTTATAGCTTTCGGTTTTAATCTGATTAGCTATATCATTTCCCCATTTTTCAGCGATAAATGTCAGATCAATGCCTTCCATGGTACGCAGGGAGGTCATGATATACTCATTGAGATGCTGTATTTCGGTCAGATCCTCTTTTTCAAACGGGATGATATTATTGGACAGTATGGAGTCAATGAAGCGGGAATTATTGCTGATGTTCCAATACCGTGTGTACCCATCAAAAGAATGGGCCCCGGGTCCAAAACCGAAATAGGGAATGCCCTGCCAGTAGGAGGAGTTATGCCTCGACCGGAACCCGGGCTTGGCAAAATTGCTGATTTCGTAGTGTTCATACCCGGCCTTGTCCATCATGTCCATCAGGATCAAAAATTGCCGGGCCTGCTGTTCGGGGTCCACAGCTTCTTTGTTGCCTTGCTCGATCATGGTCCCCAAGGCAGTCTTGGGCTCCACCGTCAGCGCATAGGCCGATAAGTGCGGAACGTCCAGGGCAAGGGCTTGTTCAATGTTTTTGATCCAGGCTTCGTCCGTCAAGCCGGGAATTCCATAGATCAGGTCTATGCTGAAATTCGTGAACCCCGCATGACGGGCAAGTTCCACCCCTGCAATGGCCTGCGCTGCGTCATGGCTCCTGTTCATCCAAGCCAGATCTTCATCCCGAAAGGACTGGATCCCGATGCTGAGTCGGTTAAAACCCTGTTGTTTCCAGAAAGGAACGGTCATCTCATTCATATCGTCCGGATTCACCTCAAAAGTGAACTCTGCATCCGGCACAAGAATGAAGACCTTCTTGACTTCATCCATGATGGCCCGCAGCTCTTTGCGCAACAGCACCGAGGGCGTGCCGCCGCCAAAGTAAACGGAAGTGATGATCCTCCGGTTTTTTCCCCTTGTGATATCGATCTCCTTCAATAAAGCTTCCACCATACCGTTCTTGGACTGAAGGGAGGTTGAAAAATGGAAATTGCAGTAATGACAGGCCTTTTTGCAATAGGGGATATGAAAATAAACTCCCGCGTATGTTTCTAATGGATTAACCATCATCGTTGTAGTTTTGTATGATGCATTGTGTGAAACTCCTCCTGCCCCTTGGGCTACTGTTGCTCAGTTTCTTGGGCAAAGGGCAGGAACGTTACCCACTCCGCTATCATATATCAGACAAAGATACCTCTGCAAGCCCTGAAAGCTTAGGATTCAAGACTGTATTTCCCTCACGGAATGACTGTTTTTTATACATGGAATCACTGTTAAAACAACAGAAATCCAAAGGGTTCATCAGTTTTTCAATAGATAGTACACACTATGGAGACAACGGTGCGGCCGTGTGGCTTTACATGGGAAAATTGTACCGCTGGAAAAGCATCGTACTAAAATCCAATGAAGCCGCCATATTCCAGGCTCTTGGTTATAACGACAGGAATTTCTCGGGAAAAACACTGGATCTTGACAAATTGGAGCAGTTCCAGGAAAAAGCCCTGGTGTATATGGAGAACCATGGCTATCCGTTCGCAAGTTTCAGCATAGACAGCCTGTTGATCGAGGATGACCAGGTAAGCGGACAGTGGGTGATGGATAAAGGACCTCATTATAAGATCGACAGCATCACTGTCACAGGTTCTGCAAGGATCTCCAATTACTTCCTCCAACAGTACCTCGATATCCCCAAGGGGTCCTATTACCGAAAAGACAGGCTGGACGCGGTGAGCCGGAGATTGATGGAGCTCCCTTACCTGGTGGAAACCAAACCCTGGGATATGACCCTGGTGGGCACGGGCTCCGCCCTTAACCTGTACCTGGACTCCAGGAGAAGCAGCCAGATCAACGCTTTGGTTGGCCTGCTGCCTTCCAATCCCCAACTGGGCGGGAAGTTACTGGTGACCGGTGAAGCGAACCTCAACCTGAAGAACGCCCTGGGAGGAGGAGAAACCATAGGCCTGAACTGGCAGCAACTCCAGGTGAAATCGCCCCGCCTCAACCTGATGTTCCAGCAGCCCTATATGTTCAAATCCAAATTCGGCTTTGATTTTAATTTCGACCTGTTCAAGAAAGACAGCTCTTTCCTCAACCTCAACCTCTTGCTGGGCCTCCAGTATATGGTCAGCCAGCGCCAGCAGGGTAAGGTTTTTTTCCAGGGTTTCAGGACCAACCTGATCGATGTGGACACCAACCGGATCAAATCAACGAAGGCATTACCAGAGTTTCTGGACGTCAGCACGTCTAACATTGGCCTGGATTACCAGTTCAACAATACGGACTACAGGCTCAACCCGCGCAGGGGTAATGAATTGCTCGTGGTACTGACCGGCGGTCTCAGGAAGATCAGGAAAAATACATCCATCACATCACTCACTACGGACGCACAGGGGAAGCCGTTCAACTTTGAACAATTATATGATACATTGTCGCTGCGCAGCTATCAGCTTAAACTGAAAATTTACGGGGCACATTATTTCCAGACAGGAAAACAGTCCACCATCAAAGCGGGTATCAACGCTGGCTGGTTACAAACGGAGAATCCATTTAAGAACGAGGTGTTCCAGATCGGTGGGTATAAATTGCTGCGAGGGTTCGATGAAGAAAGCATCTATGCCAGTCAGTATGCCGTGGGCACCCTGGAGTACAGGTATCTCATCGGGATCAACGCCTACCTGTTCGGCTTTGCTGACGGGGGCTGGGCACAAAGCAAAACATTCACTGAATCCATCAGCCATATGTACTTCGGGACCGGTTTCGGGATCTCACTGGAAACCAAGGCAGGGATCCTGAATCTCAGTTATGCCGTTGGTAAGCGGGACGACAGCCCATTCAGTTTCCGGCAGTCAAAGATCCATTTCGGCTTCGTTACCATATTCTAATCTTGATGAAGTGCTTTAATAAGATATTTTTGCAGCGTTATATGAAAAATATCCTCCTGCTGTTGCTGTTGCTGGCCTGCCATGTTGTTTACGGGCAGGAGACCGCGACGCCGAAGAATGACACAGCAGCTAAGGTTTCAAGCGACAGCACTGCGGCCAGGAAAGTTGCCCAGCCCAGGAGGGAGGATGATGTCAACGGCGCGAAGGACAGCATCAAAAGGCAAATGCCGGGGGCTGACAGCCTGACGAGAGACAGCCTGCCTGCCATAGACAGCGCCATCGGGACAAGGCCCATCGTTCCAAGACCAGTTGAATCCTTATATAGAACAGCGCGTTACCCTACAGTGTACGGTGAATGGGTAGGAGGGTATTTAAGGAATGATAAACGATTTGGACCCACTACGCCAGTCATCCGCGTTCCCCAATTATTAAGGACGGCACCACGGGTAGAGTGGATATTTTATCTGTTCTGTGCGATCCTGCTGCTGTTGTCGTTCCTCCGACTTGCCTTTTTCAAATACTTTCTGGACCTGTTCAAGGTCTTTTTCAATACCTCGATGCGACAGAAACAGATCCGGGAACAGCTTTCCCAGGCCCCGCTTCCATCTCTGTTGCTGAACATATTTTTTTTCATGATAGGGGGTATTTTTATTTTTTTCCTCATGGATCATTACCATGTGGTACCGAAAGGACCCGTTCCTATTGTAGTGCTGCTTTCGGTGCTGGCCCTGGCCGCTTTGTATCTTGGCAAGTATGTTTTTGTCACCATGCTGGGCTGGACGTTTGACAAAAAAAATGCAGCTGAGAACTACCTGTTCGTTGTTTTTATGATCAATAAAATGGCCGGACTTTTCCTTTTGCCCATGACCCTACTCATGGCCTATACCGAATCGGGAGGCAGGCAGGTCATCATCACGTTGACGGTTATCGGGTTGATATTGCTTGCTATCGTCCGTCTTGTCCGAGGTTTTGCATCAGTCAGTAACATTTTAAAGATTAACCCTTTGCATTTTATTGTTTTTGTTATTGCCTTTGAACTGATCCCCGTATTGCTGATATACAAGGGGTTGTTGATTTTTATTTGATTTAACTTTGTAACTTTGCACAACGAAATTCCCGAAAAAGAATAAGGCGAAATATGACGGAGGTTAAAAAGCCAGTGAAAAAGATACTCATTACCCAGCCACGGCCAGAATCTGACAAGTCACCCTATTTCGAATTGGCCAGAAAGTACTCGGTTGAGATGGAGTTTTGTCCCTTTATCCGGCTTGAACCTATTCCGGCAAAGGAATTCAGGAAGCAGAAGATCGAGATCTCCGAATTCACAGGAGTGATCTTCACCAGCAGGAACGCCATCGACCATTTTTTCAGGATCTGCGAGGAGTTGAAACTGAACGTATCCCAGGATACGAAGTATTTCTGCATCACCGAAGCAGTTGCCCTTTATCTCCAGAAATTCATTCTTTACAGGAAGCGCAAGGTTTTTTATGGTGCCGATGGTACCAATAAGAGTCTTTTTGATGTGATCAACAAACACAAGGAGAACGAAAAATTTCTTTATCCCTGCTCGGAGAACCAGCAGGATAACGAGATTGTGAACTGGCTGAAGAATAACAAATGTGAGTTCCAAACGCCTTTCATGTACAAGACGATCAGCAATGAAGTGGTGGATACTATTAATACCCATTCTTTTGACGTGATCTGTTTCTTCACCCCCAGCGGAGTGAAAAGCCTTTTTGATAATTTCCCCACTTTTAAACAGAACGGCACCTTTATCGGCGCTTTTGGCAGCAATACGTCCAAAGCTATACAGGACGCGGGTTTACAGCTTCATATCAAAGCTCCTGAACCTCAGGTGCCGAGTATGATCGCCGCCCTCGACAAGTTTCTCTGCAACAGTTCCAAAAAGTAAAAAGTCAAACTCCCACTATCGAAAAGACATCTACGCAGCAAAAGTAAAAACGACGGATCACAGCAGTTTTAGCAACAGGTATTGGGCTTGTTAACGCATGCATTTCTACTGGTGTCAAAATTGAACAGGCCTGTTTCGCTGTTTTGCTTTTCGAAATGATCAGTCTGATGAACCGCCTTTCTAAAGAATCAAGTCCTTATTTGCTCCAACATGCGCATAACCCGGTGGATTGGTATCCCTGGGGGCAGGAAGCTTTGCAAAAGGCGAAGGCCGAGGATAAGCCTATCCTGGTCAGTATCGGCTATTCGGCCTGTCACTGGTGCCATGTGATGGAGCGCGAAAGCTTCGAAGACGAATCCACGGCCCGGATGATGAATGAGCTTTTCGTGAACATTAAGGTCGACCGTGAAGAGCGGCCCGATCTTGACCATATCTATATGGATGCCGTTCAGGCCATGACCGGAGCGGGCGGCTGGCCACTCAATGTTTTTCTTACGCCTGAAGGCCGGCCTTTTTATGGCGGCACCTATTTCCCCCCTGTTCGCGCCTATAACCGGGCTTCCTGGAAAGAGGTGATGAGCGGCCTCGCCAAGGCTTTTCGCGAAAACCGGGGCCAGATCGAGGAACAGGCGGACCAGCTGACCAATCACCTAAAACAGGCGAACAGTTTCGGCACAAATCCCGTTGGTATCCATATACCTTTCGAAGAGCGGTTTACCCGCACCCAGTTGGATCATGCCTTTCAGCAAGTCATGGGGCAGTCCGACAAAACCTGGGGTGGATTCGGGAAAGCACCCAAGTTCCCGCAGACCTTTACCATACAGTTCCTGCTGCGATACCATTTCCTCACGGGTAACCGGGATGCCCTGGACCAGGCCCTGCTCAGCCTCGACAAAATGATCATGGGCGGGATATATGACCATATCGGTGGTGGATTTGCCCGGTATTCAACAGATACGGAGTGGCTGGCACCACATTTCGAAAAAATGTTATATGATAACGCCCTGCTCGTTCAGGTGCTTTGTGAGGCCTGGCAGTTGACGGGTAATGAAAGGTATGAGAAAACCATTCGGGAAACCCTCCGGTTTGTGGAAACGGAGCTGATGAGTGAAGAATCCGGCTTTTTCAGTGCCCTGGATGCCGACAGTGAAGGGGTGGAGGGTAAATACTATGTGTGGTCGAAGCAGGAAGTTCATGAGATACTGGCTTCCACACAAACCGGTGGTAAGCTCATCAGTGAAACAGATATTGAAACATTCTGCCATACCTACGATATTACAGATCATGGGAACTGGGAACACACCAGTATTCCCAGGTTGAAAGCCTGGCCAGATCCGCAGCTTGCGGACATCCTGGAAGCCTGCCGGGAAAAACTAGCCGCCGCGAGGTCAAAAAGGGTGAGGCCCGGTCTGGATGACAAGATCCTGCTGGGATGGAATGCACTGATGAACCAGGCATTTTCGAAAGCAGCAGCAGTTTTTGACGACGCCCATTTCAGGGATATCGCCATAAAAAATATGGATTTTTTGCGCTCACGGATGGCGGGGGACCAAGCCGGCCGGATGAAGCATACCTATAAGCAAGGGGTGGCCAAAGTGGATGCCTTTCTGGACGATATGGCCTACCTGGCCCGGGCCCTGGTCTCCCTGCAGGAATTGACCGGCGAAACGGGTTACCTCAACAACGCCCGGGTAATAATAGAAGAGGCAACTGGCCATTTCACGGACGATGACGGATTGTTTTTCTTTTTCACGAGGGATGACCAGGAAGATGTGCTGATCAGGAAGAAAGAGATCTATGACGGGGCAACCCCGTCGGGTAATGCGGTTATGGCCAACGTTTTATTGCATATGTCCATCTACTTTGAACGGAACGACTGGAAGGAAAGGGCGGTTGGAATGGCCGATGCAGTGAACCAGATGGCAGTACGCTACCCAACCTCCTTCGGTGTCTGGACAAATCTGATTCAGGAACTGGTGTACGGTACACTTGAATTAGTAGTGGTTGGCCCAGGGGCTCTTCAGGCAGGAAGGGACCTGCTCAGGCAGTATCAGCCATATAAGGTATTTATGTTATCTGAAACCGAAAATGGGGAGTTTTCGATGTTGAGGGGGAAGAATAGCGGCAGTTTAACAAGTTTTTACCTGTGTAAAAACTATTCCTGCCAAAATCCCGTTACTGATATGACACATTTTATTCAACTCATTGAAAAGGAGTTGGGAACAAAAAATGGATCGGCACAATAATCAGATCAAAAGGGTCGTTATTTTACAGCGGCAGATTAGATTATGCTTTGTTAAATATTGTATTAAGAATCAAATGTCATCAAAAGGTCAATTAAATATTAATCTATATTTGTCCAAATACCCTCAATATTTTTTATGAAAATGAGAAACCTTCTGCTCAACCTGGGAACGCTGATGCTGGTGTCAATTCTGGCAGCAAGCTGCGGCAAACTGGGTAAATCCAAATCCAAGAGTGCCCTTCCTGCTGATGGTCAGCTCCATGGTGTTTCAATGGGTAGCAAATACAGTCTTCCAAAACCTCCCGGTATGATCTATGTTCCCCAGGGAACGTTCCATATGGGTCCAAGTGACGAGGACATCAGCTATTCATTCACGGCACGTAACCGCCAGATCTCTATCAACGGGTTTTGGATGGATGCTACCGAGATCACCAACAAAGAATACCGTCAGTTCGTTTTTGCTGTCAGGGATTCGATCGCAGCAAACATCCTGAACTACAAAAAACCTGGTGGCGATGGCGTAGAGATCATCGATCAGAAAAAAGCGGCTACCATTAAGTGGAACGATCCAAAGATCCTGGAGCAGCTGAACGCCATGATCGTAACGCCTGATAACAGGATCCTTGGTAAAAAGGAGCTGGACGCAGACAAACTGATCTATCGTTCCGAGAAATTTGATTACAAAGAGGCATCAAAAAGGGAAAATGCAAGTAAGCCCCGTTCCCAGTTCATTGTAAAAAAGGACATCAAGATCTATCCTGACACACTGGTTTGGATCCGCGATTTCTCTTACTCTTACAACGAGCCGATGTCTAAAAGATATTTCAGCCACCCTTCCTTCGATAACTATCCTGTGGTGGGTGTGAACTGGAAGCAAGCCACCGCATTCTGCGAGTGGAGGACCAATTACCTGAACAGTTTCCTTGAGTCTAAAAAGCGTTTTGCAGAATCTGATTTCCGTCTTCCAACAGAAGCAGAGTGGGAATATGCAGCACGTGGTGGTCGTTCACAGGCTCCATACCCCTGGGGCGGTTACTATCTCAGGAACAAGAAGGGTTGCCTGCTGGCTAACTTCAAGCCTGGTCGTGGTAACTATCCTGAAGATGGCGGTTTCTATACCGTAAGGGCTGATGCTTATTGGCCTAACGACTTCGGTCTCTATAACATGTCCGGCAACGTAGCTGAGTGGACCTCTTCACTGTACTATGAAGGCGCCTATAACTTCCAGCATGATATGAACCCGGATATTCGTTGGAACGCAAAAGACAGCGATCCTCCCCGGATGAAGCGTAAAGTGATCCGTGGCGGTAGCTGGAAAGATGTGGGTTACTTCCTGCAAACTGGCGCCCGCAACTACGAATACCAGGATACAGCGAAATCTTATATCGGCTTCCGTACTGTGATCGACCTTCCTGCAACTCCAGGCAAAAAGAGCAAAGGATAGTGGTCGGCTTACCGGAAAAAACAAGCATTATCAATTTAAAAAATAAACTTCATGCTATGCAACGTGTTGCACTTTGCATGGCATGTTAATCTCCAACAAATCCCAATTAAAACCATCAAAAATTCATCGTTATGGCAGGTACAAACAAACAAACAGACAAAATCGTTAACATCATCGTGTGCGTAGGTGCTGCGGTAGTAATCTTCGGAGCCTGGGCAAAGATCCTTCACAAGCCGTTCGCTGACTTCATGCTTACTGTAGGTCTTTTGACCGAAGCTGCGATCTTCCTTGTGTATGCAATCCTCCCGCCTCCGGGTAATGAAATGGCGAAACTTGCAGAAGCTTTACCAAAAATGAGCAGCGGTGGAAATCCTGCGCTTGCTTCTATGGACAAGATGCTGGCTGAGGCAGATATCAATCCTGCCAACATGAAGCGTCTGAGCGAGAACTTCAGCAAATTTGGTACAACAGTAGAGAAAATGGGTGATATCGCTGATACGCACGCTGCCACTGCTGATTATACCCAGAAAACCAAGGAAGCTGCTGTTGCCCTCGGATCTATGAAAGAGGCTTACCAGAATGCAACTTCTACCATTGGACATTTCAACAGCGCTGCTGAAAGCACTCGCCAGTTCCATGAGCAGGTACAAACCCTGACCAAGAACCTGGGCTCGCTGAATACTATTTATGAACTGGAACTTCAGGATACCAACAATCACCTGAAAGCAATGAATACTTTCTACGGCAATCTTGTAAACGCTTCACAAGCTATGCAAGGCAGCGTGGATGATGCCAAGAAAACCCAGGAGCAAATCTCACTGTTGGCTAAGAATCTCGGTAACCTCAACTCGGTTTACGGAAATATGCTGGCTGCCATGCAAGGTCGTGCTTAATTAGTAGTGTTAAGTTGAAAAACCCTAATCTTAATTTTAAATCCAACTAGAAAATGGCACTACCTAAAGAACCGCGGCAGAAGATGATCAACATGATGTACCTGGTGTTGACAGCACTGCTTGCGTTGAACGTATCTGCTGAAATCATAAATGCCTTCAAAACTGTGGACAACAGTCTGAAGCAGTCTAATACCATACTTACCTCGTCTACCGCGGGTATTTATGAAAACTTCAACGAAATGCTGAAGGACCCGAAAACTGCCGAGAAAGCAGGTATTTGGAAGCCTAAGGCAGACAAAGCAAGGGAATATTCCAAGCAGGTTTCTGACCTTATCGAAAAGTATAAGCTGGACCTGATGAAGGAAGCAGGCTACAATCCTGCAGATGGTGATTCTTCTTTCAAAGAAGATAACATCGATGCAGCCACCCGCCTGTTCGATACAAAAGGAGAAGGTAAAAACCTGTATACAGCTCTGGAGAATTTCAAGAAGAACATTCTTGCCATTGATCCGGAGATCGCGAAAGCACTGGGTAATAAACTTCCCCTCAACCTTGAGATCCCCAAATCAAGCACTGGTAAGAAATCACTTGGTGATCCTATCAAAGACTGGACCTACAGTAACTTCCACATGACGCCAACTGTTGCTGCACTCACTATGCTGAGCAAGTACCAGAACGACGTGAAGAATACCGAAAGCCAGGTTGCGACCTATTGCGCCAACCAGGTTGGTTCAGTTAAGCTGATCCTCGACAAGTTCGAGCCGTTGATCGGAACAAACTCCACGTACTTCATGCCCGGCGAAGAAATGGAAGTCCAGGCTGGTCTTGGTGCCTTCAACGCCTCTGTTAAGCCAACTGTAACCATCGACGGCCGTACCCTCACTGTTAACGAAAGAGGTGTTGCTGAAACTAAGTTCGCAGTAGGTGGAACCGGAACAAGGAAGATGAACGTTACCGTGAAGTATGTTGATCCCAATACCGGTGAGTTGAAGGAAACTTCAAAAGCCATCGAATATACTGTAGGTGCTCCATCAGGTGTGGCTGTTATGGCTGACAAGATGAACGTCATGTATATCGGTGTCGACAATCCGCTGACCATTACTGCAGGTGCAGGTGCCGAGAAAGTTTCTGCTTCATTCACTGGTGGCAGCATCAGCAAAGTGAGCGGCAACAAGTACATCGCCAAGCCCAGCAATCCGGGTGAACATACTGTGACCGTATTGGTTGAAGGTAAGGCTGCCGGTAAAGTTTCTTTCCGCGTGAAGAACCTGCCGCTCCCTGTAGCTTATGTAGGTAACCTGAAAGCCGGTCCCGTTCCAACTGCTAACTTTAAGGCAATGGGCGGTGTGATCGCAAAGCTTGAAGATTCTGAATTCGATGCTCCCTACGAAGTAGTTAGCTACACCGTAGGTGCTGTAAGCCCCGATATTCCTGATTACGTACCAACTGCCAACAATGGCAACAGGTGGAATGGCGCTGCCGCAAACCTGATCGGTAAACTGAAGCCCGGAGCCCTGGTTGTTATCAACGACATCAAAGTGAAGGATCCAAGCGGAAGGGTAAGGACATTGAATAGCAGCTTATCCTACAGTTTGAAGTAAGATTAACAAACTGAACAATAAGTACTGATTTAGAATCGTTTAATTTGTATCGTAAACTGTAGATACTATGAAATTCCAATTGGCAAAATATGTTTTACTGGTAGCCGCCTTCGGATTGGCGAGTCATGTGGCCGACGCCCAGACCCGCAAGAAAACAACCCGTTCGTCTACTACCAAGAAAACCAGCACTAAAACCACCCAGGCAAATACGGCTTCTGCCAATTTGAATGCGGCGGCTAAGGATACGGTAGTACCGGTGGTGAAAAGAGACCCCCTGGCTATTGATACTCCCCGTAAGTCGCTCCGCAATGACGCTGCAGTGGAAAGAAACCTCGTAAAAGACAGGAATCCTCTCGCGCATGAGAACATCCGCGAAGATGATGCCTGGTATCGCGAGCGCGTTTGGAGGGAGATCGATATCCGTGAGAAAATGAACCTTCCTTTCCGTTATAAGGCTGATGAAGACAACGGTAACCAGCGTTTCATTATCATCTTGCTGAACGCACTGCGTACAGGAGAAGTGACCGCCTTCGATCCCACTGTGGACGACCGTTTCACTACGCCTATGACACTGGATAAGATCGGTGAAATGATCGCCGGAAAATGCGATACCACCCAGATCCCCGACTTCGTAAAAGATCCAAACGGCACCAAGGGTATTTTCAAGGACACATCTGTGTGCGCAGAATTTAACCCTGATGATATCGTAAAGTTCAGGATCAAGGAAGAATGGGTGTTCGATAAGGAATCCTCAAGGCTCTATGCGCGTATCCTCGGTATTGCTCCGTTGAAAACGTACATCGACCAAAGCTCAGGCGCTGTTCTGGGTGAAGCCCCCCTGTTCTGGATCTATTATCCGGACCTGAGGCCTACCCTGGCCAAGTACGAAGTGTACAATGGCAAGAACTTCGGTGCCCGTATGAGCTGGGAAGAACTCTTCGAAAGCCGTTTCTTTTCAAGCTTCGTAGTGAAGTCTACTATCGAGAACCCGTACGACATGTATATCAAGAGCTATGTAAAAGATGATATCATGAAACTGCTGGAAGGCGAGAACGTTAAAGAGAAGATCTTCAACTTTGAACAAGACCTTTGGTCATACTAGATTATACAGCAAAAAAATCAACCCGCCTCTGGCGGGTTTTTTTTGTTTTATAACCTGGTATGACAATGTGATGAATGTGGGAATGCGGTTAACCTGCAGCTTATTGGAGCGAATCTGGCGATCCGGTTCTTTTTACTGGCCACGTGTGTTACACTGCGCTGTAGCACCCAATTTCTTAGACCTGCTTCTTTTCCTTCCGCCTTTTCATGCAGGTGACTAGAATACTTCTCAGTATCCTCTTGATCTCCAGGAGAGGCCCCAGCATTTTTTCAGACCATGAAGGGAATTCCTTTTCAAGGAGTTTCAGGCAATACAAAGTCTGGAGCAGGAACGGCCCGGGTGTCTTCGTGTTTTAACGGGGAGAAAATAGTTTTTTCTATGGTTGTGCTGCCCCGGAGAAATTAAAGGCCCCGGTGTCGTATAAACGAGAATATGGTGTGGACGCGATCAAACTCCAGCGTTGTGAGAGCAGGGAAGGGCTGTAGCCCGGGAAAGATGGCCGCATTAGCCATAATCAAAAAAAAAGGGGCTTGGATGGAAATCCGGCCCCGTTTTTAAAATCCAATATCCTATGAAAAACCGAGGTAAAGATACGATGACTTGAGCTTATAACCATATTACAGATATGGAAATTGTTGTCATTGATCGGTGGATAGGTATAATTCGTCGAAAATGCAGCAGATTTTAAATTCTTCACATTGCTTTCTGGAAGTGTTCCCTGATCAGGCGGGCTTTCGCAGGTCCTACAATGTCCGCTAACTCCTGCTCGGTGGCATTCATGATATTTCTGACGGAGCGAAATGTTCTTAGTAACGTATCGGCAGTATTGGAGCCAATTCCATTGATGCTTTCCAGCTCATTTTTGAAGGTTCCCTTCGCCCGTTTCTGCCTATGGAAACTGATCCCGAAACGGTGCACTTCATCGCGGATATACCGGATCAGTTTGAGGCTGCTGCTTCCATACGGAAGTTGTAGCGATTCTTTGTCACCAGCAAAGAAAATCTCCTCCACGTTTTTCGCCAGGCCAACGAGGGTCATCCGCCCGGACAGCCCCAGTTCTTCCACGGCTTCAAGAGCAGCATTCAACTGGCCTTTGCCGCCGTCAATGATAACCAGCTGCGGTAGGGGAAGATTTTCTGAGACCAGCCTTTTGTACCTTCTGCCTACCACCTCTTTCATAGTGGCAAAGTCGTTGATACCCTCCACGGTTTTCACATTGAAATGCCGGTAGCTCTTCTTGCTTGGCCGGCCATCCAGGAAACAGACCATCGCCGATACAGGGTAGCTTCCATGGAAGTTTGAGTTATCGAAACATTCAATATGCAAGGGCAATTCCTGCAAGCTGAGATCGTCCTGCAACCGGAGAAGTATATCACTCATATCCTGCTCACCTGAACTCAACATTAAGGCGGCCTGCCTTTTCTGTTCCTCCACAAAGAAGTTGACGTTTTTTTCGGAAAGCGCAAGTAGTTTTTTCCGGTCGCCAGCGCGGGGGACGGTAATTTGTATCTCAGGGTCCGGGTATTCCACCACGAAAGGCAAGATGATCTCGCGAGCGTTGCTGGAGAACAATTCGCGGAAATGGTTGATCGAGAAGGCGAGCATATCTTCCCTGGATTCGTCCAGTTTCTTTTCGATCAATACGGTTTTGCTGTCAACAATGGATCCATTTCGTACCATCAGAAAGTTCACATAGGCTTTGTCGTCTTCCTGTTCGGAAATGCTGCAAACATCCATGTCACCTAATTTTGGATTCACCACGGTTGATCGGGCCTTGTAGTTCTGGAGGTGCTCTATTTTCTTTCGCATGATCTCGGCCTTCTCAAACTCCATAGCATCCGCATAGGCCTTCATCTGTTCCTTAAAATGCTGGATCACGGGGGTAAGATTCCCTTTCAGAAAATTCCTTATCTGTTGCAGGCCTTCATCATAATCCGTACTGGATTGCAGGCCTTCGCAGGGGCCTTTGCAATTCCCGATATGGTACTCCAGGCAGACCTTGAATTTTCCCTTTGATATGTTCTGTTCCGTCAGATTCAACTTGCAGGTCCGCAACGGGATATTCTGCTTGATGAATTCCAAAAGTTCCCGCACCTTATTTACTGAAGTGAAGGGCCCGAGGTATTCTGAGCCGTCCGGGATAAGTTTTCTGGTCAGGAAGATCCTTGGGAAACGCTCATTCTTGATGACAATGTAGGGGTAGGTTTTATCATCTTTCAGGTTAATGTTATACCTGGGTTGGAATTTCTTGATCAGTGAATTTTCAAGCAGGAACGCGTCTTGCTCCGAATTCACAATCGTAAATTCTATGTGCCGGATGCGCTGGACCAGTTCATGGGTTTTGTAACTGGTGAATGTTTTGATAAAATAAGAGCTGACCCTTTTTTTCAGGTTCTTGGCCTTGCCAACATAGAGCAATACATTTTTATCATCGTAGTATTTGTAAATACCAGGTGAGGGAGGGATGGACGAAGAGATCTTGCTATATTCCTCAGATGTCATTTGCCGCTCGGGTTCTTATTCCCGTTTTTTTCTTTTTAGGTTCCAGCTATTGCCAACTGTATTTTTCCGTTTTTATGTTTTCAGGTTCTCCATCCGGAATGGTGATCACCTGTAGGTTTTTGCCAGGTGTCCAGACCATCTTGAAGAGGGTTTGCCCGTTCTGCTTTTCAACATAGATCGATCTTACTTCTTCGGATTCGGGATGGATCATCACTTCTATTTTCCTGATCTCAGGTTCTTTTTCCGTGGTAGTATAGCTCATCGTGACCGTATTGATGGTGTTGTCCATGAAGACGGACGCACGGTAGTATTTTTTCAGCTCAGGCGAACTGATGTCCGGTGTATAGAGCTGCTCTGCTATTTTCCGGAATTCTTCCCTGGAAAATATTGAAGTATCTGATAGCCCTTTTTCAGTACTGTATTTAAGAATGGTAACGGGAAGAGAGTCGATTTTTTTCAACTCAGCCCTGATATTTCCCTCGATCGGAAAAAAGGTTTTATTTATATCGTCATTCTCCGGTTCATTATTGCAGGCAGAGAAGACGGACAGCAGGATCAGAAATGCGAATGACCTCATGGGTATCGATGATATGTGTTGATGAATTGGGTGTGAAATTAACGAATAACCGCGTAATGAGGATGCCGTCTGGCGATGCTGATGGCATCCATCGCGGAAACGTTAAAAGCTATGGACGTGGGTTAACAGGCGATTATCGGCTGATACCGATCTTGAATCCGTAATCCATCAGATGCTCAGTAATGGGGTACTCCTGCTTGTAGCTGGAAAGCATATGGTAACGAAACTGCGGTCCGATCATCCACTTGTAAGAACCCGCTTTGATGCTGAGATAAGCTTCGGCCCCGGCCGCCATATTGAACTTCCGGTACAGCGAAGGTTCCTGGGCATAGTTCTTCATGTTGGTGGATATCATGTAAGCCTGATGATTCAAAACAAAGGTGGGCTGTATTGTTCCGGCTATATTGAACTTGACTTTCTCGTTTCCAAACACTGTCAACTCTGCACCGAGGGGAAGAGACATCATGATGTGTTTGTTCGTGAGCCAGGTTTTGGAAAATCCATTGAAGTTTCTGTACCTGCTGATGGCGTTGATCTCGGTGTGCCCGATGCCGCCACGGGTTAACGGAGCCACTTCAGGTGTGAAGTAAAATGCCTGTACATCGTACTGGTTGACATTTAACTGCAGTCCTGTTTTCAGCCTGAAATTCCTGCCAGTGGCAAAGGTGAGCGCTGTTCCGACCTCGAATCCAATAGAAGGTTTATGCGTTACAGACTTGTTTACATCCGGAGAACTGGAAGCTATCATGCCATTGAAATACCTCATGCCTTCGCCAGACAATTTCCGGTAGCTTACTGTTGGAGACAGGTATAACTGCCAGCCGAGGTTAACATGTCGGGGCTTTAAGACTTTGATCGATCTCGCTTTCTCAGGGGCAGCAAGGCGTGCCGCTGTGACATCCCTGGTACCCAGAGATACTGGCTGGCCTGCAACTGAAGCAAATGAATTGATGCGCTGGCTCTCACCATGGGTTCCTTCAGAATACTCGTCGAATGTATTGCCCACATCTTCTTTGACAGATGACGCAGGGTGCTCTGCGTAAATTTTTTCAGCGGCTTCTGGCTCGGTGGAAGCGTTTACTTCAGTTAAGTGATGCTCTCCATCAGCCACGATCACCCTAACGAATTCCTGTGATGCGGTGGAGGCAGATAAATCAATGTTTTCAGCTGATGTACCGGAGACGGATAAGTCCAAATTTTCAGCATTTGCAGACGCCTCATGAATTGCTGGTGGTCTGTTTACCCGGGCAAACGATTCCCTGACAGCAGGATCCTTCAGAGTCCCGGATTTCCTTAAGGATGAAGCGTTATTGATTGGCACTACCGGTGCCAGGTCCGCAAATTCATTGCCGGATAAGGTTTCTATATCTGCGCCTTGCTCGAGACCCTGTAGGAAACGACTGTCATGCACCTTGCCTCCAATCCCTAAGCCAATAAACATCGCAGCTACAACAAGATAAGACCATTTTTTCCGGGGATGCAGTTTGCCATTGATCGCATTCCACACCTTGTCTGACGGGTACAGCTTATACTGATCTGCTTTCTCTTGCAAGAAACTCTCAAATTCTCCTGTGTAATCACGACTCTCCATACGCAGTGAAAAAGCTGTTATCTAACTTTTCGGGTTAATAAATAGTTTTGGTTTCCAGATATATTTGACCGTTGAAACTACCAGTCAACGCTGGCCTTACTGAACCGCCGTAAGCCAATTGGTTCTTTCGGTATGTTTCGTAAGGATGTTTTTCTTGATGAGGATATCTTCCAGCATTGCCTTTGCCCTGGTGTACTGGGATCTGCTGGTACTCTCTTCAATGTCGAGTATGTCAGCGATCTCCCTATGCGAATAGCCTTCTATGGCGTATAAGTTTAGTACCGTGCGGTACCCCAAGGGAAGAATCCGAATACATTCCACCACCTGCTTTGCCTGCAGGATCGATGGGATATTCTCTTCCCGAACCGGAACACTGGCCGCATGAATGATATCTACACTATCTGAAAACTTCTTGTTCTTCTTCAGGTTATTGATACAGGTATGGACGATGATCCTTCTGATCCAACCCTCCAACGCCCCACGATGCTGGAACTGATGAATCTGGGTAAAGACCTTGATAAAGCCCTCCTGTAACATATCCTCGGCGTCTTCACGACTTTTGGCGTAACGGTAACAAACCGACAGCATCTTAGGGCTATACCTGTAGTATAACTCCTGCTGAGATGCAGCTTCGTTCCGTAAACACCCGTGGATCATTACTTCCTCAGTCATGAAATCCTGTTGATTTCATTCAAGTTAAGACAAATTATTACACTAATCTGCTGCCTTCGAGATATTTTTTTCGACGCAAACCGCTACCGTACTGCTTTTCAGCTTTTTCTCCATGTCCTGTTTCACTTAAGGGTCTGCCTGCCAACTCCCCCGGAACCAGGGCTGACCCGGGTGCGAGATATCATATAGAGACTGACAATCAGAGACTTAAGCGTAAGCTCAAAACAATATTTCTTCCGGCCGCCGAGAATCCTGAGGCAAAATGGCGATAATTTCTGTCCAGCAGGTTTTCAAGCGCTGCCTGGAAAAGGAGGGCCTTCGATACCTGCCATCCTGATCTCAGGTTCAGGGTATACCAACCTGGCATTCCGCTAGGAGTAGCATATTGGGGGTTGTCCTCGCCGTCCGGATTGAACTGGTCAAGTCTTTTTTCGCCGTTGTAGAGCGCGAAAAATTCCAGATAACCTTTCTTATGGCGATACATCACCGAGGTTTTGCCGAATAGCGGCGGGATATGATCGAGGGGTTTTTCCTTCACATTCGCCTGTACCAGTGCAAACGATCCATCTGGTTGCTCCTGGTAAACAGCAGTGCGTTCTTTCTCATCTACCCGGAAACGGCCGTAGGTGAACGTGAGGGACGTGGAAAATGAAAAATGTTTATTCAGGTCTGCCGAAAAAGAAGTGCTGGCGCCGTATAAAAATGCTTTGGATTTATTCTGGCTGGCCAGAACCTGGGATTTCACCCCGTTATAGATGATCGAATCCTGTCCATTCAGGGAATAGGGCGCTTTCACAATGGCGTTCCGGAAAAGGGTATAGAAGCCCGTTATCTCGAACTGGAATTTTTCCCTGAAAATTTTCCTGTATGACAGGTCCAGGTTATAGGTGTACTCGGGCCTGATATCTGCATTAGGGACCACCACCTGACTCGCAGCTGTGCTCGACTCAAATACTTTGCTCAGGTCGTCTATGTTTGGCGCTCTGAATCCGGAGGCCAGCCCTGCAGCAAACCTGGACCCTTCATTGGGTTTGAAAACAACTCCCAGGTTTCCTGTTGCAGCCAGGTTATTTTGCCGGACCGAGGTCACGGGAAGGTTGAGAAAGCTGTTGTCCAGGATATCTGAACTCAAATGAACATACTGCAACCGCAGCCCATCGTTCAATACCCATTTGTTGTTCCCGAATTTGAAAATATGCTGGGCATAGAGGCCATAGTTGTTCATCCTGTTCCTGCCATCCGGGTATCGGGTGTCCAGTTTCGACACGGCCCCCGTCAGCAGATTGGTCCTGTCGGCCACAGATACCAGGTTGTTCCATTGCCCGTCCGCGCCTACACTGAGTTCATGATTCCCCTCGCTTTTCCGTAGGTCCATAACGGCGCCCCAGACCTTGATGTGTTCACGACGACTGTCGAACCTGTCGTACCGCCTGTAATCCCTTTGCTGGCGCGTTTCCTTGATATCCTGGTAGCTGACAGTGGCGCGGAACTCGTTGAAGAAGCCGGAGAGCTTGTTTGCAGTCAGTGTATAGGCAGCGAGGTTTCGTTCCTGGGGACCGTAATACCATTCGGCAAATCTCAAAGTTCCATTACGCGTATCCGTTAGCCTGTCGTACCGCGGCACATCCGTGGTGTTGGAGAGTTGCAGGTTTAGTAAATGAGAAATTTTTTCGTTGTGCTGGTACAGGACTTTTTGCATGACGTCCCACTGTTTGTATCCGGAATACCGTTGGATCCGGTTATCGTTGTTTTTTACAATGGTGTCCTTGCCGGCATCCTGGAAGGGGATGATGTATTCATTTCTCCTGCCAAAGCCTTTGTAGCGAGATGGATCATTGTTGCCCATTTTCATGTCGCCGAAACTGCTGAGGGTAAGGGACGTGAGAAAAGCGAATTTTTTCAATCCAATATTGACATCGGCATGAGCGGTTTTTTCATCATTCACGGTACTATAACGGATCAGTCCGTTGGCCTTTGTGTTGCCGGCTGTGTCCGAACCCAGAAAGGGTTGTTTTGTGACCATGTGTACTGTTCCGCCGAGCGCGTCGCTGCCATACATCGTTGAGCTCGGCCCTTGCATGATCTCCACCCTGGCCAGCATATTCTGGTCAACCGTGATCACGTTCTGCAGGTGCCCCGACCGATAAATGGCGTTGTTCATCCTGATACCGTCAACGACAAGTAAAACACGGCTTGCCTCAAATCCCCTGATGACCGGACTGCTACCGCCCTGCTGGCTTTTTTGGACGAAAACATTCCCCGAACCCATCAGCAGGTCCCCCGTATTCTGGGCGTTCATCCGGGCGATCTGTCGCGCTGTGATGACGTCAATTTTCTGTACAACATTCTTTTTCTTTTCCGTGAATTTGTTGGCCGACAGCACCACTTCATTCATGTCGAGGTATCGGTCTGCGGAATCAGCCTTGTTTTGGGCAAATGAATTGACGGATAGGAATAGTATTGAAACGAAAACGCTTGTTTTCATGAAATACAACTGTTAATATACGATGCGGTAATCCTCCCTGGCGTAAACCAAAGACATCAAAAGGAAATCATAGGCCTTTGACCCCGATTTCCGAAATAAAATGGAAAAAAATCAGGTCAATTCAGGAGGTGAATAGGGAGGGATGGTATGTTGCACAGATAAGGGGCAGGAAGGAACCAGGGGAAATTTTTTCTTTACGGTTATTTCTATTCCGGCTGATCCCGTTTCCGGGCAGTCGATTACAAGATGCGTGATCCGATAAATGATATTGGTTTGATCCTGGTCCTGTTGCAGTGGGGAAGAACTTGAAACCAACCGGGCCAGGATCTCTTTTTCTTTATCATCGTACAAACCCGTCAGCACCACTGAATCGCCACGGGTTTTCATGTCCTTTACGTCAAACATCCGGTTGTTTATGATGCACTCTTTATTGTGCTCCAGCCAATGGACAGATGAATGTAATACAGTGATCTCCTGCAATTCTTCACGTTCCAGCTTTTCCATCATTTCATGCATAGCCACTGCCTGTTGTATCATCAGGGAGCCGGGTATCAGGAACGGTAATGAGGATGACAGTAATATCAGTAACGTGAATACGATATGGTAGCCGCGCAGCCTCATGGCATCAGATCAGGATGTCTCCGGTCATCTCTTTTGGAATGGCAATCCCCATGACATGGAGAATGGTTGGAGCGATATCGCCCAGTTTGCCGGGTTTGATCTCGCCATTCCATTCGCTGTCAATGATGAAAAAAGGTACCGGATTGGTACTGTGTGCGGTATTCGGGCTGCCGTCCGGGTTGATCATATAATCTGCATTTCCATGGTCGGCCGTGAGGAATACGGTATAGCCGTTGGGCAACGCAGCAGAGACCAGTTTTTCGACGCAGCGGTCTACTGTTTCCACCGCTTTCACTACAGCGGGGAATACGCCGGTGTGGCCCACCATATCCGCATTGGCAAAGTTGATGCACATGAATCCGGCTTGCTGTTTGCCTATTTCCGGTAACAGGGCTGCAGTGAGTTCGGGCGCGCTCATCTCCGGCTGAAGATCGTAGGTAGCCACTTTGGGAGAGGGCACAAGGATCCTGTTCTCTCCTTCGAAAGGTTCCTCTCTTCCCCCGTTGAAAAAGAAAGTTACGTGGGGATATTTTTCTGTTTCGGCTATCCTTACTTGTTGCACGCCTGCGCGCTCCAGGGTTTCACCGAGGGTATTGGTAAGATTATCTGTTTCGAAGATGACGTTGACGTTCCGGAAAGTTTTATCGTACTCGGTCATTGTAGTATAATGGAGATCCAGTTTGTGGATCTCATGCTCAGGCATGTCCATCTGGGTCAGGGCCATGGTGATCTCCCGGCAGCGGTCCGTTCTAAAGTTGAAGCAAATGACTGCATCGCCGTCTTTGATACTGCCAACCGGATCGCCTTGGGCATTGGTTTTGATGATGGGTTTGATGAACTCATCCGTGATATTGTTTTCGTACGATTTTTTTACAGATGCCAGCACATCCCCTGTGTATTCGCCCTGCCCCTTGACCATACCGTCATAGGCCAGTTTAACCCGCTCCCATCGTTTATCCCGGTCCATGGCATAGTAGCGGCCAATCACGGTGGCTATTTCGCCGGTGGTCTGGTTAAGATGCTGCTGCAGGTTTTCGAGGTACCCGTACCCGCCCTTGGGGTCAGTATCACGTCCGTCCGTGAAAGCGTGGATCTTCACGCCGGGGACACCCTCCTGTTGGCAGATGGAGGTAATGGCTTTCAGGTGCTCTATGTGGGAATGTACCCCGCCATCGCTCACCAGGCCGATGAGATGTAGGTCTTTGTTGTTCGCTTTTGCATAGGCCAGGGTGTCCAGGAATACAGGATTAGCAGCCAGTTCGCCACTTTTAACAGCTACATTGATGCGTTGTAGTTCCTGGTAAACGATCCTTCCTGCGCCAATATTGAGGTGGCCGACTTCGCTATTGCCCATCTGGCCCTCTGGTAAACCTACGGATTCACCGTAGGTGATGAGGGTGGTGTGGGGGTATTTTGAATAAAGAGATTTAACAAACGGTACGTTTGCGTGCTGGATGGCATCTCCGGATGGAATCTGTCCTTCTCCCCATCCGTCCATAATGATCAACAATACTTTCTTCGAGTTCATCGCATAAAGCTACGGCAAATCTTGGCACATTTTTAGCGAGGATACTGGTTAATAATCCGTTATGGGTCGATTTGTACGATTGATATTTCTGTTTGCTGCGTTTTTTTCATTGAGCTCTTTTGAGGTCACGGTGGAAGAAATACTGGGTGCCTTCAGGAAAGGGGATGCCATGAAGATCTCCCGTCATTTTGATAACCTGGTGGAGATTACCCTCCGCGATAAAAGCAATTCTTACAGTAGAACCCAGGCCGAAGTGGTCCTGAAAGATTTTTTTACCACCAATACGGTCCGCAGTTTCACCATTATCCACCGGGTGAACAGTAATAATGGCGAGTATTGTGTAGGCACCCTCAATACCCAGTTGGGCGAATACAGGACCACCATTCTTTTCAAGAACAGGGGCGACAGGAAGCTTGTTCAGGAACTCCGGTTCGAGTGAAATGAGGAGAATCTGGGTAGTGTGGTGAATGTGATGTATGAATTTTGCAGAAGCTGATTTTTCTGCCCCGCTATCCCCAATTTGCCATATTTGCCCGGACCCCGCTTCTCCGGATTTCCTATTTTTGCTTTCATGATTGATTTTGACAGGAAACTGGAGCAACTTGTTGCTGCAGCCATTGCTGAAGATGTGGGCGATGGGGACCATTCCACATTGGGCACCATACCCGCTGACGCTAACGGTAAGGCGCAGTTGAAGATCAAGGAAGACGGGGTACTTGCCGGCGTAGCGGTGGCAGAGAAGATCTTTAAGCTGCTGGAGCCCGCGGCGAGCCTCGAAATATTCAAGCGCGACGGGGAAGAAATGAAGTACGGTGACGTTGCGTTTATTGTTTCTGCAAAGGTCCATACGATACTGAAGGGGGAGCGTCTGGTATTGAATGTGATGCAGCGGATGAGCGGGATCGCAGCACTCACAAGGAGATATACGGATCAACTGAAGGGCTATCACACGCGTATCCTTGATACCCGCAAAACCACCCCGAATTTTCGCCTGCTGGAGAAAGAAGCGGTAAGGATCGGTGGCGGGGTGAATCATAGGTTTGGGTTGTATGATATGATCATGCTGAAGGACAATCACATTGATTTTTGCGGAGGGCTCGAGAAGGCGATCGATCGGGCCTATGAGTATACCCTGCGTGTCAACCCGGCGCTGAAAATAGAGGTGGAGACCAGGTCTGTTGAAGACGTCAGGAAAGCGGTGAAGGCCGGGAAGGGAAAAATTTTCCGGATCATGCTGGATAACTTCAGTCCTGCCATGATCATGGAGGCTTTACCGATTATCAACAAGGAGTTTGAAACAGAAGCCAGCGGGGGCATTAATTTGGAGAATCTGTTGTCGTACGCTGCTACCGGGGTGGATTATGTGAGCGTTGGCGCTTTGATCCACCAGGCAAAAAGCGTTGACCTGAGTTTGAAAGCGATGTAGATATTGGGCCTGTTCAATGGGGGAAGGGAATTTCCCCCTGGCATTGGCTAAAACATGATGTATGAGTAAGAAGAATAAGGCTGATTCAAAAGGGTTTGTTTACAGCACGGATCCCAGCTTCAGGTTCGAAGAACCGGACCAGCACTACCAGGAAACATTGGTCCCGGAGAAGCAGCGGCTCCGTATCCTGCTGGATACCAAACAGCGGGCCGGGAAAGCCGTTACTTTAGTCACCGGATTTGTGGGTATGGCCGATGACCTGGAAGATTTGGGCAAGAAGATGAAACAGTATTGCGGAACCGGGGGATCTGTTAAAGATGGGGAGATCATCATCCAGGGTGATCAACGGAAAAAGGTGGAAGAGTATCTCAGAAAGAATAAGTTTGGCGTTAAGTGACGCCATGTTAGTCCTTCATTCTCCACATTACCCGCATTCATCCCATTCCCCACATTGAAGATCCAGCAAAGCTGAATTTCCCCTACTGTCCCTGCGCCAGAGAATAGGCCTTCTTGTCGCCCCACATATTCAGGATCTCGGTAGAGCAGACTTTGAAATCTGCTGCCAGGCGTTTGTAAAGTTCGATGATGTCAGTCTGGCTGAGCGGTACTTCGCCAACACTCTCAAAGCGACAGCGGTATTGGTTAACCAGGTTGGTGAAGATCGATCCCTTTGGCCATACCTGGGTTCCGCGATTGCTGATGGTCACCAGTTTGAACAGGTCAAGGGTATGCTGCAAACATTTTTCTGCCACCGCGTTAGGCTGTTCCGAACTTTCAATGAACATATCCACGCCAACGATCTTCTCTTCTTCCATCTCTTTGCTCATGATGAGCGGATTCTTGTCCAGTTTGAACGTAGTAGGCGTAATGGGTTTATTGGGCCAGGTTGGCTTCGCACCCTGTGCAGGGAGTTTGCCGAAGTTGGCTATGATGGCATTGGCAAAGTCTGTGGTATTGAGAGCGGGTTTTGATCGGTCGCCGAAATCACCCGTGCGAATACCTTGTTCCAGCGTGTATAAAAGCGCGTTTTCGATGGTGGCCGCGCTTTCCATCAAACCGAGGTGGCGCAGCATGGTCAGGCCGCTTAGCAATAATGCTGTTGGATTAGCGATGTTTTTCCCCATGATGTCCGGGGCGGTTCCGTGTACTGCCTCAAAGATGCAGATATGATCGCCTATAT
>JBBAJN010000014.1:35888-38895 GCA_040404045.1 Chitinophagaceae bacterium
ATATTGGCAGAAGGAGCGAATCCGAGGCCGCCTACGAGGCCCGCGCAAAGATCGGACACAATATCGCCCTGGAGGTTGGTCAGCACCACCACGTCGAACAGGTCGGGGCGGGTCACGAGTTTCATGCAAAGGTCGTCCACAATAACGTCGTCTGCTTTCATCTCGGGGTATTCTTTGGCTACTTCATAGAAGCATTCCAGGAACAGTCCGTCCGTGATCTTCATGATGTTTGACTTATGACCGCAGGTAATGCGCCTTGCATTCTTCTTCCTGGCCATTTCAAACGCGTACTTGATTACCTGCATGCTGCCGGGGCGGGTGATGAACCTCCGGCTCAGCGCAACGTCATGGGTGAGCATATGCTCAATGCCGCCATATGTATCTTCAATATTCTCCCTGACAATGGTGATGTCGATGGGGATGCCGGCTTTGCTGAAAACCGTGTCAACACCGTGGAGGGTTTGGAAAACCCGCTTATTGGCATAGGTGTTCCAGGTTTTGCGCGCCGTCACGTTCACACTCTTCACGCCCTTGCCCTTGGGTGTTTCCATCGGCCCCTTGAACAGAATACCCAGGGTTTCTATCGTTTGCTGTGCTTCTGGTGTCATACCGTTGGAATATCCTTTGTCGAATACCCATTTTCCCATATCAACAAACTCATATTGAAGGTCTACATTTCCCGCCTGGAAAATGCCCAATACGGCGTCCATGATCTCAGGTCCGATACCATCTCCTTTGGCTACTGCAATCTTCATAAAAACAATTTTTTATCCTGCGTGTTTTAAAACGTGTGACGGCGCAAAAATACTCGTATAGCTGCTTCGAAAAAGGTATTTTGCAACAATTATTATAACCCCGTGTTATTTTTTTTAAATTTAGCCATAAACCGGGCTCGTATGGTTTCAAAAGTTACAGGTGGTGTCAAAGTAAGCGTAGAAAGCTTTTATCAGCCGGATTACAGCAATCCGGTGAATGGCGAGTATATGTTTGCTTACAGGGTCACCATTGAGAACAACAACGGCTTCCCGGTCAAACTCCTTCGCCGTCACTGGTACATATTTGACAGCAATGCCAGCCATCGCGAGGTAGAAGGGGAAGGCGTAGTGGGCGTTCAGCCCCAGATCAATGCCGGCGAGCAGTATCAGTACATCAGCGGGTGCAATTTGAAGACGGAGATGGGTAAGATGTACGGTACATACCTGATGGAAGACATCGCTACCCGAAAGCAGTTTTCCGTAAACATTCCCGTTTTCGAGATGGTAGTGCCTTTTAAAATGAATTAGCCGTCATTTATACCAGCGGCTTCCCTCGATTTCCTTCATTTAACATCCCCCTTTTAGCTGTTTTTACTACCTTTACGCCCCGGGACGGGTCCCTGAACCTTTTTAATAAACCGCATCTCATTTTTCGCATGCACTACAAAGTCAGTTTTAACAACAGCAACAAGGTTTTTTTTAATACACTCAGAACCGCTGTTGACGAATATTTCACAAAGAACAACATCAGGAAAACCGGTAACAGCAAACTTTACATCAAGTCTGCCATCCTGGTCACCTGTACCCTGGCCTTATACATCACTGTGTTAACTGTTTCTATGCCGCTATGGCTCGGGTTGCTCCTCAGTGCCTGCTTTGGCGCTGGCATGGCCTGGATCGGTTTCAACATCATGCACGATGCCTGCCACGGGAGCTATTCAACCAAAAAATGGGTGAACTATGTTTTCGGACTCAGCATGAACGCCCTGGGAGGGAATGCTTTTCTCTGGAAGTTGAAACACAACATTGTCCATCACACATATACCAATGTTGATGGCCTGGACGATGATATCAATAATATGCCGTTCATGCGTGAGTGTGAGAGCCAGCCATGGAAGCCCATGCACAAATTCCAGGGGTACTACATGTTCATGTTGTACGGGTTCACATCCATCTTTATGTGGGTGTCCGATTTTATCAAATATTTTTCGAAGAAGATGTATAACACGGAGTTGAAGCCGATGAATTTCGGCGAGCATTTCATCTTCTGGGCGAGTAAGATCCTGTACATCGTGGTGTACGTTGTAGTTCCGGTTTATGCAGTGGGTTGGCAAGCCTGGTTGGCCGGGTTTCTGGTGATGCATTTCGTACTGGGCCTGATCCTGGCGCTGGTATTCCAGCTTGCGCATGTTGTGGAGCACGCCGAGTTCGTTGCCGCTACGATAGAGCCCTTGAAGATCGAGAATGAGTGGGCGATCCACCAGGTAAAGACCACCGCTAATTTCGCGGCAGGCAGTAAGCTTGTGACCTGGCATTGCGGTGGCTTGAACTACCAGATCGAGCACCACCTGTTCCCCAGGATCAGCCATATACATTACCCTGCTATCAGCAAGATCGTGCGAGAGACCTGTGAGAAGTTCGATCTCCGTTATAACTATTTTCCTACCATGGCTGGAGCGGTGAAGTCCCACTTTAAGGTCATGGATCAATTAGGGCAAAGACCGTAGGGGGAAATGTGATGAATATGGGAATGTGGAGAATGAAGTGACCTATTTCGGCTTGTACTTTGACCCTTCAAACAGTTTCCGTGCATCCATGGAGATGAGTTGCTGCAATGTAGTTTCCGGATTTTTTTCCATATAGGTTTCCACGATCCTTTTACCGGTGAACAACACGATGAAGCCCGGCGAATATTCTCCGATCTCCGGTGTGGTAGGGCCTTCACCTACGAATGATTTTATTTTCTGGAAGTCAGTTTCATATAACAGGTTGTTTTGTATGAACATGTTCCAGATCAGTCCTTCATTCTTATAGCATCCCTGCAACTGGGCGTTCGTATAACCGATCTTCAGCGTATCAGCCGTATTCGGCAGCAGTTGGTCAAGTATATAAAGGCGTTTCCCCTTATCTACCATCTGATCTATGAGGGCCAGGGTCTTCGACTGGTCGGGGAACAGATCGTCCACTACATTTTTACCGCAATTCACTGCTATGTATTCAGGTTCAAATTTCCGGGAGATGTATTCCGGGTA
>JBBAJN010000015.1:0-38010 GCA_040404045.1 Chitinophagaceae bacterium
CAGAGCACCGAAATGCAGGCGGCACAGAATGTGTCGCAGGTTTTCCTGGGACTGAACTTAAAATGTGCAAGCTGCCACGACAGCTTTATCAGTGACTGGAAACTGGAAGATGCCTATGCGTTTGCAAACCTTTTTTCAGACACGCTCCTCGAAATCAATAAATGCGATAAGCCTACAGGAAAGATGGCGGGTAAAAGGATCCTCTATCCGGAGCTGGGCAACATCGACTCAGGCCTAACCCGAAAAGAACGCCTGGCGCAACTGGCGGACAGACTTGTGCAGCCAAAAGACGGTAGACTTTACCGAACCCTCGTGAACCGGGTATGGGCGCAGCTGTTCGGTCGTGGTATGGTAGAACCTGTTGACGCGATGGACAACGAACCCTGGAGTCAGGACCTGCTCGATTGGCTCGCTTATGATTTCGTCACAAAGGGCCATGATATCAAAGACCTGCTCTACCAGATCATGACCTCCCAAACATACCAGCTTCCTTCAGTAAGTGTAAAAGAACCCGAAATGCTGTTGGCCAAAGATTTTCAGTTCAGGGGCATGATCCGTAAACGTTTATCGGCGGAGCAATTCGCCGATGCAGTCAGTTCGTCTCTGATCCCATTGTATGGCGATAGCCTGGTGGTATTCAATGTACTGCCACCATCTGTAAAAGAGAATTTACCCTTTACACGGGCTTCGCTGATCCGCAACAATCCATTCCTCCTTGCGCTCGGAAGGCCAAGCAGGGAAACGGTCACCACTAGCCGAAGTTCGCAGGCCAACCTCATCCAGGCCCTGGAGCTGACCAACGGTTTTACGTTCAATGAAGGAATGAAAAGGGCGGCAATAAAATGGAAGGGCGTATATCCGGATCCAGAACCTTTGGTGACCGCGCTTTACAGGAACATGCTGGGAAGAACACCCAGCAAGGATGAAAAAACGGTTGCCGTAAAGGCGCTTGGACCAAAGCCGGACACCGGGCAGGTGCAGGATCTGATCTGGGCCATGACCGTACACCCCGAATTCCAATTGATTTATTAGTAAATTGATCTGCGAGATGAAAAAAAACTGGAACAGGAGAGATTTTCTCAAACAAAGCAGTGCTGCGACAATGGCCGCATTGACCGCTGGCGCACCCTTTGCCAGCCTGCTGCCTGGCTGCACCAGCGGTTCTAAGATCAGCTCATCAGCTGATACGGTGATCCTACTCTGGATGGCTGGTGGCATGGCCCATACCGAAACGTTCGATCCCAAAAAATATACGGCCTTTGAGAAAGGCATGGAAGGCAACCGGGTCCTCAGCACATTTCCTTCCGTACCTACCATACTGGACGGCGTCCATTTTTCTGAAGGTCTTGAAGCCATCGGCAAAGTCATGGATAAGGGTACGCTGATCAAGTCTTACACCGCTGCAGATATGGGCCACATCCTTCACTCCAGGCACCAGTACCACTGGCACACCTGCTACGAGCCACCCCAGACCGTTGCAGCTCCCCATATTGGCGCGTGGATCGCTAACCTGCTCGGACCTAAGAATCCGGTCATTCCTGCGTTCATTGACATTGGCCAGCGATTTACAGTGGGAGAAGCCGAGGAATTGAAAGCCTTCCACACCGCAGGCTTCCTGGGCAACGAGTTCGGCCCATTCATGCTCCCGGATCCCTCGCAGGGTCTGGACAGTGTCAGGCCCCCGGTGGGCATGGATACTAAACGTTTCGAGAAGAGAAACCAGATCTACAACGAGCTGGTCAGCAAAAGTCCCATCGGAGAGTTTGGCAGCGACTACCAGAAAGAATCGCTGCGCAGGTCCATGGAACAATCCTACATGCTGCTCAACTCACCAGAAGCAAAAGCGTTTGATCTTTCCATGGAGCCCAGGGAAAAATACAATCTTTACAATACCGGCCGGTTCGGATTAGGCTGTCTCCTGGCGAAAAGACTCACCCAGCAAGGTGCCAGATTCATCAGCGTAACCACAGAATACGAACCCTTTGTCGGGTTCGATACTCACGAGAACGGACACACGAGGTTGAAGGACATGAAGAAGATGATCAATGAGCCCATCGCCCAGCTCATCAAAGACCTTGACGAAAGCGGTCACCTCGACAGAACAATCATCATCCTCGCGAGCGAATTCAGTCGTGATATGATGGTTGAAGGCAAACCGGACCTCAAAGTGCTGGAACAGGTTCCCCAGCCTGATATCCTGTCCGACATCAAATTCTACGGCATGCACCGTCATTTTACCGACGCCGGTTCAGTACTGATGTTTGGAGGCGGGATCAGGAAAGGATTCGTTTATGGGAAAACCGCTGATGAAAGGCCCTGCAAAACAATCGAAAATCCGGTTCGGATCGACCAGTTGCACCAGACCATTTATCATGCGTTAGGCATTCCGCCAGAAACGCAGTATGAAGTGGAACAAAGGCCATTCTATACTACTCCGGACGGGAAGGGGAAACCCATCATGGAACTATTCGGATAGTAGCGGACCCTGTTAAGGCTGGTATGAAATGGAGGCATTGTCGATCACGTGACCCTTCTCGGTTTTAATGGTCCTTGCCGGGAATTTATTGATCACGATATAATCATGAGTGGCCATCACAACTGCAGATCCAAAATCCCTTGATACCTGGATCAGCAGGTTCATGATCTCATCGCTGGTCTCGGGATCGAGGTTACCCGTAGGCTCGTCGGCCAGTATGAGTTTTGGAGAATTAAGCAATGCCCTGGCTACATCTACGCGTTGCTGTTCGCCACCAGAAAGCTCGAACGGATATTTGAACCCCTTTGTTTTCAAGCCTACTTTTTCCAGCACCTCCTGGATCTTTTCCTCCATTAGTTTTTTATCCTTCCAGCCCGTAGCCTCCAGCACAAACTCGAGGTTGTCGTGTACGTTACGGTCGGTCAGTAACTGAAAATCCTGGAACACGATACCGATCGTCCTACGCAGGTAAGGCACAGTTTTCCAGGTAAGTCCCTTCAGGTCGAAACCCACCACATTGCCTTCGCCTTCCTTAAGCGGAAGTTCACCATAGAGTGTCTTAAGGAGGCTGGATTTTCCGGTTCCTGTTTTGCCCACCAGGTAGACGAACTCGCCGCGCTCGACCGATATATTCACATCCTGTAACACCAGAGATTCGCCCTGGTAAATATTTGCCTTCTTCAGTTCAAGGATTCTTTCAGCCATATTTCAAATTTATGGGAATAACTGTTGTCAGTTCTTTAATATTTAATGATGCCTTCCGGGCTGTGCAGCTCGAGGTATTTTTTTTCTGAAGCCACCACCCGGCCAATGACCCTTGCTTCAACGCCGTATTTGTTCGCCTTTTCAATCATCGCAGGCGCTTTGTCCATCGTTGTATAGATCTCCAGGCGGCAGCCCATATTGAATACCTGGTACATCTCGTGCAGATCCGCCCCGCCAGCTTTACGGATCATTTTGAAGACCTCCGGGATCTCGAAGAGATCATCCTTGATCACAGCCAGTCCGGCCGGAAGGTATTTGAGGCATTTTGTCTGTCCCCCGCCGCTGCAGTGAACCATGCCATGTACACTTTCGAAATGCTCCATCAGGATCTCCCTGACCACCGGCGCGAAACTGCGTGTGGGACTCAACAGGAGCTTCCCGACCGGCATGTCGAATGAGGAGTTGTCCCATTTCACGGAAACCGGATCTGTCAGCCGGTGAGGGCCAACATAAACCACATCCCTGCTGGTGTTGGGATCAAAGGATTCCGGATATTGCTCTGCATAGTGGTGACTGAGCATATCATGGCGGGCACTGGTGAGGCCATTACTGGCTATGCCGCTGTTGTATTCCTGTTCGTAATGGGTTTTGCCGAAACCTGCCAGGCCTACGATCACATCACCCGCGGCAATATTACTGTTGGTGATCAGTTTATCCTTGGGCCAGCGCGCAGTGAGGGTTCCGTTCACCGCAATTGTCCTTACCACGTCACCCACGTCTGCCGTTTCACCGCCCAGGAAATGGATGTGTACACCAGCCTCTGCCAGGGAATCGAAAATTTGCTGTGACCCGTTGATGACTTCTGCCAGTACTTCGCCCGGGATCAGGTGTTTATTCCGGTCAATGGTGGAATTGAACACCAGGTTATCATAAATGCCCACGCAGAGCAAATCGTCCAGATTCATCACTATGGCATCCTGGGCGATGCCCTTCCATACGGAGATATCGCCGGTTTCTTTCCAATACAGGTAAGCCAGGATAGATTTAGTACCCGCACCATCGGCATGCATGACCGAAACAAATGCTTCGTCGTGCCCCAGGTAATCGGGATAGATCTTACAGAACGAATGCGCGTACAGACCTTGATCCAGGCCGCTGGTAGCGGCATGTACTTCTTCCTTTTGCGCTGAAACGCCCCGTTTTTGGTATAAACTCATTCAAGCGGTTTGAATGCCGCAAAACTAACTAATCGGTGAACATCAGCCTGACGAATTTATGAACAAGGGTTTTTTTATAGCTTTGCACCCCCCGATGCAGGTTCACAGAAATATCGAAGATCTTCCGCCATTCAGGAAAGCCGTGGTCACCATTGGCACTTTCGACGGCGTTCACCTGGGCCACCAGCAGATCATCCGGCTGCTGAAAGCAGAAGCAACGGCCAACGGCGGCGAAACGGTGATCATCACCTTCCACCCCCATCCCAGAAAAGTGATCCCTGGCCGCAAGGAAGGCGTTTTGTTGATCAATACCCTTGACGAGAAGATCCGGCTGTTGGGAGACCTGGGGATCAACCACCTGGTTGTAGTACCCTTCACCCCGGAATTTTCATCGCTGACGGCCGGGGAATACATCAGGGATTTCCTTGTCAGCAAATTCCACCCTGAAGTGCTGATCATTGGGTATGATCATCGGTTTGGCCAGGGCCGGAAAGGCGATTACCAGCTATTGGAAGAGATGGGGCCGGTTTACGGGTTTGAAGTGAAGGAGATCCCCGAGCATGTACTCAATACCGTTACCATCAGTTCCACCCACATCCGGAATAGCCTGATGGAAGGCAAACTGGCAGAAGCCAACGAATTCTTAGGCTATCCGTTTCCGTTATCGGGAACTGTTGTTGAGGGAGATAAGAGGGGCAGAACGATCGGGTTCCCTACTGCCAATCTTGTGGCATTCGATCCGGAAAAACTGATCCCGGCCGACGGCGTGTATGCCGTTACCCTGCAGGTTGGCGCAAGAAAGAACCTGTACAGGGGTATGATGAATATCGGTTTTCGCCCTACGGTTGGTGGTGATAAAAGATCTCTGGAAGTTCATATCCTCAACTTCTCCGAAGAGATATATGGGTCCGTACTGTCACTGAAATTCCATCATTACGTGAGAAAGGAAATGAAGTTCCCTTCGCTTGAAGCGCTTAAATCGCAACTGGCAGCAGATAAGGAAGAGGTGGAAAAACTGCTGGCAGACCTTTAGTTCCTGTTTGACATCATTTTTACTACCAACTCCTTCAACAGGGATGCATCAGAAGTTCCGGCGTCATTCACGCCTATAGACCGAAGGTTGTACTCATGCAACAACATCAGGGTTTGCTCCACGCCTTCCAGCGAATAATTCCTTGCTGCAGCAAGATTTTCCCTGATAAAGAAAGGAGCCACACCAATGGCTGCCGCTGCGGCTTTCTCGTCATTCATCGGATAGCTGAACAGCATATAGGTTTTGCTGAAGAATGCATGCAGGGCGGGCAATATGGCTTGTATGGGAGCTGCTTTCGGATTATGCTCAAAATACTCGACGATCCGGATCGCTTTGTGCATCTCTTTCTTGGCAAGGGCACTTTGCAGTTCAAATACGTTGAACTCACGACTTACCCCGATGTATTTTTCAATATCATCTTCCTTGATCTCTCGACGGCTGCCCAGGTTAACGGTGAGTTTATCGATCTCATTGGATAGCCTGTTCAGGTCGTTCCCGATATGGTCAACCAGAATGGCCAATGCGGGGGGAGTAATGAGAAACCCCTTTGCATGCACCAGCTGGGACGTCCATTCCGGCAACTGATAATCAGGGATCTTCTTGGTGACCAGATGCTCGGTTTTCTTCGGCAGCATCTTACCCAGTTTACTCCGTCCGTCCATTTTCTTGTCCTTGTGTCCAACAACAAAGATGGTAGACTCAAGGGGCTGTTCGAGATATGGCTCCAACTTATCGATATCACGCATCTGTTGCGCCTCTTTAAGCAATACCACTTGTTTGTCCGCAAACATCGGATACCTCCTGCAGGCATTGATCACCTCTGACCAAACGGCATCCTTGCCATAAAAGACGCTCAGGTTGAAGGAAGCTTCCTGCTCATTCAGGATCTTATGCTCTGCAAAATCGATCAGCACATCTATGAAATAACCCTCATCCCCCTCAAGCCAGTAAACGGGCTTGAATTGTTTTTTCTTCCAATCCTGCAAAATCTTTTCGGTAGTTAAACTCATAAAATGATAAGCTCAAAGTTAAACCGATGACAGTTAAAAACTCAGCAAATATTGGGGACGACGCGAATTTCATGAAAAGAAAATAACTTTAGCGTCAGGATGTGCGGACAGCATTAACCGTTTTCTGGCATGATTTTGGAAATTAAGCGGGAGTTGGTCGGTTTTCAGGCTAAAAATGAAGTTTTGAGGAGGATGTCCTGTAGTAGAGAAACGACTTAACGCGTATCGCATTATCTTTTTATACACAATTGCCTATACAATTCAATTCAAATAAAACTTCCATTATGAGTTCCACAAATTATCCATCTGCAACACCTCAGTCGCCCGCTCCAAAGAAAGACAACAGGGGGTTGATCTATGGTATATTGATCGTAGCCCTGTTAGGTACTTGGGGTTATATCATTTATGATAAGAGCAAGACCAAAGAGGTCATGCAACAAAAAGATGTTCGTTACACCATGCTTGATTCTTCCAAGAACCAGGTTCAAAAAGAATATGAGGACGCGTTGCTCCGTCTTGACGCCATGATGGGCGCAAATACCAAGCTGGACAGCCTGGTTAAGACCCGGGATAAGGAAGTGGAGCAGGTAAAGGCACGCATACGCACCCTGGTGAATAAGCAAAATGCCACTGCCGCTGACCTTGCTGAAGCGAGATCACTGATCAATCAGCTGAATAGCAAGATCGATGGTTATGTTGCAGAGATCGAAAGGCTGCAGGGTGAAAACCAGACGCTGACTACAGAAAGGAACGCGCTGAACACCCAGAAGACTGAACTGGAACAGAACCTGAGCAACACACAGACGGCAAAGAAAGCCGCAGAAGAAAAAGTTGACGTCGGTTCTACCCTTCACGCTTCAAATTTCCGCATAGCCGCTATCAATGAGAAAAGTGGCGGAAAGGAAAAAGCTACCACCACGGCTAAGAAAGCAGATAAGTTCAGGATCTCATTCGATCTGGACGAAAACCTGATTGCGCCAAGTGGTCAGAAAGACCTTTACATCCTGGTGACTGATCCGGCAGGAAAGCTGGTTTCGGAGCAGGGTCTTAATTCAGGCACCTTCACCACCAGGAAAGATGGCGAGAAGCAATTCACCAATAAAGTATCTGTTGACTACGAGCAGGGAGCCAGGAAAAATGTGAGCTTTGATCTCAAACAAACAGATAAGTACCAACCCGGCGCTTACAAAGTTGAAGTATATCACAATGGTTTCAAGATCGGAGAGAATACTGTTCAACTGAAGAAAGGCGGTCTGTTCAGCTAAAGAAAGCAACGCATTCAGGAAAGCCAGGCCAGGAGCCTGGCTTTTTTTGTTGCATACCTGCAAAGTCAACAACGCGGACGTTCAGAACAACGCTCGGATCTGGGCCCGGCCGATATGAACCATGCCGGAACTGCCCGCCTTCCGGCCTTCATACTGCATATTCAGTTCGAGGAAATTGGTGAGCCTTTTTGTAAGGTCGATGGTCCACAGGTAGTTTTTCCCTGGCAGCAGACCATCCAGCATGATATAAGCCACGGTGGTATTGGGGGCTGCATTATACCCAATCTGATTATAGGTGAACTTGGTGGTCAGCGCCGTGTTGGACACCACATTGTATTTCACCTCTCCGTTCATAGAATGGCTGGTGGACTTCTCCGAAGCCTCATTCTTCCGTTCGTCCCATTTATAACTGAGCTGACCCCTGAATTTTGTGCCTTTTGTATAGGTAAAACGGGGCTCTATGGAATGGGAAACTATGCTGAAGTTCCGGTTGCTCAACTGGGGCGTGATCAGTTTGTTGTTCACCTGCCTCGTGATCACATCCAGGGTATAGGCCTTGTTCAGGTTGATGCGGGCCTTCAGGTTCCAATCATTCAGCCTCCTGGTCTCGTAGCCGTAAGAAAGGAAGGCCCGGGAGGAAGTCCTGATATTATTCACATCAATGCCCCATACGCTGCTGTACCTGTTAAACGAAAAACTATTGCTGTACAATTGATCCAGGGTAAGCAGCGATGTGTCGCCAAACGGGTTGTCAAAAGGATTGAATTCACCCAAACCGTCGGAGATCGTTTTGCGGCTGATTTGTAACGCACTCTGCAGGTAGATTTTAGTGAGCATTTTATTGAAACCCCTGGCTTTGGCGATATTCATGGCAGACCTCGGATTGAATGTGAAGCTGTAGTTGTATTGCAGGTAATTGGCCTTGATGAATTCGAGGGTTGGCGTGTAGATCCTGATGAATTTAGCCTGATCCTGGAACCTCGCCAATTCAAATTCATTGAGTTGCTGCACGCCGTCTGAATTATAATCGATCCAGGTGTATTCTCCCTGCCCCGCAGGTACTTCCAGGTATGCAAAATCGCGGCGCGGTTCCTGGCCCGTACCCATCTCATAGAGCATATTGCCAGTTATGGCGCCCTTCCACATATTGGTGATATACTCACCCCTACCGAGGATGGTTGCGTCAGGCTTGAGGTTGGTTAATTTTGTATCATATACTTTCAGGTTCCGGTAGGTGGCATTCAGCCTGAACTGATGATGCTCGCTTTTCATCAGTTCAGTGAACACATTGTAGTTCATGCTTCGGTCCGTACTGGCCAGCCGATTCCCTGAAGGCAATTTATCTGCCCTTGTGAAAAAATTAAAACCCCATTTGTTAGGGGCATCGGGCGAATACAGGAAAGCCTTCCAGGTGTCAAAAGAGAAGCTCTGCAGATTCAGCGAGTCATACTGTTTATACGCCAGTTCGTTATGTTCCAGGGCATAATTCATCCCAACCTGGTAGCCCCCAAGTTTCCTGAGTTTTTTTGACAGGTCTATGGTCGGCCTCAGGTAAAATCCTTCCTGAAACGATTGATCAATACTGGTGTAGTTGAACTGGTTATTGAATTTCCAGCCTTTGATCTCCCCCGCATGAAGCAGGCTGTTCCTGAATGCGGAATAATTATTGCTCCTGATAAATCCTGCAAAGTTGTACTTGACGGTATGGGCAGCATTGTCCTTCAGGCCGATGCCGGCATTGAAAAAATTTTCTGCAGCAGGCGTTGCATCAAAGGGCAGCCCCCAGTCGCGGTTGAACTCCACGTTCCTGAGCCGTTCGATGGGGCGGAAGGTTTCACTCACATGTTCCGCATAGAGCTCACCCAGCAATTCCAGCCCTTTTTCCCGCCGGAGCAATTTGCTGTTATTGACAACTACCCGGCCGGCAAATCCCTGGTCGTTCGATTTATCTTTTGATGAAAAAGTATTGACGTCCAGGGCACTGACAGCAAACTCGCTTTTGACGGAGAGTTTACCGTCCTGGTAATCCGTTCCCACGGTAACCAGTTGTTGCTTCCGGGGTGCGATCAGTAAAATGGCGGGTTCGTAATTACCCATCCTGTTCCCTTGTGCGTCCGGCGATACCCAGCGGTACATCTTGCCATTGGTGTTGCTGGCAAGGTCCAGCAGATAGTTACCTTTTCCCGGGCCTACCTCCGAAAAGCTCAGACTGTACAAAACTTCGTTGTTATCTGTGCTGTACACATAAATGGAATCCCGGATACTGTTATAGCTGGTGTCAATTTTCTTATATAAGATCTTCCCAGTTGAGAAAGTATCCCTTACCGCCGAAGGATAAAGGGCATTCTGCACGCTGTCGCCGATGTCAAACAGGAACTGCTTCTGCTCTGCGTTTAGGGTTTGATTGATCGACGAATTCTTAGCGTCATTATTGTTGTAAGCACCCAGGCGCACTTTGAATTTCTTACTGAGTTCAAGCTCATCAGATACATAGATCTGCGCATTCAGGTAGTTCCTGTCCGCATATTCAAATTCGATCTGGATCCGTTTGTCCTTGGTGATCATTCGTTTAGGCGTAAACGTTACCTCCGCCGTATTGTAGTTGATCACATAGTCCTGATCCTCGCCCCGCTGCAGCAGTTCACCGTCTATCCAAACACGTTCCGTCCCTGCCAGCACGATGAAGAAGAGCTCATTATTGGCACCTTTCAAACGGTAGGGACCCTGGTTGCCTTCTAGGCCATTGAAAATATTCCGCGTAAACTTGCCCTTGGCAACTGCGCCACTCAGCAGGAGCTTATTGGTCCTGTCTTTCCCTACCCTGGTATTGGTTTCCACCATAGCTCCCTGCAGGCGCTTATAGAAATTCAGAAAATAGCTTTGGTTCTGCCTGATATCGATATCGCCAATGGTGAAGCGCCAGGTCTTTTTTGAGAACTGGATGAATACCTGGTCAAACTCATTCAGGTTTTGGGTGTTACCATCGGGTTGAATGGGGATATTGTTATCACTGATCGCGGCAGCCAGCTGTATGCTGTCGCCCAGATATCCATTCAACTGGAGGTTTAAACTTGAACTCACCACCACGTCCTGCCGGTTGCCGAAAGAAAGTCCCCGACCAAAACTGCCATTATACGTGATATTGCCAAAATCAAATACATTGTCTTCACTGGCCCTCCTCCCTTTGATATTGAGCGGGGAGATCACGAACTTCTGCATGACCGTATCAAACTTCATCCGTTGAACAGGTGCGTTGAGGCGTGATGGGAAGACGCGATAGCTGACATACATACTGTCAGCTGCGGGAAGTATTTTCCAGGTGAGGGAGCCGTTGACGGGGTCTACCACATATGAACTGTCAGACACGCCGTTCACCTTCAGGCTATTAGGGATGATGCTCAGGGAGTCAACAATGACTTTACCCTCCCGAACCGGGATCCATTTGTTTCTCAGGTTGGAAGAGGACGGTTTCTGTGCTTTAACCTGGGTAGCCAATATCACAAAGACCAGCAGCCATATTACCCGGTTCCGGATCAAGAGGTATGCAGTTTTTCTTAAAATGCCTAAAAATAGGATTTATTGTTCTCCAGTAGCTAATTGGCTAATTAGCCAATTTCATATTCACCGGGTCCCAATGCACCACTTTCTTCTTTTCGTAGCTTAAATTGGCTAAAACGGCCGGTCCTGCTGCCCTGAGGCCAAAACTGGCATCTTCCACCACTTTCTTCCCGGTGCGTATGGCATCAAAGAAATTCACGAAATGGTCGTACCGGTCATCATAACCTTCAGGCGACACAAATTTTGACTCAACGGGCGTGCCTTTCTTTTTGTCCGCCTCTGTGTATTGGCTCTGATACCACCTGGAGAATTCCTTCTGTTGCTTTTCTGAGAACGTTGAATAGCTGTCGTACCCCCCATAACCCGGGGCTTTTGGCAGTCTGGCGCTTTTGAGGGTAAACTGGTTGCCCTGCATTTCCAGCACGCCTTCGGTACCGGTTATGCGAGTTCTACTTCCACCTCCGGAGCCGTCGGCGAAGTTCACCCGGAGCATCATCTGGAATGAGGGGTGGGCTGCTGTTTTCGGGTAGTCCATGATGGAGGCCATAACGTCCGGAACGTCCCTCCCATCTTTCCACAGGCTCAACTGGCCGGCAGAAAATATGCGCTCTGGCCCATAGGAGTCCATGGCAAAATGCACGGCTGAAATGAGATGAACAAAAAGATCCCCAGCCACACCGGTACCATAGTCACGGTAGTTCCGCCAGCGGAAAAAGCGGGTGGCATCAAAGGGATGTTTCGGAGCGTCGCCGATGAATGCATCCCATGAAACGGTCTCCGGTGAGGCATCAGTGGGTATGGAATACTGCCAGGCACCCATGGCACTGTACCGGTCGTTGATCGCCTCAACCATATTCACTTCGCCGATCGAGCCCGCCTGGATGATCTTTTTTGCTTCGGCAAGAGCGATGCTGCTGACGCGCTGGCTACCCACCTGGAACACTTTGCCGGACTGCTGTTCTGCTTTGATCACGGCGTGCCCTTCTTCTACATGCTGAACCATTGGCTTTTCGCAATAGACGTGTTTCCCTTTTTTTAACGCGGCAATAGAAATATGATCGTGCCAATGATCGGACGTGGCTATGATCACAGCGTCGATATCTTTTCTCTCGAGTAATTCACGATAGTCGCGGGTAACATAAAGGCCCTGCCCGAATTTTTCGCGGGCACGATCAAGACGACCCTGATAGAGATCGCAGACCCCTGCGAGCTCAACGCCCGGAACTTTTAGTGCAGTGTCAAGATCCCCATTGCCCATGATGCCCATACCGATCACGCCAAGCCTGACCTTATCGTTTGAACTTACCCGGGTTTGCGGTATGAGTTGGTATACGCTCTCCTTGCCGAAGCCGGCGAGGGAAGAGGCGGACATGAGTCCCGCCGTTCCGCCCAATTGTTTGATAAATTTTCTCCGGGATGCCATGGTAAATACTTTATTGATTCTTCCTGAATTTAGGATCGATGAATTCCCATTCGCGCAGATGGGGACAACTATGTTCCTTACTGACGATCTCGGTGAACCGTTTTGCCAGCTCGGGATGGTTTGCAGCAAGATCCCTGCTTTCCGAAGGATCATTTTCAAGATCGAAGATCTCCCAGGGGGCGTTGGGGTTTGTTTTCAAATTAGACCTCACCCCTTTCCATTTGCCCATTCTCACAGCCACCTGGCCCGATTTCTCCGGGAATTCAAAGTAAAGATATTCGTGTGGCGTTTGGGGCTTGCCCATTATTGCGGGCAGGAAGGAAATGCCATCTGTTGCCGGGGCTTTCACTTGTACAATATCGGCCAGTGTTGCCAGAAGGTCGTACTGCGCTGAAATATGTGGTGATACTGAACCTGCTTTTACTTTACCCGGCCATGACACAATGAAGGGCTCACGGATACCGCCTTCGTACAGGTCTTGTTTAAGGCCCCGCATACCAGCGGCGCTGTTAAAGAATTTCGCGTCAACACCGCCTATATCGAACGTTGGACCATTGTCGCTCGAGAACATGATGATCGTGTTTTTGTCGAGGCCCAGTTCTTTCAACATCGCCATCACCCTGCCCACTTGCCTATCCAGATAAGTGATCATGGCAGCATAAGTGGCCAGCGGATATTTTGTTGGTGTGTATCCTTTTTCGCCATAATACGGTTTGTCAGGAAACTTGCCAACATACTCCTTCACTGCATCGGGAGGCGCTTGCAGGGCAAGGTGCGGCGATGTATAGGGCAGGTAAAGAAAGAAGGGCCTGGAGCGGTTCCGCTTCAGAAAATCGATCGTTTTATCACCCAGCTTTGTCAGGGCATAATCCTTGCCAATGAAGGAATCAAACACACTATCCGGTGAAGATTCCGGGATGCGCTGGTGCCCGGTAAAGGGTCTGTTACGAAGGGTATCCCATTTGCCGTTTTCCCAGAAATGGGATGGATAGAGGTTATGGGCCTGCTTTTGGTCGAGGTATCCATAGAAATAATCAAATCCCTGCTTATTGGGGTCGCCGGTACTGTTGGCCATGCCCAGGCCCCATTTACCGATCGCGCCGGTGGTATACCCTGCCTGCTTCATGACCTTTGCCACCGTGATCGCGCCCTCATGGAGGGGCATCTGGCCGCCTTCGTTAGCATCATCGTGTTGTCCCAGTTCATAATTCCCGCGGATATACGAATGGCCGGAATGTTTGCCGGTCATGAGTATCGCCCGTGCAGGAGCGCATACGGGAGCGCCGGTATAGTGCTGCGTGAATCTCATGCCTGAAGCGGCCAGTTTATCGAGGTTTGGCGTTTTTATCTTTGTCTGACCATAACAGCCAAGTTCACCATAACCGAGATCATCGGCATAAATGTAAATGATGTTGGGTTTCTGCTGGGCAAACAACGCCAGCGAAATCAAAAGAAAAAAACTGAAAACAAGCATGCTCCGCGTAAACATTCAAGACGGTTAAGGGTAAAAAAAATGATGCCCCCTGAGAGGCATCAAAAATTAAATAAAAATCAAGTACCAGTGGAATTAATCTTCGCCGGCCAGTGTGGCTGCCATGTATTCCCTGTTCAGCCTGGCTATATTCACCACGGAGATCTCTTTTGGACATTCCGCTTCGCAGGAATAGGTATTGGTACAGCTGCCGAATCCTTCCTTATCCATTTGCGCCACCATATTGACCACACGCTGCCTGCGCTCAGGCTCGCCCTGCGGCAATAGCGCGAGGTGGGTCACTTTCGCTGAAAGGAACAGCATCGCGGAAGAGTTTTTACATGCGGCCACGCAGGCACCACATCCAATGCATGAGGCTGCGGCAAATGAATCGTCCGCCTTATCCTTCTCAACAGGTATCGCGTTTCCATCCACTGCGTTACCGGTGTTTATAGATACGTATCCGCCGGCCTGGATGATGCGGTCGAATGCACTGCGGTCCACCACCAGATCCTTCAGCACGGGGAATGAATCCGCTCGCCATGGCTCTACCACAATGGTGTCACCATTCTTATACTCGCGCATGTGGAGCTGGCAGGTTGTTGTTGCCTTCCAGGGGCCGTGGGGCCTGCCATTGATCACCATGGAACACATTCCGCAAATTCCCTCCCGGCAATCGTGATCAAAAGCAATCGGCTCCTGCCCCTCAGAAATGAGGCGCTCGTTAAGCACGTCGAACATTTCCAGGAACGACATTTCAGAAGAGATGTCTTTCACCTGGTAGGTTTCGAAAGCACCTGCATCTGTCCTGTTCTTTTGACGCCATACTTTAAGCGTCAGATTCATGTTATAATGTTGCATAAAAAAAATTCATTCATTAATTTATCACATTCCCCACAATTACCATATTCATCACAAGTTACTTATAGCTTCTCTGGCTTGGTTTCACCACGTCGTACAGCAGCTCCTCTTTATTCAGTTTCCACTCACTGTCGCCTGCATACTGCCAGGCTGAAACATACATATAATTTGCATCATCGCGAAGTGCTTCTCCGTCCGGGGTCTGGTATTCTTCCCTGAAGTGTCCACCGCAGCTTTCGTTTCGGGTAAGCGCATCCAGGCACATCAGTTCACCGAGTTCAATGAAATCAGCTACCCTTCCGGCTTTGTCCAGTTCAATATTCATCCCATCGATGGTACCAGGGATCTTAACATCGCTCCAGAATTCTTTCTTCAGCGCCCTGATCTCCGCAATGGCCTGCTTAAGACCTTCATCGTTACGCGCCATGCCACATTTATCCCACATGATCTTGCCGAGTCGCTTGTGGAAACTTTCCACGGTTTGCTTTCCGTTGATGTTCTTCAGTTGTTCAAGCCTTGCCCTGACTTTTTGCTCAGCCTGCTCGAAGGCTTCGTGGTTAGTGGGGAGGGCATTGGTACGGATCTCATCGGCCAGGTAGTTACCAATGGTATATGGGATCACAAAATATCCGTCGGCCAGACCCTGCATCAGGGCAGAGGCGCCGAGTCTGTTAGCACCGTGATCGCTGAAGTTACACTCACCAAGTGCATAAAGCCCGGGAACGGTGGTCATCAGCTCGTAGTCCACCCAGAGACCTCCCATGGTATAATGCACCGCAGGATAGATCCTCATCGGCACTTCATACGGGTTTTCGCCGGTGATCTTTTCGTACATATCGAAGAGGTTGCCATACTTCTCTTTCACCACTTGCTTGCCCAGCGCGATGATGGTATTGTGATCAGCATTGGCCAGGTTATTCTTACCAGCTTCTATTTTTCCATAACGCTCGATCGCCGCTGCATAGTCGAGGTATACAGCCTGTTTTGATGTTCCCACACCGTGGCCGGCATCGCAACGCTCTTTCGCGGCCCTGGAGGCTACGTCGCGCGGCACGAGGTTACCGAAAGCGGGATACCTTCTTTCGAGGAAATAATCCCTGTCATCTTCCGTGATCTCGGAAGGCCTGCGATCATCCCCTTTTCTCTTGGGCACCCAGATCCGGCCATCGTTCCTGAGTGATTCAGACATCAGCGTCAGCTTGGACTGGTGGTCGCCACTCACAGGGATGCAGGTTGGATGTATCTGGGTGAAGCATGGGTTGCCGAAATAGGCACCCTGCTTATGCGCTTTCCACGCAGCAGTAACGTTAGAACCCATGGCATTGGTGGACAGGTAAAATACGTTACCGTAACCGCCGGTACACAACAGTACCGCATGACCGAAATGGCGCTCCAGTTTACCGGAAACGAGGTCGCGCGCAATGATCCCGCGAGCTTTGCCATCGATCATGACCACATCAAGCATCTCGTGCCTGTTATACATTTCCACATTTCCCAATGCCACCTGGCGCTCAAGGCCCTGGTATGCACCTATCAATAATTGCTGGCCCGTTTGGCCGGCAGCATAAAATGTCCTTTGTACCTGCGTTCCACCGAATGACCTGTTGCTCAGCAATCCGCCATATTCCCTGGCAAAGGGAACGCCCTGTGCCACACACTGGTCAATGATGGAATTACTGACTGCGGCAAGGCGGTAAACATTCGATTCCCTTGCACGATAGTCCCCTCCTTTCACGGTATCGTAAAACAAACGATAAACCGAGTCGCCATCGTTCTGGTAATTCTTGGCCGCATTGATGCCTCCCTGTGCCGCGATGGAATGCGCACGACGTGGAGAATCCTGAAAACAGAACGCCTTTACCTTATATCCGAGTTCGCCAAGGGTTGCCGCGGCAGAAGCTCCGGCTAGGCCCGTACCCACTACGATCACCTCCAGTTTGCGTTTATTGGCCGGGTTTACCAGCCTAACAGTGGATTTATAGGTGTTCCATTTGTTCTCCAGTGGACCAGCGGGAATTTTAGCGTCAAGCATATAGTTCTTCCGTTTTTATTAGAAAAATAGGGTGAGGTTCCCGATCGGGATCTCAATGTCCAAATACATGAATATCGGCATCAGCGCAAAGATCAGCGGCAGCAGGATGGAGATCACTACCCCCACGGACTCGATGATCCCGGCATATTTTCTGTGTTTCCAGCCCATGGTCTGGAAGGCACTCTGGAATCCATGGAGCAAATGCCATGCAAGAGAAATGCAGCCTGCCACATAGAGGCCAACCAGCCAAATATTGGAGAACACCTGATCCATCTTCTTGTACAGGTTATGCGTCTGCAGTCTGTCATAGGCCACTTCCTCCAATCCGCCGAAACGGGAAGGAACCCAGAAATTGGCAATATGGACAATCAGAAACAACAGGATCAGCGTACCCAGCAAAGCCATGGAACGGGAATACCAGGTACTGGTTTGCGCAGGCGCATCAATGGCGTATTTCTGACTGCGACGGGTCCGGTTCTGGTTAGCCAGCAGGTAACCCTGGTAGATATGGATGATAAAACCTGCGAACAATCCGAATTCAGCGATCCTGACCAGCAAGTTTGTACTCATGAAATTGGCAGCCCTGTTGAAGTTCTCTTCACCATTGGTGAACAGCACATTCAAATTCACATAGGCATGCACTAACAGGAATATGATAAGGAACAATCCCGTAAGGGCCATTACGTACTTTCTTCCAACAGAAGAGGTTAGAACCTGGTTCCACTTCATATTTTATAAGGTTGGGGGGTGGTTTTGAAAATCATGCAAAAATACTCCACCATCGTGTACGGCAAACTTTTTTTTTAAACCCTTCCAAACCCTCTCTACAACAATGATAAATGGAAGAAGTTCAGCGGTCAAGCATTGTTTAACCTTCGGAGCATTTTATTATCAATAGCCGCAAACAAATGCTGGGGTAGCACCGTTCTCCAGATCGGATACTGGATCAATTCCACATACCGGTCCAGCCGGGCCTTGCGGAAATCGTACTGCGACTGCTCGGGAAAATCAAGGATCACCACCCAACCACCGTCGTCTGCAACATCTTCGATCCATTCCTCATAATAACAGCTGTCGCTGCTGTGAAAATTGAGCACATTCTCGCCGATCAGGATGAACTTCCGGATCCCTTCCCGGATCATCCTGTCGATCACATCACGCTTCAGCGCCATGATGTCGTTCTCAATGGCATCATTCCATTCCCCGATCAGCTCAATGATGGCAAAATCAAGGTCATAGTCTGTAAATAAAACCTTCAGGTATAAAGTGCGGGATCCGAACTCGTCCCATTGTGGGTGGATATAATAGTTGTAGACCGTTTGGCTGAATTCAAACTCGCTATGCTCCCTTCCAAAAAATGGGGATCTTTCATCTTCTTCCGCAGTGTAGAGGTGCCTCCAGTTGTAATATGGTTCTATATCATGCATGGCCGGGCATTATCGTGCTGACAAAGATAATGATACCACGCTGGCTTAGAGGGTTCCGGCTTCAACAGCTTTTTTAACGCTGCCGTATTTTAACAATAAGTTTTTTGCTTCTTCATAGTTCTCCAGGCTGAGTGCACCCATCACCATCTTCACACCCCTGTCCACCAGTTTCTCGTTGCTCAGCAGCATGTTCACCATCTTGTTATCCTCCACCCTACCCAACTGTATCATGACGGACGTGGAAACCATATTCAGCACCAGCTTCTGTGCGGTTCCACTTTTCATCCTCGTACTTCCTGTTACGAACTCCGGGCCAACCACCACTTCCACCGGAAAATCCGCCGCGGCCGATACCGGGGCATTGGGATTACAACTGATGGAACCCGTTACTATACCCGCCTTCCTGCACTGCTCCAAGGCGCCGATCACGTAGGGGGTGGTACCACTGGCAGCTATACCCACCACCACGTCATTCGGACTGACGTTATAGGCACACAGGTCTGCCCAGCCGTCTTCCTTACTGTCTTCTGCAAATTCAACCGCTTTGAACATCGCATTGTCGCCACCGGCAATGATGCCGATCACCAGGCCATGGGGAACACCGTAAGTGGGCGGACATTCACTTGCGTCCACCACGCCCAGCCTGCCGCTGGTGCCGGCTCCGATATAAAACAACCTGCCCCCCGCCAGCATCTTGTCCACAACAGCGGTGACCAGTTTTTCAATATCGGGTATGGATCGCTGAACGGCAAGCGGCACCACCTGATCTTCCCGGTTGATATTGTCCAGCAATCCACGAATGGACATCTTCTCTAAATTCCTGTACGCTGAATCTTTCTCCGTGACTTTAATAAATTCCTTCATGTTAAGATCAAAAGGTTATCGATGATATTCGACAAGGCCCTCCATCGGATTCTTCAGGATCCTGCCAACCTCAAGCTCGTAGCCTGCCGCCATCTCCAGCAGCACATCCCTGAAACCGTAGGCTATACCGCCAACGAAACATAAGGGATATTTCCAGCTTTCGCTGTACTTGTAAATATGATTGAAGAAAAAATCATTCAGCCCATCTTCAATGATGTTCTCGACCATATAATGCCCCCTGTTTTCTGCCAGAAAAAGAGCAAAAGAAGCCAGGTATTTATTGGGCAACGGTTTTTTATACACGTTGTCCAGGATCTCTGAAGGGGTTGTTACATATTTCGCATCAAACCTGGACCGGAGATCCTCATCAAATGTGTTGTAAAGATAATACTGCAGTACTTTACGGCCAAGGTAGGCACCACTACCCTCATCACCGAGCACATAGCCCAGTCCAGGTGAATTCTTAAGGATCTTCTTTCCGTTGTAGAAACAGGAATTGGACCCTGTACCCAAAATACAGGCTACCCCCTTCCCATGGCCGCATACGGCACGGGCAGCACCCATCAGGTCATGGTCCACCGAAATGCGGGCCGCAGGGAAATGAAGCTTAAGGGCCTTCTCCACCGATTTCCTGTTCTCCGGATTCTTACAGCCGGTTCCGTAAAACCAGACTTCATCAATACTGACCTTGCCGATCCCTGGCATCAACTGGGCCTGCAGAACCCCTGCGATCTGCTCTGTATTGAGAAAATAAGGACTGATCCCGTCAGTGAAAATGGTCTTCTTCCTGCCTTTGCCGATGATACACCATTCCGCTTTTGTTGATCCGCTGTCTGCAATCAATTTTATGGCCGGCATATATATTTCAACTTATTTAGGGAAATTCGTGTTTTCTTACCCAAGGTACATGGTTAGTAATGAATAATAAAAAATTACAGGTCTGGTTTCCCTTCTTCTTTGCCATCTCGATGGTCATTGGTATGTTCCTCGGATATAAGCTCAGGGATAAAATGCCCTGGAGCTCCAATATCCTTAAGATCAGCGCGCCCGGGCAAATGCAGGAAGTGATCGACCTGATCAAAGGCCGGTATGTGGATCCGGTGAACGCTGACTCGCTCCGGGAGTTGGCCATTGAAGAAGTATTGACCGGCCTCGATCCACACTCCGTATATATCCCCGCCAGGGAACTGGAGTCTGTCAACGAAGACCTGGCCGGGCGGTTTGAAGGTATCGGTGTGGAGTTCAATATTTTTGAAGACACCGTACATATCATCAATGTACTTCGTGACGGTCCCAGCGACAAGGCAGGGATCCTGGCCGGCGACCGCATCCTTCAGGTGGAAGACAAGAAGGTAGCGGGTACCGGGATCACGGGCGACAACATTCGCAAACTGCTGCGCGGTCCAAGGGGAAGTAAGGTGGGCGTAACGATACTGAGAAATGAATCCCCCATGCAGGTAACCATCACGCGGGGCTTCATCCCCCTCTTCGCGGTGGACGCAACCTACATGGTAGACGGCGAGACGGGTTATATCCGGCTCAATAAATTCTCCGAAAGCGCATTCCGTGAATTTATGGCTGCACTGGAGTCCCTGCAAAAAAAGGGTATGAAAAGCCTTATCCTCGACCTGAGGGAAAATGGCGGCGGTATCCTCACGGAAGCGGTGGAAATGGCCGATGAATTCCTGGATGGCGATAAACTGATCGTGTATACCGAAGGGCGCAACAGCCCCAAGAAAGAATACAAATGCAGGCGTCGCGGCTTGTTTGAACAGGGCAAACTGGTGCTGCTGCTGAATGAAGGTTCAGCTTCTGCCAGCGAGGTATTGGCCGGCGCGTTGCAAGATTGGGACAGGGCCACCATCATAGGCCGTAGAAGTTTTGGGAAGGGCCTGGTGCAGGAACAGTATTCCCTGTCGGACGGAGCAGCACTAAGACTCACAGTAGCAAGATATTTCACGCCCCTTGGCAGGAGTATACAGAAGCCGTACGACAAAGGCATATCTGACTACAATGAAGAGATCCTTGAAAGGTACCATCGCGGTGAATTATTCAGCGTGGACAGCACGAAAGTAAATGCGGGGAAAACATATACTACGAAGAACGGTAAAAAAGTATACGACGCAGGTGGCATCACACCCGATGTTTTCGTTGGATTCGATACCACGGCCGTTGATTCTGTGGTAACCCAAATGTATCGTAAGAATACCCTGGGCCGGTTCGTTTACCGGTACTATGTGCGCAATAAGGAAGTTTTCCAGGCATATAAAGAGCCCGATGAATTTGAAAAAAAATACGTGATTTCCGGCGATGTTATGCAGCAGCTGTCAAATTTCGCCAAGGCTGACTCCATCAATGTAAACTCACTCGCCACCAAAGACAAACAGTTCGTAGAACGCAGGCTGAAATCACTTTTTGCCCGTCAAATCTGGAGAACCGAAGGATTCTATCAAGTGGCCAATGCGCAGGATCCTGTGATCAAGAAAGCGTTGGAAGTGGTCAAACAGTAACCTTCCGAATGATATAGATCACCGAACTGCATTTGCCGGTGTCTCCCACTGCTGAGATATTGGATAACAGGCCCTGCCAACAGGCGGAGACCAGGCTCTGCTTCCCATGCAAGTATTTCTCACTCAGCATGCTAACATAGAAACTATCGAACCACATAGGCGCCAGAGCCTCTATTTCCAAACCGTGCATCTTCATGAGGGGACCCACCGACGACGGCGAAAAATGATAAAGATGCCTGGGGACGTCATATGCTGCCCAGCTTTCGCGATAATGGCCCGCATCGCCCGAAGTATAATTAGGCACGGCCACAAACAAGCGTCCATCTTCCTTCAACAGTCCGGCTATTGTTTTCAGGTAGCCATGCAGGTTATGAACGTGTTCAAGCACATGCCACATGGTAATGGCATCGTACTTCTGGTCAAGCGATGCCAGTGCGCCGGAGGGGAGTACAGGCACGCCTCGTTTTTCAGCGATTTCCCTTGCCCCGGGGTCCGGTTCCAATCCCTGCACGCTCCAGCCTTCCTTTTTCATTACCTCCAGGAATGCGCCAGTGCCGCATCCGATGTCCAGCACATCGCCTGTTGAACGGCGGGTACTGCTACAGATCATCTTCCTTTTCTGCTGGAGCGTAAAAACCCGGACGGCATGGTATGCCCTGTTGATGAAACCTTTCCTGGTCTCGGTGTGCGAGATGTAATCGTCCGACAAATAATATGGCCCGATCTCTTCCTCACCCGGAACATCCTGTGTAAATCTTGCAGTGCAGGAACGGCATTCCCAAACAGAAAAACGACTGCCGCTGACCGTGTGGTCCTTTGCTTCCAAAACAGGCTTTATCAATGGGCTGTTGCAGAGAGGACATCCCTGGTAATGGATCATCGGTCGGCGGGTTTGTTTTGATACTGGACCGGCATGGCTGAAGGAGTAAATTTCGTATCCCGGGCTGAGCTGAATCTGTAGTCGTTGCGCACGAGGTTGAAGAAGATAAGCATCAGGGATACTGCGGCAATGACAGCAGCCCAGATCCACCAACTCGCCCTGGCCTCAACAACCGTTTCCTCCCCCACTTCCATATCTGCCACCGGCATCGCATAGTTGCCATGTGTTTCCGGTTCCCTGTACTTTCTCCATTCATACACACCCTTCATACTCTGATAAAATGGATAACGCATGGTAACAGGATTGAACACCAGTTGACCTGCATCATTATTCTCAAGGCTCCCTATCCCATCCCATTCAAACTTGTGACCGTTCCTCAGTGTCTCCTTCAATTCCTGCGAGAATTGATTGACTACGCCAATGGCCTCCCATTCCGTGATGTCTTTTTTTTCAGCGATATATGCAAACATATCCTTCTGTGGCACATCATTCATTGCATCATAAACAATGGTATAGGAAGGAGCCACAATACTGCCTGACTCGGGATCGGCCTGGGCAGGGATACGGTTCAAACGGAAGCCACCGATACCCGGAAGGTTAACCGCATATCGCTGTATAAAGAAAAGCCGCAGGAGCTCAGCTGTGTCAGCTGTTGTTGTCATTGGGCAAATATAAAGAATCGGGGGATTACTGGTTAAACCGGTAAATACCGCCGATCAGCATGTTGAAGCCGTAATTGTCGTACTGATTCCAACGCTGGTATGAAGAATTGAATACGTTATTGAACTGGGTCCAGAGGAAGATATTCCTGGTCACCTTGAACTCCAGCCCGGCATTCAGGTCAATAGCCCCAGGCGAACGCCCTGTGGATCCTTTTTTGTTGGTATACAATGCCCCGTCCCAGAGAAAGAAATCACTGGTCAGCCATAGATCCTTCAGGATATTCCACCTGAGGTTGGTGGAGAACTCCAGCGGGATCAGCCCCCATGGCCTGTCTTCAGTTCTCTGGTCGTTGAACTTGTACCAGTTGAACCGGGCCGACAGGGAGAAACGTTCTGCCTCTACAATGCCAAACTCACCCTGCACCTGGATTGCCTTTAACGACTCTTCGAAGATCGTATTGAAAGACTTCCCGCTGGCGGTGTCGTTCACAAAAAGGGGCACGTTCCTGAACTCGGCGTAACCCACTTTAGCGTTATAGGAAAAGTGATCTAGGATGGTACCCTTGAATCCAACATAACGTTCGATCATCCGGTTGTTGAGCAAAGCGGTTGGCGCAGCGAGGTAAGGATTGATCGATGCCAGACGCTGATAGGTCGTTTTGTTGAAATAACTGATCCATCCCCCCTGCAGGATCCATTTCTCACCCGCAATGGGCAGGTCTACCAGGATGTTCGGCAGGAGCTTAAAACTGCCATTATCCCAGGATGGCGTCATGCCGGCGTTAACCTTCAGATTCGGTGTTTTGAAGGTCAGGGCCACCGGAATGGTGAACAGGTTGTTGGAAATGTTGTCTTTGCCCGAGGGTGTATAACGGGTCATATCAGCAACCAATCCGAGTTTCAGGCCAAAAGACTGACCGATGAATTTTTCAACGGGCAGTTCAAGCCGGGCATTGCTCTCGCTGTTCTTACGGTTATCTGAAAACACACTCACGTTCAACCGGGGATGGTATGTGAGTCCAAATTCCGAAGGCACCGGGTTCCTGATACCAACCTCGCCCCCGATGGTGGAAAAGCGCTGCAACAGGTCATCCTTCTCAAAATTGTACCGGGTCTGGTCGTACCCGTACTGGTAGTATTTATCCTGGGCAAAGCCAAGGTTGGCGTGCAACTGAATATCCTCGTTAATGGGCGTGAACAGGTAGCCCCTCACCCCCGTTTCCGAATAATTCTGAAAAGGGATCTTACCGTTGGACGAAATATGATTAGCCAGCAGGCTGACCCGGCTTGTTCCGGCAGGAACGCTGATCCCAGCCTCCAGGAAAGGCGTTTGCAGGTTTCCGTAACCACCCTTTATATAGTTGCTGTTTGCCCACTGTGCAGCCGTATCTGCCTTAAGGGCCAGCGGGCTGAGCGGCGCGGGAGACAATTTCGGGAATACATTCTGCGACGGAATATTGTACTGCAGCCTGGGCCTGCCGGTATCTGGTGCAGGAGGCGTTGCATTGAAATTGATCTTTGCTGCATTACGCAATACAGGCTTGAACGAGGAAGTGATTTCGATGGTTTTTTTACTGGTATCCTGTGCATGGGTCAGTTGCACAGCAAATATGGTCAGCAGTAACAGAAATATTCTTATTGGTCTGTTCATATCGGTTGTTAATGCATTATTTGTTTTTCTCCTCCGCGATCACCCGGGCCAGCTTCACTTCTGCTTCATTCCTGAGTTCGGTGATCTTACTGTTATCTACGATGCTTTGTAACGTTGCCTTGGCATTGAAATAATCCTTCTGGCGGAAGAACACTTCGCCAAGCAGGATATACGCCTTTGTTATCCAGACATCATAGGATCCGGATTTGTTGATGGTTTCGAATGCAGCCTTCTCCGCATTCTTCAGGTCATCCAAGGCCAGGTAACTGGCAGCGATCTCGTAACGAGCTTCCGCCGCATACGCAGCTTTGCTCAAACCTGCTGCAGTCCTGTACTGCTGGATGGCTTCGGTGTGTTTGGCTTTGCTCTGGTTGAACTTGCCCAGCATCATCGCGGCCAACACTTTATCATCTGTACTGATCGAACGTTCGTTCAGCAGTTCATCCGCATTCTCAGCGCCCGGTTCCCATTTCTGTAACTGGTATTGGCTCCTCAACAAACCCCGCATGGCATCCAGCCGGGCTTCACGGTTGCTCGCGACTGATTTCTGAAGAGTGAAATATCTTTCCGACTTTGTGTAATCTTTCAGTTCAAAATAGTTGATCCTCGCAGCCTGACCGATAGCCTGCTCCGCATATTTATTGGGGGCCCGGTCGGCCACTTGTTCAAACCCTGTGATCGCGTTCTTAAAGTCCTTGCGCTTGTTATAGATATCGCTCCTGAGATAGAGGGCATCGATAGAAAATGCGCCCTCCGGGAACTGCTGCAGATAACTGTTGAACGCAGTGATGGCGCCGGCCTGATCTCCATTAGCATAGCGCGTTTCAGCAGCCGTATAAGCAAGGGAATCCTGCTGGCTGGCACTCACCGTTCTTCCCGATGACCTGGCAAAGTCAACATACTCGTTGGTGCGGCCTTCCTCCACAAAGATCGCACGGGCACTTTCCAGCGCCTCATCCACTTCTGGCGAATTGGGATACTCGGCGATCAGCTTCTTATAATTGTTCAAGGCTTCCCTGTTGTTGTTGAGGTTATACTGCGCTATGCCCAGCCTCAAATAAGCACGGGGCTTCAGGGCATTCGCCTCACCGCTGCTTTTCAGGACATTGTTTAGATAAGGGATAGCCTCCCTGAACTTCTCATCAGCCAGATATGAGTTGGCAATTTCCATATTGACAGGGGCTACCAGCTCAGAGGAGGGGTATTTTCTTTCGAACGACTGCAACATTTTGATCTTCTCCGCTGAACTGCCAACACCCGCAATGAGCGCCAGCTGATAGGTAGCATAATCAGAAGAAGGCCAGGAGTAATTGACAGCGTTGGTATACATGGTCTTCGCCTTTGCAAACTCGCGGTTCATGAAAGAACAGTCCGCGCTGCGCAGGTACGCGTCGCGCACAACATCGGGCGAGTTCAGGGAAACGTTCCGGGCCACCTGGTCAAAATACCCCTGTGCCACTTTGTAATTTTCCTTTCTCAGGTAGGAGTATCCCAGGTTATAATTCGCATGTTCAGGTGTGACCTCTCCCGAACGGTATGGCGTTGCGGTCAAATAACTATTGTAGAATTTAATAGCATCGTCGAGCCTGTTCTGGTGGTAAGAGATCTCCCCTTTCCAGAAATTCACCGGCGCGAGCACGGACCCATTTGAAGGTTCTTTCAGCGCTTTGTCGAGCAACACATTCGCACCATTTATATCCCCGTCACTGATGAGTTCCATCGCCCTTCCATAGAGCAATTTCGGGTAGAGCTGTCTGGCTGCCGGGGAAGGCGTTTTCAGAGACTCGAGCAAGGTTAGCGCTTCCCTGAAATTATTGGAACCACTCAAAAGAGACACCATCAGCTCGCGCGCTTCGTTATTATATTTGGACGCCGGGAACTCCTCCAGGAAATTGCGAAGTTCGGTAATGGCTACATCCTGGAATCCCAACTCGTAGGACAGTTTTCCGTAGTTGAACAAAGACACTTCCCTTTGCTCCGGGTTGCTGCTGTTGTGGGCTGAAAATGAGAATGCATTTCGGGCATTGGCTTTCTGCCCGGTTTTCAGATAAGCATCACCCAGCAGGTACATGGCGCTCTGGCTGAGTGAATCGCGGCCCTCGGTCAGTTGTTTGAACCCATCAATGGCCTTCGCATATTGTTTTGCATCGTAATAGCTGTAGCTGATCTGGTAGATGTCCTCGCGCGAAAGTTTCTCGGTTTTAGAAGCATAAGCCTCCAGGAAAGGAAGGGCCTTCGAAAACTGTTTTTTCTCAAAATATGCCTGACCGATCATCCGCCTCAGTCCGGCATCGTAATAGGAAGAAGAATTCTTCTTCAACGCGTTCTCAGCATAGGCCAAAGCCTCCTCTTTCTTTCCCTGCTGGTAGTAAATACTTGCAATATAATAGGGCACCACCTTGCCATACTCGGGATGGTTCTCCACTTTCCGGAATGCATCCAGGGCTTCATTATAATTGCGGTCGGAAAAAGCCAGGAACTCATCATAATAATTTGCGTCAAGGTAGTTGGGATCTTCAGGTACCAGCCTCACCGCGTTCAGCAAAGGCTTTGCCTTGTCAAACTGCTGAAGGGTGAAATACCCGTAACCCTGGTGAAACTTCATGTCCGAAATCTCCCGTTCACTGAGATTTTCTGTGGTAGCCTGTTCGTACATCAGGATCGCATTCCGGTAATCCTGTTTGCGGAAATAGTACTCCCCGAGCTGAAAGGACATTTTCTGTTGCAGCGGCTGGTTGTTCTGCAGCGCCGCAAATGACTTCGCCTGCGCAGCAGCCGACGGTTCGTTCTGCTTCAGTCCACAGACGATGGTATAGTAATCCACCTCCTCAAACGCAATTCGGTAATTGCTGTAGTCAGACTCGTTCCTGTTGGACTGAAGATCCCGGAAAAGCGGGTATGCAAGGTTGAACTGTCCCTTCTGGTAAAGTTCTTTTGCTTTGTGATAAGTTTCCAGGGGATCCGTATAGATCCGCGTCTGTTGGGAATAAGACTGCACGGAGATGATCAAAAGAAGAAGTATAACCGAAATTCTTGAAACCATATTATTGTCAAATGTCACCTAACTGATGTTATTAAAAAACTAAATGCTTAAAATTAGGCCTACTATTATCGGCCTGATCGTATTTATAAACTGTTGTGGATAAAAAATTGCACCAATCAGTCGTGAATAGCCCGTTTTGCCGACTAATTTTTTGTTAAACCTTACATTTGTCATTATGAAAAAATTGATCAGCACACAATATTCTCCGTTTGCATTCAACCTGGCCATGTTCATTTTACGGGTAGGTTGCGGCGTGCTCATGATTCCGTATGGCTACGACAAGCTCGTGCATTTCGCTAAGTACAAATCGGAGTTCATGAACTTCCTCGGCATTGGCCCCACCCTGTCGCTGGCACTGGTTGTATTTGCAGAGTTTTTCTGTTCGATCTTCCTGGTGATGGGCCTGTTTACCAGACTGGTCGCCGGCATTCTGCTGTTTGAAATGGCGGTTGTGGTTTTTAAGGCGCATGACATGGATGTTTTTAAAGGTGACGCAGAGCACGGGATGCAGTATTTGATTGGATATATTGCCATAATTTTACTGGGGGCCGGGAAGGCCAGCCTCGATGGCATCCTCGGCAAGTAGACCATTCAATCTTTACATATGGGTAACCAACAGGTTTTTGCATCGATCATTACCATTGGTGATGAGTTGCTGATCGGCCAAACCATCGATACCAACAGTGCATGGATCGCGCAGGAGTTGAATAAGACCGGTATCTGGGTACACCGTCGCGTTGCGGTTGGAGACGTATGGGAAGACATTGTAAAGTCGCTCAACGAAGAGATGCACCTCAGCGAGGTCATACTAATTACCGGCGGCCTCGGGCCAACTGCCGATGACATTACTAAACCACTGCTTTGCCAGTATTTTGGAGGCAAACTGGTGGTGAACGAAGAGGCCCTTGCCAACGTAAAGAACATATTCGAAAACATCCTCAAGAGGCCCCTGCTTGAACGAAACCTAAAGCAGGCTGAAGTACCTGATGTATGTAAAGTTCTCCAGAATAAGCGCGGCACGGCGCCAGGAATGTGGTTCGAAAAGGAAGGAAAAATATTTGTCAGCATGCCCGGCGTGCCACATGAAATGAAGGGCATGATGAGCCAGTCGGTTTTACCTGCCCTCAAGGATATCTTCAAAATGCCGCCGATCATTCACAGGACCTTACTCACGGCTGGTATCGGTGAATCGTTTCTTGCCGAAAGAATCAGTGATTTCGAGGCACAACTTCCCTCCAATATCAAGCTTGCCTATCTTCCGAATTATGGTATGGTGAAGTTGAGGCTTTCGGCCAGGGGCCGAAGCGAAAAACTGCTGGCTGAACTGGAGGCCGAGTTCGACATGCTGAAGAGCAAGGTCAGCGATGTGTTGGTGGTGGATGAGGACCTGTCCATGCAACAGGTGATTGGCAGGATCCTGAACCAGAAGAATAAAACCCTGGGCATTGCCGAAAGCTGCACGGGTGGGTATATATCCCATCTGATCACCTCGGTTCCAGGAAGCAGTTCGTACTTCAAGGGCAGCGTAACAAGCTATGCGAATGAGGTAAAGGAAGATGTACTGCACGTGGATCCGCAGGTAATCCAGGCATACGGGGCTGTTAGCAAGGAAACAGCGAGCCAGATGGTCAGGGGCACATTAAAGGTGTTGAAGACCGATTATGCGCTGGTCACTACCGGTATCATGGGTCCTCACGGCGGCACGGCTGAAAAACCTACAGGTACGGTATGGGTAGGTGTTGGCAGTTCTGATAAAACAGAAACCCATCATTTTCTTTTTCGGTTTGACAGGCAGCGGAACATGGAACTGACCGGAACCCATGGCCTGAATGTGCTCAGGAAATTCATCCTGCATGACGACGGGGGTTGACCCGATTTCTTTACCTTTGGCCGGTCCCGTTTACTACAAGTTCACAGATAATAAACAGATTGCATATGTCATTAGTTGACCTGGTAATGCCAAAGATGGGTGAGAGTATCATGGAAGCAACGATCCTCAGATGGCATAAGAAACCCGGAGATCACGTTAAGCTTGACGAAACCGTACTGGAAATAGCCACCGATAAGGTAGACACTGAAGTGCCTTCAACCTTCGAGGGTACCATAGCAGAGATCCTGTTTGCAGAGAACGACGTAGTACCGATCGGGTCCGTGATCGCGAGGATCCAAACCCAGGGCTCAGCAACCGTCCAGCCACAGGCCCCCGCACCAGAAGCCGCCCCTGCTGTATCGCAGGAGCAGGTAGTAGAAACTGAAGACATACCCTACCAACCCACCTCCATCAATATCAACAGGCAGTCGTCTGCGATCAGGTTTTATTCTCCCCTTGTGCTGAACATTGCAGCGAGCGAAGGCATCAGCATGAGCGAATTGGAAACCATTCCAGGCACAGGCAATGAAGGCAGGGTGACCAAAAAGGATATTCTCGATCATATTGCTGCCAAGCGGACGGGTAAAAGGCCGGAGCAACCAACCGCTCCTGAAGGAAGCAGCCAGGCGATGGTTCAAGCCCCCATGCAGCAGAAACCCCAGGAATTAGCGCAGGGCGTGAGTTATTCCGGCAACGCAGAGATCATTGAGATGGACAGGATGAGGCGCTTAATCGCAGACCATATGGTGCGCAGTAAATCCACCAGTGCACATGTCACCAGCTTTGTTGAGGCGGACGTTACCAACCTCGTTATCTGGAGGGAAAAGATCAAAAAAGAATTTGAAAAACGCGAGGGCGATAAGATCACGTTCACACCGTTGTTCATTGAAGCTATCGTAAAATGCCTCAAGAAATATACCTGGCTCAATTCAAGTGTGGAAGGCAATAACATCGTTGTCAAGAAGGACATCAATATTGGAATGGCCACGGCCCTTCCCTCCGGAAACCTGATCGTTCCGGTGATCCGCAACGCGGACCAACTGAACCTGGTGGGGCTTACCAAGCAGGTGAATAACCTGGCGAATGCCGCAAGGAACAATAAGCTGAGGCCGGAAGACACACAAGGCGGCACGTTCACCATCACTAACGTAGGCACATTTGGCAGCCTGATGGGAACGCCGATTATCAACCAACCTCAGGTTGCGGTACTGGCAACGGGTGCCATCAAGAAAAGGCCGGTAGTGATTGAAACAGAACAGGGCGACAGCATCGCGATCCGCCACATGATGTATATCTCCATGTCCTACGATCACCGCATTATAGACGGCGCCCTGGGTTCCACCTTCCTCAGCGCGGTTGCCAAGGAACTGGAGCAATTCAATGTAAACCGGGATTTCTAAGCCCCTGTTAGGCTGCCGACAGGTATTTCACCAGCCTTCTTTTCGCAATGGGCAAAAGTGTTTCCTCAATGGGAAACTTGAGTTCTGTTTCTATTCCATAGACCGCAGGATTGGGCAGTACGGTCCTGTTCCTGATCAGCTCTGATTTTATATTCTCGTAAGTGTTCACAAAATTTCGCTCCCAACCCGCAATAAATTCTGTTCTGATGCTGCGGTACTTCTCATCATGCTTCTCAAATATGCTCAGGCTGTATTGATAGACCCGGGTAGTCCTGACCTTCCCATCCGATAGAAAAAAATATCCTTCACTGGTTTCGAGCGGGATAAGACCAACGGGAAAAATATTCAGGTTGTCTTCTACAAATTCATAGATCTCAGCACCGTTCCTGATGGTGTTATTCATTCGCTCGGCTGCGAAACCGATGATCTCTTCAAGCTCTTTCATCAGGTCATCGTCGTCAATGATGGATTGGTAAAGCATTTCGATCTTCTGAAGATCGGGTTCAGCCAGCTTCTTAGGGAACTGCTGCTGCAGAAACTGCTTGTTATGTTTGAAAGATAGTAAGTTGTTGTAGTGCATGATCACATCTGCCAGCTGTGGGTACAATTTCTGCTGGTCAAAATGTTTATGTATCTCCTGCAGGTATGCAAGCAGCGTATATTTCTTCAATTCAAAATCAATATAGCCTTCAGCGAACCAGGTACTGGATAGCGTTCTCATAGTACTTAATTTAATAAGTATTTGGCAATCCAGCAAATCCGGCTACTGCTTTTCCGTTGCCGGCACACCGTCAGTCAGCCACTTTGCAGGCTTCTCACCTTTCAGTAACCAGTCGAAGAATTCCTGTTCGCGAACAGAAAGGTCCTTTCTGTTTTTGCGTTCCACCAGGTTATGCTTCTCCCCGTTATAGTTCAAAAGCCATACCTGTTTTCCCAGCCGCCTCATGGCTGTGAATAATTCGATTCCCTGGTACCATGGAACGGCACCATCGTCGTCGTTCGACATGATCATCAGCGGCGTTGTAACCTTGGGAAGGTGGAAGAGCGGAGAGTTCTCGATGTACAGCTGTGGTTTCTCCCAAAGCGTGGCACCGATGCGGCTCTGTGATTTCTCATACTGGAACTGCCTGGTCACGCCGGATTCCCATCGAATCCCACCGTAGGCGCTGGTCATGTTCGCAACCGGCGCGCCTGCCCATGCAGCGGCAAAAAGTTTAGTCCTGGTGATGATGTGGGCGATCTGGTAACCACCCCAGCTCTGGCCCTGCAACCCGATCTTCGTGCTGTCAACAAACCCTTTCTTCACCATTGCCCTGGCGCCGCTGACCACATAGTCGTACGCGCTCTTACCCGGATACCCGATCTTATAACTGATGTCAGGGACAAAGACGAGATAACCACGACTTACAAAAAATATGGTATTGAGCGCGCTTGGTGTTGGCGCAGGAGAACGATAGTTGTACAGCGTTTCAGAACTTTTCTCATAGAAATAACAGATCATGGGATATTTCTTCTTGGGATCGAAATCCTCCGGTTTGAACAGGATGCCTGTTGACTCTTTCCCATCATATGCAGTCCACCGCACCAATTCAGAGGTACCCCAATTGTATTCAGCCTGCTGGGGGTTGAGTGCTGTCAGCTTCCGTTCGGGATTTGCAGAAGGGAGAACATAGAGATCTGGTGATTCAGAAACAGATTGCTTTGTATACAGGTAAACATTTGCCTCGGCTGCCTTAGCCACGGGACTGACCAGGTAAGGACCATGGAATAATCTGGCCGGTTCACGTTGTCCGGAAAGGTCGGCTACATAAATACCCATTTTCTTGGTCAGTTCGTCCTGCGCATTCACGATCAACTGTTCTGACGGATCTTCATCGTTGGAAGAACGGGATTCATAAGGACTGAAATCCGTTTTGAGTTTTCTGCCCATTCCCCTGGTGATGGAAACAGGAAGCTGCTTACCATCCGGATCGAGTCGCCAGATATCATACTTGTCTTGCACTAAAATGCCTTTATCATCTTTTAGCCAGGTCATCCTGCCATAAGACGGTGGATCATCCGGATGGTCATCGTCTTCATCGAACAGTTTATACGGAATGCCCTTTGAGATATTCACGAGGTTATTATTCCGCCAGGTAAAATATTGCCTGGCCTTCACATCGTACCAGGAAATATAATGCCCCGCAGAAGATAACTGCGGGAAGCCTTTGTTGTCTTTACTGATCAGGGTTTTCTTTCCTGTTGCCGCATCGATCGCATAGAAATCCCGGAACATGCTTCCGGTCCACTGGGACTGCACCCTGCGGCCCGTATCTGAGAGGCCCACAAAGAGTTCACCATCGCCATCTGAGGGCAGGATCACTTCGCGCAAGCCTTCATCAGCCACCTGCCTCATCTTCTTCGTGTTCAGGTCATACATGGCCATGTAACTCCTTTTCAGTTCCCTTGACAGGTTGAAGAGTTGCACCGTCTGCAGATAGTCGTCCTTATAATGCCAAACATCCACTTTTACCTTATCAATATCCGGCGTAAGGGTGTCTTTTGGCGGCCTGATGGGCGCCGTTCCAAAGAACAGCCGGGTTCCGTTTCCGCTGAACCGCAACTCCTGGTTCTCGCTGACGGTCCAACCCAATTTCATGCCTTCAGTATTTTTGTCAGCGATCAGTATGGCCGAGTCCATCCCGTTACGGAAATACCAAAGCTTGTGAAATTTCTGCAACGATTTCTTACTGCTATCCCTTTCGGCAGTAAAGGCGATCTGGTAGGCGATGGAGTCGATGGCTAAGTTGCCGAATTCATTTCCGCCTTTAAGGATGGTATCCAGTTTTGCCTCTGCGGTCCTGTAGATGAGGACAGCATTGGCAGAGCCCTTGACTGCTGCAGATTGGCGGCCTTCCATCACCAGCATCTTGCCTTTGGGATTCCATTTATACTCACTGATATTGGCGAACTTCCTGACGGTGGTATCGAACAAGTGATCGATGTAAAGGTCTGTACCTTCATCGGCATCTGCGGCGGCCGCCGCCTTTTTAGACGTATCCGCCACTTTATGGGCATGGTAAGCCAGGGGGCCTGGAGCATGTGTTGGAAGGCTGTATGTTTTGACGTTAGGGATCTTCCTGATATTGCCGTTGAACAGATCGATAACGGCGAGTGAATCTTTTGGCATATCGTCAGCCTTCTTTTTCTTGATCTTAGCCTCACGGGTGGCCGCAAAAAAAGGCTTGACCATCATCACGGCAAACCTGTTATCCGTTGTGAATTTCACATTGTAGCCCCGGGGTACGATCATTTTCTTTCCTCCATCCGCAGATACGACACTGGCTTCGTCGTCGCCTTCCTGCACCGCTTTTACGTATCCCACCCACTGGCCGTTGGCGCTGATGACCGACTCACTGACCCGCTCCCACTTGTCGTACACCGTATGATCCAGGGGCTTTTTCTGTGCAAATGCAGTAATAGTAAGAAACAAGAAGATTGAACAGGATAATAGTTTCATAAAAAAAAGCTAGTGATGGAAATTACGGGATATCAGGTAGATTTTTTCTTCCATACCCGAAAGCTTTGCAACAATACAGTAAAAATAATGATGGTAAAACCAGCGTAGAATCCGGAGTTCAGCTCTTTGTCCTCCCGGTAGACCAGAAATGCCAGCAGTATGCCGTACAAGGGCTCCAGGTTATAACTTAAGTTGACGGTGAATGGGGATATTTTTTGCAGGGCTTCCAGCGATAAGTTAAAGGCAAGTACCGTGCAAAACAGGGCCAGGATCATCAGCCAGCCGATATCCGTCCAACCCGGCAGCAGGTCCGGTACCGGAAAAAAATACAGGTAGAGGGGTAAAAGAGCCGTTAGAATCAGCCAGCCACCGGTCAGTTCGTGTAGCGTGAGTGCGCGTGCCTGGTGTTCTTTCAGGAGGATCTTATTGATGATGGTAAAAAGCGCAGCGAGGAGGGACGAAATGACGCCCAGAACGATGCCCATTTTGTAGGCCGCATCAAAATGAAAGATCAGGTAAATACCAGCCATCACCAGAGCTCCCATAAACAGTTCCCAGGTGTTGAACCTTCGTTTCATGATCAGGGGATCCAGCACGGCCGTAAAGAACCCTACTGCGGAGAAACAAATGAGCCCGATGGACACGTTGGCGTATTTGATGCTGGCATAGAAAAACACCCAATGCAGGGCCACCAGTCCCCCAGCCAGATATGGCTTCCAAAGCGGGCCCTCAGAGGTGCCCGACATAGACTTGAAAACAAACCTGAGCAGCCAGAGTGTAATAACGGTAAAGAACATGCGATACCAAACCAGCAGTCCTTCATTCAGGGATATCAATCGTCCCAATATACCTGTCAGTCCTGCAAGAAGAATTGCAATGTGTAATTGCAGGAAAGCTTTTCTCATGAAGCTTTATTGTTGGTTAGATGCGAGTGTCTGTACTGCGGGATTACTGACCCGGGTGCGGTAATTTTTGAACATGCTTTGCCATTGTATGGTGAGCACCCCGAGTATACCTTCCTTTACAATGCCTTTGTTCATTTTTGAAACGCCATATTTCCGGTCCGTGAAGGTGATGGGTACTTCCTGGATGCGGAATCCCAGTTTCCAGGAAGCGAATTTCATTTCGATCTGGAAAGCGTAACCAACAAAGGTGACCTCATCGAGGTTAATGGCGCTGAGAACGTCCTTCTTATAGCACATAAATCCGGCCGTAGGGTCCTTGACCGGCATCCAGGTGATTAACCGGGTATACAGGGCACCACCCTTAGATAGCATATTACGGTTCCAAGGCCAGTTCTCAACCCTTCCACCTTTCACATAACGTGAACCTACTGCAACGTCGGCGCCGGATTTACAGGCTTCGTATAGCCGTTCAAGATCATCCGGGTTATGCGAAAAATCAGCGTCCATTTCAAAGATGTATTGATATCCCCTTTGAATACCCCATTTGAAGCCATGGATATAGGCGGTACCAAGGCCTAGTTTACCCTGCCGCACTTCGAGGTGAAGACCTGGAAACTCTTTTTGTAATGAAGTAACAATGCTGCCGGTCCCGTCAGGCGAACTGTCGTCCACCACCAGCACATGAAATCCCTTCCCCATGCCAAAGACATACCTGAGGATGGATTCAATATTCTCCTTCTCGTTATACGTGGGTATGACAACTAGTTTCTCCAACGAATCAATTTTGTTAGTGTGCTAAGCCTTCTTGAGTAAGGTACGGTTAAATATTTCGGTGAGTTTCTGTTTGGTATGCATCGGGAAATCCCCCTTCATCATCCAGTCGTAATACTGGGGTTCCTGCCTGAGCACGTCGGTAACCGGTCTGCCTTTGTGCTTTCCGAAATTAAAAACTTCCACACCATTTTCAAAAACAAACCTACGTGCAAAATCAACTATGGGCTCATCGCCGAGGAACTGGGTAATAGAGTCGATGCTGGTTCCGAGTTGGGGGTACTTTTCTACCTGGGCGAGCAGAATCTCCCAGGTGGCTGCAGCGTCCACTTCAGCGTTATGCGCATTTTCCAGCGATTTGCTGCAATAGAATTTATAGGCGGCGCCCAGCGTTCGGGGTTCCATCATGTGGAAGATCTTTTGCACGTCCACCATACGGCGTTGAGATATATCGAATTCGAGACCTGCCCTCAGAAACTCCTCCACGATCAAGGGCCAGTCGAAACGATTGGAATTATATCCGGCGAGGTCGCAACCTTCTATGAACTGTTTGAATTCGTTAGCAACAACTTTAAATAGAGGCGCATCCTTCACCATATCGTCAGTGATACCATGGATAGCGGCCGCGCCGTCCGGGATCTTCATGCCGGGGTTGATGAGCTTTCTTTTAACTGTTCTGTTTCCGTCCGGGCCCACCTTAACGATGGCGATCTCAACGATCCTGTCAAAGGCCAGGTTGGTACCCGTAGTCTCGAGGTCTAATATGGCAATTGGCCTTTGTAATTCGATACTCATGTTAAAATGGGGGAATTGTAAGGTTGCAAACTTCGCTAAAATCTGTCGAAATCCTTGAATTGGGGTCAGCGATTTTATCCTACGCCCCTGATATTTTTAGGCTTATTGGCAGAATTAATGCTTTGAGTAAGAAAATTTTAGGAAGAAAATATGATGGGCGCATTCGGTAAACGGCCCTAAATGCTTGCAATTGTCAGCAGTTATTACTTACTTTGCACCTGTAACGTCTCCAATGTCCTTTCGATCCCAGAATTGATCCTTTCCTATTGAAATTTCAGGTTTAACGGCCTCTTAATTCCGTAACGAACTAAATTCCACAAAATGAAAAGGTTAATTCTTGCATTCGTTGTAATGGCTTCTGTAACTGTTCTGATGGCTTCCTGCACTACTGCTAAGAGCAGCACCAAAGGCGGTTGCAAATCAACACAAGGCATGGTCGGCTATAAATAAGGAAGATCATTATTTCAACATAACCTGGAGACTGCCCCAAGCAGTCTCTTTTTTATTTCCCGGCAATAGCCAACGGCAACTCTTTTAACAGGCGAAACAGGGTAAAATCAGGGAAAATGCAATTTGCGGTCGCAATACCGTAAATTTGCAGTCCGGGGCTGACCGGTTTTGACAGCGTAGATCTTTGTAAGTAAGCATGCAGTGCGTTGCGTAATTAGCACTTCAATCTGAA
>JBBAJN010000016.1:0-19505 GCA_040404045.1 Chitinophagaceae bacterium
ATTGAAAACAACAGGATGAAGAACCTGATCTCGTGGGATACCAGGAGGTACATGAATGTCTGGTATGTGAAAGGGTTGAAATCTGAGATATATCCCCTGTACAACTGTGGAAAATGGTCCAGAATGTCTGAAGGTGGCTATGCCACTTTTTCAAGCGGCGGTGACTTTAGGGACGGTATCGTGGTGACCGGATTTGGACGTCTTCTTGCTCACGAGACCGGGCACTACCTGGGATTGAAACATACCTTCTCTCTTTTCAATTGTGCCAATGGAGACTGCAGCGTGGATGGTGATGGCATTTGCGATACGCCACCCCAAAGTGTATTAACAGGGTCCTGCGTCAGCCCCCAGAATACCTGTTCATCAGATACCCTGTCGGGCTTCACTACAGACCAGCCGGATCAGAACGAGAACTTTATGGGCTATAGTGATTGTTCAACCATGTTTACCGAGGGCCAGGGGAGTAAAATGCGCGAAATGCTGACAACGGTGAGAAGCAGCTTACTGGCTGCTGATCAATGCGCAAGACCATGTAGTGAGAGTATTGTGGCTTCATTCACTCGTGACAATTGGTTCCCGGTTCCCGGTAATACGATCGTGTTTACGTCTACATCGAGCGGGGGGCTGAACTATGAATGGTCGATCAATGGGGTGGTTACCGGTACAAACAGCCCGGTGCTTACCCATACATTTACGGGTATCGGTGAATATAAGGTGAACCTTAAAGTATATAATGGGAGTACGTCTTGCTATGGCAATTATTCGCACAAAGTGATCGTTAGCTGCGGCGTAATGGCCAGGTTCTTCCCTGACAAAAGGTTGATCGCATCCAAGGCCCCCATGTTCGTGGATACCATTGTATTTACCAACCGGTCTGTAAACGCTACCAGTTATCGGTGGCTGATGAGCAATGATACAGGTATGGTTGAAACGGTGGTGAGTACCAATGCTGATTTAAGCTATCCGTTCATCAATAAGGGAAATTATACCGTTCGGCTCATTGCAGGAAACGGTGGCTGCATGGATACTACCGAGACTTTTTCCTTTAAGGTGGAAGATCCCACCTTTGACGGTTCATTGAATCTCCGGGCAGATTGTTTTAATGAGACCAAGCTTCGGGTTGAGGTATCAGTATGTAATAATGGTTATGCTACGCTCCCTAAAGGGGTGCCAATCAGTTTTTATGACGGAGATCCAACAAGGCCCGGTGCTATAAAACTGGACACTACATTTTTGTTGCCCGAAGAGGTCACCGGGAAATGTTGCGGGAAGACCTATGTACTGGTGTTGGATGTTAAGAAGGCAAAATTCAATTCCCTGTACGCTGTTTTCAATGATGCTGGTAATGCCTTGCCTGTTGTTTTGCCAAATACACCTATCAATGAATTGGACTATCGCAACAACATCAGCCTGATTTCCGGTTTCAGATACACCGCCTCCATTGTGCCGTCAACGGGAATCTTCGCCCCGGATGACACCATAAGGGTCAAAGGGAGGGGTTTGCCTTCTCCTACAGTGAAGTTTTCCTGGGCGGCTACGCCAGAGCTAAGCTGCTTAGATTGTCCGGATCCCTTGTTTACTGCTGGCCTCGATACAGTTACCCTGCGCTTAATCACCCTGAGTAGCTATGGATGCCTGGATACGGGTTACGCCAAGATGAACGTACCGCCGGTGCAGGATCTTACAGTAAATATTAAATCCGTTGATTGTTATAAGAACGACAGCCTGCTCGTCAATTTCGAGATCTGTAATCTCTATCCCAAGGGATTTATTCCTAAGGACATCAGGGTGAGTTTTTATGATGCAGATCCCGCTGCAGGTGGTAAGCTGATGGGAGTGCCTTTTGTAGTGCCGGCGAATATATCCACTTTGTGCAGAAGCTATTCCTATGTGGTGAAAGGCAAAGGGCCGCTAAAACTGTTTGCTGTGGTAAATGACAGGGGAGTGACGCCCTTTGTGATGCCCAATGATACTCTGATGATAGAGAAAACTTACGCAAACAACACGACGAGTTTTGACCATGCGGTAGAGACGGTGACCATAATGCCGTCGGATACGTCCATCCTTAGGAAAACAACAGTTGCATTGAAGATCACTTCTGCTGTTGCCGATCCCGCGTCAGTGACGTGGAATAACGGTGCCGGATATACGCTTAACTGTACAAAATGCCTTTCCCCGGTGGTGACCGTTAATGCAGACGGACTGGTGACCATGCAAATGCTCAGCAAGTTTGGATGCACCCTCAGGGGCGAAGCCCGCATGAGGGTGCTGCCCCCGGATTTTACGATACGGATCACGGGAACGGAATGCTTCAGCAATACTAAAACCCTCGTGAAGTTCAGGATCTGTATGAATAACGGCTACGATTCTGTATTCAAGGGTATACCCGTGAGTTTCTATGATGCTGACCCATCTGTGGGAAGGCCAGCTCCATTGGATTCCACATTTTTTACTCCTTTGGTGAAGCCGGGCGCCTGCGATAGTTTTTTTGCCATTGTGAACACGCCGAAGACCGACTTCATTTTTGCAGCGGTGAACGATCTCGGCCGGGGTGTTTTCCCTGATCGGTTATTCCCGGAAACAGATCTCACCAATAATACGGACAGGGCCTTTACGGAAAAATTCAGGATTCGGCTAACGCCTTCCGATACATCCATTTACCGGAACACCAGCATCCAGCTAAAGGCGGTGGCAACGGGCGGCACCCTGATCAACTTCCAATGGTCGCCGGCCAGTCATTTGTCTTGCACCAATTGTCTTGACCCGGTCGCCAGGGTTCCTCACTCCCAGCTTTATATCATTTCAGGCCGTAACCAAAACACATGTACCGCTTCTGATACGGCGAATGTCAAAACGGTCAGCGATGGGCTGGTAAACATTCCCAACGCATTTACCCCGAATAACGATAGCAAGAATGATGTTTTTTATATACTCGGGAGTACCGAGATTGATCTGGTGAAAGATTTTTCCATATTCGACCGCTATGGGACAAAGGTTTTTCAGGTAAAAAATGTACCTGCGAACAACCCGGTTTATGGCTGGAAAGGGACATCTGCAAATGGTGGTAAGATGAACACGGGGACATATGTCTATATGGTGAATATTTTATTTAAAGACGGACGGGAGCAGTTGTTCAAGGGTACGGTTACGTTGATCAGGTGATGATTGTCACAGACCTTCTGTTTTTTTTGTGGCAACTTTACGATGTGACTGCCATTTGGTTCCATAGGATATTGCGTTGGTCGTTGGGGCTTCTTTTTCTGGGAGCGGGGATAGTGTTTTATGAAGATGGAGCCTGGCCTGCCATTGCATTCGGTTTGTTGCTCTTGGTCACCGGTTTTTTCCGTCCCCGCCGTTGTATCGATGATGATCAGTGCGGTGTTTGATCAGGGCCGTTTTGCTTACTGGGAAAGGTTTTCGGCAGCGCGGATCATGGCTTTTTTGGACGACAGGATCTCTCTTTCAATATTCATCAGTGTGGACGCTTCCATATCGCCAAGTTCTCCCCTTCCAAGCGCTGACCTGACCAGTTCATTGTTGGCAGTAACCTCAATATGGGCCTGGTGCATCAGTGTGTCGAGGTTGGCCCTGGTGTACAGGGCATCCTGGAATGAGGCTTTAAAGTTGAGCCAGTTTTCCTGCAGCCTGTGGAAATGATCATGCAGGATGTCGTTTTCCGATTCGCGCAACTCCGTAATGTTATGATGGATGTCTTTGATTGATTTAGCCGAGTGGATGATCTGCCTCAGGCTCTCCATGTATATTCCCATCAGTTGGCTTTCTTTTCCCGAACTGTCTTCATCTTTCAGTCTCACATAGTGTTCTAGCAGTTCACCCTCCGAAGCCTTTAGTTTGTTATACAATTTCTGGGTGTATCCAGACACCCGCGCAAAAGATTTGATGTTGTCGATCAGTCCATTCTTCTCAGGCATATTGATATCCATCACCGTGTCGTGGAAGTCGAGGTTCCGTTCCAACAGGTTCTGAATCTCTTCTTTCAGCGCAGTTGCGTCAGCTTCATGGTTAGCCATGGCGGGGCTTATGAAAGACTCCTGTACATCGTTCCTGGAGAACTGTCGCTCCAGCCATTTTGAATAGATATTCAGGAAGGGCAAAAAGAGCAGTATCGACAGTAAGTTGATGAGGCTCTGGAAAAATGCGAGGCCGATCAGGGGGTCGCCGATCCCGATGATACTGGTGATCAGCCGGATCAGGAAGGGCAGGAAGATAAATGACAGTACTACAGTGGCTACGTTGAAATAGAAATTGCCGAAGGCGGCCCTTTTCTTCTCTCCGCTGCCATTAAGACCGGCTATCAGCGTTTTGAGCGACGTACCCATTTCCGATCCGATGATCACGGCTGCAGCAGCCGGGAATGGAATGGCCTTTGAGTAAAGAGCGGTGAGGGCAATGGCCATGGTTGCGGAACTGGTTTGCACAATAGATGTGATGATAAAGCCAATGATCACAAAAACGAACAGGGGTTGTTCCTTATACTGGGCTATATTCACCTGCTCCACGAAGTTGCTGGAGCTGTCTTTCATAAATCCCAGACCATAGAAAAGGAGTGATACGGCAAAGCATACCCGAAAACTATTGAAGAGGTTCTTTCGTTGTTTTAGAAAGAACATGGCAATGGTTGATATCGCCAGTCCGGGTAAAGCAAGATTTTCAATGCTCATCTTAAAGCCAACGGTGGCCACGATCCAGCCTGTAGCGGTAGAGCCCAGGTTGGAACCCATGATAACCGCCAGTGCATTTTTAAAGGGGATCATGCCCGCCTCTACGAAACCAAGGGTGATCAGCGCGATCACGGAAGAACTTTGCAGCAGCGCGGTCAGCAATGCCCCGCCTCCAATGGCCCTAGCCACAGACTGGGTGTTTTTGTGGAGGAATTTCTTGAAAGACCTTCCGGAAAGTTTAGTGAGGGACTGGTCCATAAGCTGAAGCCCATAGAGAAAGAAGCCTATGCCCGCAATGAATTTCCAGATCATGTTTGTTTCCAACGGATGGAAATTAAGCATCTTTTCTTCAATCGTGCCAGCCCGCTATGGAACCAAGGTTCAGGATTTTGCCGCTGCCGGAGGCGGTTACCCTTTGTTTTCCGGTTCCACATGCGAGGCTTCTGGGTGATGACCGGTATGGTCCGAATGATAATGTTCCGGCAGTTCTGTACCGCAATGGGGGCAGTTGATCTTTCTGCGGTTTGATTTCCTGGTTTCTTCCAGGAATCCGGCAGTAATTATACCCGCTGGCAGGGCGAATATGGCAACGCCAACCAGCAGGAGGGCCCCAGTCAGGAATTTTCCCAACTCGGTGTGCGGCACCATATCGCCATAGCCAACGGTGGTTAAGGTGATCACGGACCACCAGATGGTTTTAGGGATGCTGCTGAATACTTCCGGTTGTTCACGGTGTTCTGCAAAATATACCAGGCTGGACGAGATGATGATCAGGAAAATGGCCAGTATGAAGCTCAGGACGAGTTCGTTCTTCCGGCTGCGGAAAATATTGACCACGATCCGGGTGGCTTTCATATAATGGGTCAGCCTGAACAGGCGCAGGAACCTGGCGAGCCTGAGTATCCTCAATATCCGGAGATCCAGGCCAACAAAGGCATGCAGGTAGACCGGCAGGATGGCCAGCAGGTCGATGAGCGCGCCAGCGCTGAACATGTATTTCAGCCTGCCGTAAATGCTATGCCTGTAACGTGGTTCCTCCACGCAGCACCAAACCCTTAGAATATATTCCATGGAGAATACCACTACCGAGAACAGGTCAAAATAGGCGAAATAATCTGCATACGGATCGTGTATGGCAGGTACGGTTTCAAGCATAACCGCAACTACGTTCAACAGGATGAGGGTGATGATGAAGCCATTGATCAGCCTGTCCCATTTAGAATGACCCAGTTCCGGATGGAGCAGGATATAGGTCTTCCGTCTTGTTGTCTTATACATGAAAGGTTTTGGTGCAATGAATATACAAAACTTGCCAACAAGCGCATAAAATGCCTGTCGTGGATCTTGATACAGGGAAATGACAAATATCATCCCATATTCGACTTTGCTCATGTCTCATGTTGCCAGAGATAATAAATTTTGTGACGGTTGAATTATTCGTTATAATAGTATTGCAAATCAATCACACTATGGGTCCTGTTTCCATGCTCATTCTCACTCTGGCGGCGGTAGCGTTTTCCGTATTTGCAATCCTGATCTCAAGGGCGGTGTTAAAGGGTTCTGTGAATAAACAGAAACTGGAGCCTTATGAGTGCGGCGTTCCTACACAGGGAAATACCTGGATACAATTCAACGTTGGGTATTATTTGTTTGCGTTGATCTTCCTGATCTTCGATGTGGAACTGGTTTTCCTTTATCCGTGGGCCGTTGTGGCCAAGAAGGTAGGATGGGCAGCGCTGGTGGAAATTGTTATATTCTTTTTCATATTGTTCATGGGCTTCCTGTATGCGCACAAAAAAGGCGCATTGCAATGGAAGTAATAGAGGCTGATATTTTATGATGGAAGGACAACGACCAGTGACAGAATTCCCCGGGCAGGTGCATCAGACACCTACAGGGGGTATTATGACCGGTGCTATTGGCGACGTGATCAACTGGGCCAGGAGTAATTCCCTTTGGCCGCTGACATTCGGCACCAGTTGTTGCGCCATAGAAATGATGTCTACTGCATCTGCCAAGTACGACTGGTCCCGTTTCGGTTTTGAAGTGGCCCGCGCCACACCCCGGCAAGCAGACGTGATCATCATAGCCGGAACGATCGTGAATAAGATGGCGCCTGTTCTGAAGCGGTTGTACGACCAGATCCCTGATCCTAAGTATGTTATTGCCATGGGAGCATGTGCCACAAGTGGAGGCCCTTTTTTCTATAATACCTATTCGGTTGTGAAGGGCGCTGATCACGTGATCCCTGTGGATGTTTATGTGGCCGGTTGTCCTCCGAGGCCGGAGGCCCTGTTGCATGCGCTTATCACCCTGCAGGAGAAGATCAGGAGTGGGGGTAAGCGTGAGAGGATCGATATAAATCTTGATAAAAAATGAACCAGGAAGAACTGCAGGCATATTTAGGTACTCTGGAAGAAGGCCTGGTTTTCGAAGAAGGCGGTGAGTGGATCAATCTGTTTGTAGAACCGGCAGGATTCCGCGCTTTGATGGAGAAACTCCGGAGCGATGGACAGTTGGGATTCGATTATATGTTCTGCCTGACCTGCGTGGACTGGAAGACCCATCTGACGATGGTTTACCATCTGTCGAGTACGGCTAACCGATATAATATCGTGGTTAAGGTTAAACTGGACAGGGTGAAGCCGGAGATGGAAACCATCTGTGATATCTGGCGTACGGCGGAGTTTCATGAGCGTGAAGTGTATGAGATGTTCGGGGTCCGTTTTCTGAATCATCCCGACCTCCGGCTGTTGATCCTGCCAGATGGCTGGGAGGGTAAGAATCCCATGCGAAAAGATTATGAGGACGAAGTGAATATGATCAAGCTTTGATTGTCTAACATGTTTACACATACAGAAGAAATAGTGAAATCTGGATCGGGCGATATGGTGATCAACCTTGGTCCCCAGCATCCTTCCACGCACGGGGTCCTGCACCTGGTGGTTACGCTCGATGGGGAGACCATTAAAAAAGTGGAGCCCCATTTGGGTTATATCCATCGTTCCATTGAGAAAATGTGTGAGTCATTATCGTACAGGCAGTTCATCTATTCAACAAGCCGCATGGATTACCTCAGCGCGCATATTAACAATCATGGATGTGTGCTGGCGGTGGAGAAGGGCCTGGGGGTTGAGATCCCGGCCAGGGCCGAAGTGATCAGGGTGCTAATGGATGAGTTGACCAGGGTGGCCTCCCATATCCTGGCCTGGGGAGCTTTGGCCATGGATCTTGGTGCTTTCACACCATTCTTCCATGCCTTCCGTGAACGGGAGATGATCAATGATATCATGGAGGAGACCTGCGGCGCGAGGCTGACGATGAATTATATGGTGCCCGGCGGCGTGATGACCGATCTGCATCCCAATTTTCATAAACGGGTTAAAGCCTTGTTACAGCAGTTCAAGGATAAGCTGGATGAATATGATGAACTGGTGACGGATAACACTATTTTCATCAACAGGACAAAAGGTGTCGGTTATGTGAGTAAGGAGGACGCCATTTCGTTTGGCATGAGTGGTCCTACTGCAAGGGCCTCGGGTGTCAGTTGCGATATCAGGAAGATATATCCTTACGGGATTTATGATAAACTGGATTTTGAGGAAGTGGTGCTGACGGAAGGGGATTCCTATGCAAGGTATCTGGTGCGTGTCAAAGAGGTGCGGCAGAGCCTGTCTATCATTGAACAGTTGATCGATAATATTCCGGAAGGTGATTTTCAGGCGAAGACAAAAGCCGTACTGAAGCTCCCGAAAGGGGAGTATTATTCGAGGGTGGAAACCGCCCGTGGTGAGTTTGGGGTGTATTTGGTGAGTGAGGGCGGTATGACGCCATACCGGATCAAGTTCAGGTCGCCCGGGTATTCCAACCTGAGTGCGCTTGACCATATCTCGAGAGGGGCCAAGATCGGCGACCTGATCGCAGCCATGGGTAGTTTGGACCTGGTGATACCGGATATAGACCGATAGGTCCAATTGGCTAATTGGCTCATTAACTGATTAGCTCATTGTTTTGAAAAATGGAATTAACGAATTAGCTAATTAGTCAATTAGCTAATTAGCCAATTGAATATATGTGGAGCTTATCAAACATAGCAAAGTCAATAGATGCCTGGCTTTATGAGGTGCTTCCGGCCACGGTGGCGCTGATCACCGAGATGGTGATCGTGGGCCTGCTGGCTATCACGTTATTTGCATTGCTGGGCCTGGTGCTGGTGATCATGGAGCGCAAGGTTGCCGCTTATATGCAGATTCGGCTTGGCCCTAACAGGGTAGGCTATAAGGGTATGCTGCAGTCGCTGGCAGATACTGTTAAACTGCTGATGAAAGAGGGTATTACCCCGGCAGGAGCCGATAAAATGCTTTTCAATCTTGCCCCCTTTATTGCCATGATCACGGCCATGCTATTGCTGGCGCCACTTGGGTTTGCAAGGGATCTCTACATATGGGATCTTAATATTGGGGTGCTTTATATCACTGCGGTTTCTTCATTGTCGGTCATCAGTATCCTGATGGCGGGATGGAGCAGTAACAATAAGTACTCGTTGCTGGGAGCGATGCGCAGTGGCGCGCAGATCGTGAGTTATGAGCTGAGCGCAGGGCTTGCGATCCTGACCGTAGTGGTACTGACCGGCAGTTTGCAGATCTCAGAGATTGTACAGTCACAGGCCAATGGCTGGTGGTTGTTCAAGGGCCATATTCCGGTGGTGATCGCTTTTGTGGTCTTTATCATTGCAGTGACCGCAGAAACCAATCGCGCCCCGTTCGACCTTGCTGAGGCTGAGTCCGAATTAACGGCCGGATTCCATACCGAGTATTCAGGGATGAAATTTGCGTTGTTCTTTCTCGCGGAGTATATCAATGTATTCATTGTGTGTGCCATTGGCGCAACCTTGTTTTTGGGAGGATGGATGCCTTTACATATCGGGAACTGGGCAGGGTTCAACCACGTGATGGATTATATCCCTTCGTCGGTTTGGTTCTTTGGTAAAACCTTCTTCCTGATCTTCGTGATCATGTGGTTCAGGTGGACTTTCCCGAGATTAAGGATCGACCAGCTGCTGAACCTGGAGTGGAAGTACCTGTTGCCGATCAGTATGTTCAATATTTTGCTGGTGACGTTGATCGCGATCAAGGGCTGGCATTTTTAAATTAGCTAATTGGCTAATTAGCTAATTGACTAATTAAATTGAGAATATGTTTTTGACGGATTATATAAAAGACATTTATGGCGCGGTGAAGTCGATGGCTATTGGCATGAAGCGGACAGCCTATTACTTTACCCACCATAAAGAGATCATCACCCAGCAGTATCCTGATAATCGGGACGAGCTGGTGTTGCCTGAGCGGTTCCGTGGTGAAGTGGTGATGTCGCATACCGAAAGCAATGAGCATCGCTGCACGGGCTGTACGGCCTGCGAACTGGCCTGTTCGAACGGCACCATCAAGATCATTACCAAGTTTGATGTCAGTCCTGAAGGGAAGAAGAAGAAAGCGATCGATAAGTTCATATATCATCTCGAGCTCTGCACGATGTGTAACCTGTGTATTGAGGCATGCCCAACCAATGCCATCCAGATGGCGCAGAATTTCGAGCATAGCGTGTATGATCGTGCGCAGCTGACCAAGGTGTTGAATAAGCCCGGGTCGAAGCTGGAAGAAGGCGTGGAGTGAATGAGTCAATCAGTCAATTAGCTAATTAGCCAATTATATTATGTCTGGATCTACCATCATGTTTTATCTGCTCGGTTTGATGACGGTCATCAGTGCGCTGTTGTCCGTGACATCCCGACAGATCTTCCGCTCTGCCATTTACCTGTTGTTTGCCCTCATCGGGATCGCGGGTATTTATTTCTGGCTGGATTACCAGTTTGTGGCTGCGGTGCAGATCGTGGTGTATGTGGGCGGTATCGCTGTACTGATTATTTTCTCCATCTTTCTTACCCAACAGTCGGGCGAAAAGCTTCCGGCCGTTGCAGGAGGCAGGGTACTGTTTTCTGCATTGGCGGCGCTGGCCGGACTGGCGCTCGTTATGTCAGTTATGCTGAGATATGGCTTTGTTTCCGTGACTGGCGGCGCTTCGGCATCCGTTGCGCAGATTGGTGAAAAGATGCTCGATATTAATGGCTACGCCTTGCCTTTTGAGCTGGTGAGTATGTTGCTGTTGGCCGCGATGATCGGCTGTATTGTGATCGCTATGACCAATAAAACTGAAACAAAATGATGGAGCCCGGATTATACCACCTGTTGGCTATCGGCGCCATGCTTTTTTTTGCGGGCATCTATGGATTCTTCACCAGGAGGAACCTCATCACGATGCTGATGAGCGTTGAGTTGATGCTTAACTCCGTGAACCTGAATTTTATCGCTTTTAATAAATATCTCTGGCCCGGAAGCCTTGATGGAACATTCTTTACCGTTTTTGTGATCGCCATTGCTGCTGCAGAGGCTGCCGTAGCCCTGGCGATCATCATCAACCTTTTCAGGTCCCACCATTCGATCAATGTGGAAGTGGCAGAGGAGATGAGGCACTGACGTGAATGTGGGGAATGAGACCAATGTGGTGAATTTTAGACTAGAGAATTAGCCAATTATATTTTAGATCATGAACCTGATGAACATATTGCTGATCCCTTTACTGCCTTTCCTGTCGTTCCTGTTGCTGGGATTGTTCGGCAGATCATTCTTTAAGAACAAGGCCGGCCTGGTGGGTGTGATCGTGATGCTGGTATCTTTCCTGATCTCGGCGGTTACAGCGGCTACTTACTTTTTTCGCGAGGGCAAAGTAGATGGCGTGTTTCAGCAGATGGTTCCTTTTGAGCTGAACTGGTTGACGTTCGGGAACGGACTGAGCATTGATATGGGTCTACTGCTCGATCCCATTTCCATGATGATGATCCTGGTAGTCACTTTCATCTCATTGATGGTGCATGTGTTTTCCCTTTCGTACATGAAGGGAGAGGAGAGGTTTCATATTTATTATGCCTTCCTGGGGTTGTTCACTTTCTCCATGTTGGGGCTGGTACTATCGTCCAATTTATTTCAGATCTACATATTCTGGGAGTTGGTTGGTATGTCCTCTTTTTTATTGATCGGATTTTTTTACCAGAAGTCGTCCGCCATGGCGGCTGCAAAGAAAGCGTTCATTGTGACCAGGTTCGCCGACCTCGGATTCCTGATCGGGATCCTGTTGTTGTCAGGTCAGGCAGGCACACTGGATTTTATGGAGTTGATCAGCAAGCTCAGTACGCCGGGCGAAACGCTGGCTTCTGCCGCTGGAGCTAGTTTCCTCGGCATTTCTGCACTTACCTGGGGGCTTGCCCTGGTGTTCATGGGGGCGGCAGGTAAAAGCGCTATGTTCCCGCTGCACATCTGGTTGCCCGATGCCATGGAAGGCCCCACGCCGGTATCCGCATTGATCCATGCCGCTACCATGGTGGTCGCGGGTGTATTCCTTGTTGCCAGGTTGTATCCGGTCTATGCATACTCCGGATCTTCATTTATTCATTACATTGACGATATCGGGGCATTTACGGCCATGTTCGCGGCAATCATTGCCTGCACCCAAACGGATATCAAAAGGGTGTTGGCTTATTCAACCATCTCTCAGATCGGTTTTATGATGTTCGCGCTGGGACTGGTACCTGCAGATACTTCGGCTACCCATCTCGGTTATACCGCATCGATGTTTCATTTGTTTACCCATGCCATCTTCAAGGCACTTCTGTTCCTCGGCGCGGGTGCTGTGATCCATTATGTACACAGCAATGAAATGAAAGACATGGGTGGTCTCGCGAAGAAGATGCCTGTCACCCACCTGATGTTCCTGTTTGCATGTTTAGCGATATCGGGCATTCCGCCGTTTGCAGGTTTCTTCAGTAAAGAAGAGATCCTCCTGGCAGCCTGGGAGAACAATCCTCTCATTTTTTGGATAGCGCTGTTAACCTCTGGTTTAACTGCATTCTATATGTTCCGGCTGTATTTTATGATCTTCTGGAACAAGCCCGCCCATGAGGGGGGGAGTTTAGAGCAAGATCATGGACATCATGCGCATGAGTCCGGACATCATCCTAAAAAAGAAGGCGACCTGTTTCTGCTGGCGCCCCTTGTGATTCTCGGAATCGGTTCTGTGGTAGCGGGTTTCATTCCTTTCGGGGAGTTTGTGAGTGCAAGCCGAAAGCCACTGGAGACATCCCTGCACCTTCAATTCTCCATCACGCCGGTAGCAGTAGCGCTGTTGGGTATTGCCCTCTCTTCCTGGATGTACAGGAAGAGAACAGACCTGCCGGACAGGATGTCGAGAACAATGGGGGGCCTGTATACGGCGGCAAAAAACAAATTTTATATCGATGAGCTCTGGCTCGGCTTTACCAAAGGGGTGTTGTTCAACCTGATCGCAAAGCCTGCGGCCTGGGTGGACCGACATGTGGTTGACGGCATTGTATCTGCCACCGGCTCAGGGATGGAATGGATCTCCTACAAGATCAAGGGATTGCAGTCGGGCAAAGTCCAGCAGTACGGTTTGTTTTTCCTGTTTGGTGTGATCATTATTGTTTCTGTTTACGTCTTTAAAATGGTGCCCTGGCGCTAAATAATATATCATGGATCTTCTTATCATCTTATTGCTACCCCTGCTGACCGGCATAGCCATTGTGGCGATGCCAGGGAAACAGGCCCGGCTCATTGCACTCGTTGGCGCGCTATTGCAAATGGCAGCAGCCATCGCTTTATATGCAGCCTTTACGCGGGAGCGCGAGATCGGGAATGTATTTCCCATCCTGTTCGAACAGCAATACCGATGGTTCCCATCTCTCGGGTTTAGTTTTCACACCGGTGTGGATGGTATTTCTGTAGCCATGATCCTGCTCACTGCTTTTGTGGTGATCGCAGGGGTATTGGTATCCTGGAATATGGAGAAGATGGAAAAAGAATTCTTTTTCTTCCTGACCCTGCTTGCCTTTGGCGCATATGGTTTCTTTGTTTCGCTTGACCTGATGCTGATGTTCTTCTTCCTTGAGATTGCCGTGATTCCAAAATACTTGTTCATCAGCATTTGGGGCAGCGGTAATAAAACGTACAGCGCGAACAAACTCGCTTTGATGCTCATGGGTGGATCAGCACTGATCCTGGTGGGTATCCTGGGCATGTATTTCTCGATGCCGCCAGAAACGCGGACGTTTGATATTGTGAAGTTGGCAGAGATGCAAATCCCCTTTTCGCTGCAGCGTTGGGTTTTCCCGCTGGTGTTTACCGGGTTCGGCGTATTTACGGCGATGTTCCCTTTTCATACCTGGGTGCCCGATGGCCACTCTTCTGCGCCAACAGCGGGATCCATGTTCCTGGCGGGTATATCCATGAAGCTGGGAGGTTACGGATGCCTGCGGGCCGCTACCTATCTGTTCCCCGAGGGCGCGCACGAATATGCCAACGTGATCATTGTGCTGGCTTCCATTGCGATCATCTACGGAGCATTTGCGACCATGATGCAGAAGGATCTCAAATACATCAATGCGTATTCATCCGTAAGCCATTGCGGCTTCGTATTATTAGGCATTGGGATGCTCACGAAAACTGCGATAACAGGTGCCGTGTTCCAGATGGTGTCGCATGGTCTGATGACGGCACTTTTCTTCGCCATCATCGGTATGGTGTACGAAAGAACACATACAAGGATGGTAGCTGAAATGGGTGGCCTGCTGAAGATAATGCCGTTTATTATTACCACATTATACATTGCTGGTTTTGCATCGCTGGGACTACCCGGACTGAGTGGCTTCGTGGCCGAGATGACCGTATTCGTGGGTTCATGGGAGAACGAGGGCGTCTTCCACCGTATCGCTACGGTCATCGCCTGTGCATCCATCGTAGTGACAGCGGTGTATATACTACGTGCCGTAGGCCAGGTCTCCATGGGACCCCTCAAAGCCGACACTGATGTTCCGAACGACGCGAGGTGGAATGAAAAATGGGCAGCGGTGATCCTGATCGCGGGCATCTTGCTGATGGGGCTTGCGCCGTTCTGGCTGAACGATCTGGTGAGTCCTGGTGTGGAAGTCATTGCAAATAAATTAGCCGGAAAATAAAGGAGGAGTATGTACGAGTATTTACAATTGATGAAATCTGAATTGACGGTTACCGTCATCATCTTCATCCTGCTGTTCATCAAACTGGGCAGGGGAATGAAGCCTGATACGTTGTTGTCGCTGATCCAGCTGATGCTCCTCGCCAACGTGATCATCGCCTTTGGCTTCAACGGCACGGGCCGGATCTTTAACGGTATGTTTATACACAATGAACTGGCCGGGTTTCAGAAAGGCATACTGTCGCTGGGTGTTTACCTGATCTCCTTGTTATGTTCCGATTGGTTGAAAAGCCACGAGCACATGTCGGAGTTCTTCATGCTGATGCTGTCTGCTTTGCTCGGTATGTATTTCCTGGTCTCCAGCGATCATTTGCTGATGTTCTACCTGTCCCTGGAGTTAGCGAGTATACCGGTAGCGGTAATGGCCAATTTCGATCTGGGCAGGCGGAAATCGTCTGAAGCAGCCATGAAGATGGTCATGTCGTCCGCGCTGGCTTCGGGCATCCTGCTGTTTGGCATCTCTTTGGTTTACGGGGTTTCCGGATCGCTGGATTTCGCCACCATATGGGGCCGTTTACAGAACGATCCGTTGCATATCATGGCTTTTGTGTTCCTGTTTAGCGCTTTTGCTTTTAAGCTTTCGGTGGTCCCGTTTCATTTCTGGACGGCGGATGTGTATGAGGGCTCTCCGGTTGCGGTAACAGCATTTCTAAGTGTAGTGTCAAAAGGCGCGGTGAGTTTTGCCCTTTATAACATTCTTTACAAACTGTTCCCGAATCTTTCGGGCACGTGGTACTCGCTGGTGGTGGTGCTGTCATTGCTCACGATGTTAATAGGCAATTTTTTTGCGCTGCGGCAGGACAATCTGTTGCGGTTCCTGGCTTTCTCGTCCATTGCGCAGGTTGGTTTCATACTGGTTGGCTTGAGCGGACAGAACAATGAAGTGATCAGCTCGGTCACTTATTTCATCCTGGTTTATGTGTTCTCCAACCTGGCTGCTTTTGGAGTGGCATCCGTGTTACGGTCGCAGGCTGGTATCGAGAACATCAGTAGTTTGAAGGGATTGTATAAAACTTCGCCAGCGCTGGCCTGGGCTTTATCGATCGGTCTTTTTTCCCTGGCTGGGATTCCCCCGGCGGCAGGATTTTTTGGTAAGTTGTTTTTGCTGATGTCTGGCGCTTCCAAGGGAAATTACTGGTATATCACCCTTGCCGCTTTGAATATGATCATCTCGTTGTATTATTATTTGAAAGTGGTCAGGCTGGTGTTCAGCGCGCCCGAAGAAGGGCAGAAGCCATTGGTGATTTTAAGGCCGGTTGGGCTGGGGCTGATCATTTGTACGATGGGTATCATCTTAACCGGTGTGATCAGCTGGATCTATGACCATATTTGTTCTATGATATAAAAGAGATCTATGGCTATCAATAAGAATCATGAGTTTGAAGAGCTGGATGGCGTGAAATGCGGGATCGCTGAAAAGAACGCGAGTCCGGAGCGGGTCGCATTTCTGAAGCCATTGCTTGAGGCCAACGGTTATACGGTGGTGGTGGTGCCTTCTCCGGCCCCAAAAGCTGCTGCTGCGCCGCCTAAGCCTGCCACTGCGGATGCAGGGGCAGAGGGGGCAGAACCTGTGCCTGCACCTGAACCGCCGCCTGCCCCAACTTCGTTTACTATTGGCGTTACCGATTATACATTCAATACCACCAATGCCATTTTTGGCCGGCTGCTGAGAACCCCTGACGGGCACGTGGTTACCAGGGCCTACTGGCTGCAGCAGGACTCCGTTTCGCACGACGATATCCCTTATTACGAGCAGGTCAGTTAAATCACTCCAGCAAATATTCCGTTCTGACGGTGACGGAGGCTGTTTTTAATTTATCCATGGTGTTAAAAGAGCCGCCATAGCTGAAATTTTCATTCTTGTTCTTTCCTGTGATCTGGAAGATTCCCATGGTTGATTTCCTGAGTCTGCCCAGTTTGCTTCCTGCACTTTTTGCGATCGTGGCCGACCTTGCTTTGGCATCCTCCGACGCTTTGGACAGCAGGTTCATTTTCAAGTCTGCCAGTTTGGTATAAAAATACATGGGTGGCCCGGAATTGAATTCAATGCCTTTTTCGATCAATGGCCCCACTTCCCTCGACACCTTTTCCACTTTGTCAATGTCCATCGATTCTATCTTAACCTTTTGCGTTAGCAGGTACCCGATAAACACACTCGCTGAGATATTACCGCTCCTGTCGTAGCTGGTGGCAATGTCCTTCATGATATCCACGGCTGAGAAAACAAGTGCGGAATCAGGTATCCCTTTTGCGCTGAAGTATGCCCTTATCTCGTTTTCGTCGTTCTTCAACCCGGCATAAGCATCTTTTAACGACAGGTTTTTCCGGCTGAAAGAGCCTTCCCAAACGATCAGGTCGCTGACGAAATCCACTTCCGCCAACCCAACTACAGCGATGTTTTCATTTGATTTGAATTTGTAATTGTAGGCCCTGCCCAGCAGGATGACTGAGATGATGAGGGACAGTCCAATGATCAGAACAGCAAGGTAACTTTTCATGATTGTAATTAAGCTTGTTGAATATAGATACAAAAACAACGATTAGCCATAACCGGGATGGTTAAATATTTCAAAAATGGCTGAAGGGTGTAACTTAGTTGCATAAAGGTTTCGCTATGATCGTTACACTCACCATGAATCCGGCCTTAGATAAAAGCACATCTTTTGACAAACTTGTTCCCGAGAAGAAGTTGCGATGTGGTAAGATGATCCTGGAGCCGGGCGGCGGCGGTATTAATGTGAGTAAGGCGATCCATAAATTGGGCGGCAGCAGCACTGCCGTTTTTACGTCAGGCGGGGTCAATGGCAAGTTGATCGAGAGCCTCTTGTCTGATCTACACATTGCCATCAGGCCTGTAGCCATTAAAGGGGAAAGTCGTGAAAACTTTTCAGCCGCTGAAACCTCCACTAACGCCCAGTATCGATTTGTCATGCCCGGCCCCGCTTTGGATCCGACAGAAGTAGCGGATTGCTTACGTGTCATTCGGGAGATGGAACCTCGTCCAACTATTGTAGTGGCCAGTGGAAGCCTGCCAGAGGGTGTGCCGGATGATTTCTTCGCGCAGCTGGCTGGGTTTTGCAGTCAACATGGGATCAAATTGATCGTAGACACATCCGGACTGCCATTAAAGAAAGCGCTGGAGCAGGGGGTTTTCCTGGCCAAGCCGAACCTGGCAGAATTAAGTTCGCTGGTAGGCGCTGACAGTCTTCAACTAAGTGAAGTAGACGATGCGGCACTGCAGTTCATCAACGCGGGCCAGTGCGAAGTGATGGTGGTGTCCCTGGGCGCAGCCGGGGCGTTATTGGTCACGAAAGATTTTGTTGAGCAGATCGTTCCCCCGCCCGTGAAAAAAATGAGCACCATCGGCGCAGGCGACAGTATGGTGGCCGGCATGGCCTGGAAGCTGGACGCAGGAAGCAGTTATTCCGATATGTGCAGATTCGGCGTAGCATGCGGCACCGCAGCCACCATGAATCCGGGCACGCAGTTGTTTCATGTGGAAGATGTGAACAGGCTATACGACTGGATCAGGAAAAAAGGCTAAGCATCATTGTTGCATAGCGTACACAATGATATTGATCCCGAATTTGGTGTTGTCTTCTGCGAGAAATCTTTTGTTTCTGAAATCATAGTCCCACTCGCAACCATAGTCCTTGTTGCTGTACAGTACACCCATACGACCGTTGACATAGATGGCTTTCAGGTAATCATGCACCAGGTCGTCTCCCCAGCCGTTCAATTCAAAGGAAGTTGTAGGCGGACCTTTCTCAAATTCGAAAAAAGACCGGTAGAGATCGTGGTTATTCGGAATTTTTTGTAAGGCAGATTTTCCAAACAAGTTGGCCATCTGGGTTTCAAAGGATCGGGCAAACAATCCATCTATGTCGTGGTTACAGTCGTCCACGAACACAAATCCGCCGTTATTGACGTAGTTCTTGAAATGGGCGGCTTCTTGCGCGTTGAACTGCACCAGTTTATGGCCGCTCAGGTAACAGAAAGGGGACCCGAACAGGTCGTTGGAAGACAGGTCTACCACTTTCTCATTGGGGTTAACCGGTATGGTGGTGTATTCGATCAGTGAGTTCAGGATATTGGACGGCATCCGCTGGTCCGTATCCCAATCCCCCGATCTATAGCTTATCCTGGTAAATGTAAATCTCGACTTCACCATGTATACTCAATTTCCCGCACGCTAAGGAACTCATTTTTTTACCACCTATTTTTGCCCTAATTTCCTTCGTCCGGATAAAAATCAAGAATAAAACTAAGCCATTGGAATTAACTGAGCGCCAGGTTGATGCTTTATTAAGCAAATTACCCCTTCTCAAAGCCGAGATCCAGAAAGTGATCGTGGGGCAGGATGTGATCCTGGATGAACTGATCGTAGCCCTGCTGGCTGGCGGTCATTGCCTGTTGGAAGGCGTCCCCGGCCTGGCTAAAACCCTTATGGTCAGGACCATGTCGCAGGCCCTGGACCTCAGCTTCAGGAGAATACAGTTCACACCGGATCTGATGCCCACGGATATTATTGGAACGGAGGTGCTGGAAGAGGATCATGCTACGGGCAAACGGTTTTTCAAGTTCAACCAGGGGCCCATTTTTGCCAACATCATCCTGGCGGACGAGATCAATCGAACCCCGCCCAAAACGCAGTCCGCCCTCCTGGAGGCCATGCAGGAGTTT
>JBBAJN010000016.1:19515-37719 GCA_040404045.1 Chitinophagaceae bacterium
CAGGCCATTTTTTATTTTAGCCACCCAGAATCCCATTGAGCAGGCCGGCACATATCCGCTTCCTGAGGCGCAGCTCGACAGGTTCCTGTTGTATGTGCGCATTGGTTATCCAAGCGCTAATGAAGAAAGGGATATCATCAGCAATACCACGGGTAACCGGAAAAAAGAGGTGAGCCCGATCCTCGGGGGGGCTGAGATCAAACAGTTGCAAAACTTTGTAAGGGACATCAGCATCAGCGATGACCTGTTACAATATGTAACGAATATCATTCGTGCCACCCGCCCGGAAACCAGTGCCATTCCATTTGTGAAAGAATGGGTCCGTTGGGGCAGTGGACCGCGGGCGGGCCAAGCCCTTGTACTTACCGCCAAGGCCAGGGCGTTGCTCAAGGGCCGATATGCCGTGACCATGGAAGATATCCAAACCATGGCTTACCCTGTGTTAAGACACAGGATCCTGGTGAATTTTAAAGCAGAGGCCGAGAACATCAGTGCCGATGATGTCACTGCATCCCTGTTGAAAGAAGTAGAACGACCTAAGGGCAGATTGGAATAAGAATAGCTATGAGCAGGTTAGCCGATCCGAAAGTTCTAATGGCGATCAAGGATCTCCCCCTGGCGGCGAAAACCACGGTGGATGGTTTCCTGGCCGGCCTGCATGCCAGCAATGTAAAAGGTGTTGGTATGGAGTTCAGCCAGTATCGCAGCTACCAGGCCGGGGACGACTTGCGGCGTTTGGACTGGAAGATGTTTGCGAGAAGCGACCGATACTACATCCGGGAGTCAGAGATCGAGACCAGTATATCGGTGAGGATCATCGTGGACGCCAGTGCATCCATGTTGCATGAAGACGAAGGATTTTCAAAGATCGAGTACGTACGCTATATGGCAGCTTCACTCGCCTACCTTGCTAAACTGCAGGGCGATACCATCGGTTTGTATGTGTTGCAGGATGGAGAGCTGCAGACACTGCCGGCGCGGAACGATAGCCAGCATCTTGCGCGGATCTTTTACCAGTTGGAAAAGATCGACGCATCCGGGCATTTTACAGCACCAGCGGGATACAAGGATATCATTAGTGGCAGCAGCCGTAAGGAATTGGTGATTTTCATAACAGACTATTATGAGCGGAACGGCGAGATCTCCAAGTTGATCAAATCGTTATCTGAGATCCGGCATGAGCTGATTGTGCTGCATATCATGGCCCGTAATGAGCTGGACATGGATTATGGGGGCTACACGTCGCTGGAAGACCTTGAAACCGGGCAGGTGGTGCAGGTGGACCCCGCGCAGGTGAGAAAGTCATATTCCGATAACATGGAAAAATATCTTGCACATATCCGATCTGAACTGTTAAACAGAAGTGTGTTGTATGAGCTGGTGACCATGAATGAGGCCCTCGACAAAGTGCTGACCGATTTTCTGAAACACCGAAACAAAAGGGGAAGATAGTTTGATCAGTTTCGCTTCATCCATATGGCTCTGGGCTACCGCGGGTATTGCTATACCCTTGCTGATACACTTGTGGAACATCCGGAAAGGACGAACGAAAAAGATCGGCAGTATTTCATTCTTCACTGAAACGGCAGTGTCCAGGGCAAAGAGTTTACAATTGTCGGATCTGTTTCTTTTGATGATCCGATGCCTCTTGTTTTTGATGCTCGCCGTGTTTGTCGCACGACCATTCTTACTGACCCGCTCAACGTCAAATCAAAAAGGTTGGTTGCTGATAGAGAGAAGCCATGCCGGGTCTTTGTATCAGGTATATGGAAAAGAGATCGATTCCTTACTCGGAAAAGATTTTGAACTTCATGAGTTTGGCGGTGATTTCGGATTGATGAAACTGGCCGACACGACCAGGGAAAAAAAAGGGAGTGATCGAGAGTATTGGGACTTGCTCCGGAAATTGGACAAGATTATTCCGGCTGGTATACCTGTCTACATTTATTCAGGTAACCAGCTGAGTCGTTTTAAAGGTGATCGGCCTATCGTTTCGCTCGACGTGCAATGGAAAACATCCGCAACGAGTGGTACGACCACCTGGATCGAAAGCGCGTTTGTGGATAACACCGATAGTGTAGTGGTGGTGACGGGCAGGGCAACAGGAGAAACAACTTCTTTCTCCCATGTCGTTTTGCCCAAAAATGCAGGGCGAGGTTGGGGTGATAAACCCGAAATTGAGTATGAAGGCAAGACGGCCGTCGTCGATACCACATCCCTAACGATCGGGATATATGCTGAGCCAGGCATAAATGACGGAAGTTATCTGTCGGGTGCCATTGAAGCTGTCCGCGAATCGTCAAGGCGAAAGATAAAGCTGATATCAGTAAGATCTGGTGAAGCCCCACGGGGGCTGGACTGGCTATTCTGGTTGTCGCCCCAAAAACTGCCGGAACAAATAAAAGCCAACAATACATTTACTTATGGGAGCGGACAAACGAAGAAAGTGCATACTTCATTTTCTATCGATGCGGGTGGTTCGCTTATTCCGGTTTATCAGCTACACCCTTCTGCTGAAGGTGACGGGTTAAAAGCATGGCGAACGGGCACGGGCGAAACCATAATGAGTTTTGATGCCAGGGCCAACAGGTATTTGTTCTATTCAAGATTTGATCCGGCATGGAATGATTGGGTTTGGCGGGAAGAATTTCCGCAGTTCGTACTGGAGCTTTTGTATCCCCGTATGCAGCTGGCGAAGATCGATAACAGGATCATTGACCCGCTTCAGTTGATGCCGGTGATCAGCACAAAGGGGAGTGCAAAGGCGGCCCTGGTCCCGAAAGATGTTTCCCATTGGTTCTGGTTCATCGCCTTTGGGCTTTTTCTTTTAGAGCGGTTGATCGTGTATCGGAGACAAAAAAGGAACAATGGCTGAAAGGGGTGAACATATCATTGTACAACTGAGACGGGCCTGGACGAACCGGATGGTGTGGTCCTGCATATTACTTGCTGTTGCGTTCCTGGTAGTAAGCGTTGCCATCTTCCTGAAGATCTTTGATGGCAAGCCTATCTGGATTCCCGTTTTTTCTGGCCTTTCCGGTATACTTTCTTACCTGTTATTTTATTCGCCCATTACTGCTGCAGATGTGGCATCATATCTCGATAAGGTTTTACCTGCTGCCGAAGACAGCGCATCGCTATGGCTGAAGCCGGAACAGGAGCTGAATTATTTTGAACAAAGGCAGATCAGCAAATTAGAAAAGCAGTTTCCGGCCGAAGTTGAGATGCCTGCCATTCTGCGGAGAAAGTGGAAGGCCGCCCTGTCTGCTTTTGGGGCGGCCGTTTTGCTTGCGACGATGATATTCTTCATCCCACGAAACGTACAGGGAGTTAGTGAGGGCATGGGGATAAGATCGACCAAACCCAGGGAGGTCAGGCTTCCCGGAATTTCAGAAGTGGCCATCAGCATCACACCACCTGCGTATACAGGCATGGCTGTGAGAAAGCAGGACGTTTTTCAGGTGGAAGTGGAGGAAGGGGGAACTGTTCAATGGATGTTGACAACAAGTTCCCCGGCAGACAGCATGATGTTGGTATTTAACGACCGGAGGGTATTACCACTTACGCCTTCGGGAGATCGTACTACATGGAAAGGTATGATGCCTGTGCGCAGTTCTGGTTTCTACCAGGTGAAACTGGGAAAAGAACTCTCCACGTATTATCCTATTGTGATGGTCAGGGACCTGGCGCCGGAGATCACCGTTCATGCCCCAACTCCCAATTCAACCATCGAGCCGGGCATGGCCTATCGGACCATGGTAGATGTTTCTGTGAATGATGATTATGGCGTGTCTGCTGTATCCATATTTGCCACCATTGCGTCGGGCTCCGGTGAGTCAGTTGCTTTCAGGGAACAACGGATACCCTTTGGCGGATTTGTTCCGGGTAAGCTTCGTTACCAATTGAAGAAACTGATCGACCTCGCACAACTGAAAATGGCGGCGGGCGATGAACTGTATTTTTACCTATCTGCCGTTGACAACCGTAATCAGGAAAAACGTTCTGATGTGTTTATCGTTCGGATCGAGGATACGGCACAGCTGATGAGCCTGGAAGGCCTCTCTTCGGGCATAGACCTGAGGCCGGAATTCTTCCGAAGCCAGCGCCAGATCATCATTGAAACAGAACAGCTGCTGAAAGACCAGGATAAACTCAGCAAAGAAGCCTTCGATGCAAAGAGCAATGATCTCGGTGCGGACCAGAAGTTATTGCGACTTCGTTACGGAAAGTTCCTGGGCGAGGAGACCGATGTGGAGATAGGCGGGGAGCACGGAGAAGAAGGACACGAAGAAGGACACGAGGAAGGACACGAAGAAGGGGGCGGCAGCCTGCTCGACAAGTACACCCATAACCATGACAACGCGGAAGATGCCACCTTCTTCGACGCCGAAACAAAAAAGCAATTGAAAGCGACACTGGCGGAGATGTGGAAATCGGAATTGCAGTTGCGCATGTTGAAGCCGCGCGCGGCATTGCCCTTTGAGTATAAAGCATTGCGGCTGCTGAAAGACCTGCAGCAAAGTACCAGGGCCTATGTATCCAAAACCGGCATCAAAACAACGCCGCTGGATCCTTCCAAGAGATTGACGGGCGACCTGGCGGGAATCCGGAAACCGGAAATGGTCCGAACAGTGAAACCGGGTGATGATCGTAAAGAATTGATGCAGCAAGCCCTGGGTATGTTAGAACAATTGCGGGGCGGCGGGAAATTGTCAGCCAACGATGTCCTTACCCTGCAGAACGCGGGTTTACAGGTCAGCGTGAACGCTGCGCAGGATCCCAAAACCTATTTGCCGGTGTTGACATCGATCAGCAGGATTCTGCAAAACAAGTTTACTGATGCAGATCTGGAACTGGCTGGTAAGGGGATGCTGCAGTTGGCGGGCCCTGCGGGACCCGTACCGGTGAAAAAGAGGGCAGGGCCTTCACAGAAACTATCTGAACAGTATTTTAAAAAAATAGCTGCCATCGATGAATGAGTGGGGAACCATAACGGGTTTGTTATGCTTTGGGCTATTGGTCTTCCTGCTCTGGAAGGAGTGGGCCAGGGCGGACCCTGCTTTCCGCATAGGAAGGGTGGTGGCAACGGTTATTGCCGTTGTATCGTTGTATTTACTGGCGGTTCCTCCTGGTTATCATCGAGTGGTGAAACAGGATGGAAACCAGTTACTCGTGCTTACTGATGGCGCGCAGGACAATAGTGTTCGTGCTATGTCGGGATATGATAAAATGCCTTTGTACGATCTCAGGAAGGGGAAAGACGGGATTGCTTTGGTCGATCTATTGGATCGTCATCCAGGAACCAACGTCATTCATGTGTTCGGCTATGGTTTGCCGCAGCATCAACTTAACAAACTGGATGGGCAGAAGCTCGTCTTCCATCCTTCTGAAGCACCTGAAGGCTTTTCAACGGTCATCTACAAAAAAGAATTAGAACAGGGAGAGGTGTTGCAGGTACAAGGGAAATATCATTCGTCAGATTCTGGTCATGTGAAGATCCTGCTCATTCATTTTGGAATGGTACTGGATTCATCCATGGTCTCCGATGGGGTTTTTAATCTCCGTCATGTTCCCGTTCATGTTGGTCGTGCTACCTATTCAATCGCTGCCGTTCATAAAACGGATACGCTTGAGAAGCAGATCCTGCCCTTGGTGGTGAACGAAAGAAAATCGTTCAGGGTATTGTTCCTGGCATCCGCACCCGGTTTTGAAAGCCGGTTTTTGAAAGACTGGTTGTTGCGTAGAGGTTACCAGGTAGTGTCAAGGACCAAGCTGAGCAAAAATGTTTTTTCAAAGGAGTTTGTCAATAACGAAAAAGTGTCGATGGACCGGATCAATGAAACGGTCCTCAGGGAGATTGATTTGATCGTGTCTGACCAGGAGGCTTTACTGTTATTAACACCGGGGGAGCTTTCATTGATCAAACAAGGGATAGCTGTTACAGGAACCGGACTGGTGTATTGGGGAGAGGGAGAGGGCAGGGGACCTTTTGGCGTTAAGCTCGGCAAGATGCCTGGCGGTGAGCAACAGAAATTAGATCTGCTGCTGGGGGATTCGCTGGCGCTGAAAACCTTGGGCACAGAGAATCAATTTGATATTGTGGCTGCTTCATCGGACCAACCCCTTGTAAAGACGCAAGGAGGAAGGATTGTAGCTTCGGCCAACCAGGAAGGGAAAGGCAGGGTGGTGGTAACTACCATCGGCTATAGCTATAAGTGGATGTTGGCAGGCGCGGCTAAGGACTATGACCAGTATTGGACCGCGCTGCTTAGTGAAGCTTTAGGTGTGGCGGCGGAAGACAAATGGACGGTGACGCCCGAGTGGGGTTATGTTCACCAGCCATTGGATATTATTGCTGAGACGCTTGACTCCGTCCCTTCAGCGTTAATTGACAATCAGGCAATATACATGGAGAATGATCCCCTTAACCAGGTTTATTGGCGGGGCCGTTACTGGCCGAAGACTGCCGGCTGGCATGCCCTGCAGACATCCGGCAGGCAGCAGTGGTTCTATGTCTTTGATCAGGAAGCCTGGCGGCCCCTGAAGATGCATACACGGATACGGGAAACGGCTGATTTTGTTTCATCTTCAATCTCCCGAAGGCCTCAGGTTGTTAAACAGGAATTCAAAGAACACGTGCAGGTGCCGTTGATCATATACGTCCTGCTCTTCATGATTTCCGCGGGTTTTCTTTGGTTTGAAAATAAAAGGATGGGTGGCTGATGTTGAGTTGGTAAAAATGGTAGATTAGTTCAAATAAAAAGAGGAGGAGCAGTTTTGAAAAGACAACATTTTATTCGAATGTCGGCCATGGGCCTTGGAGCCCTGATGCTGCCTGATTCATTGCTGGCAGGGCGGCCGATAGACCCATTGGAAGCTTTGTATGAACGCATGGACATTGCCATGAAAAAGCAGTTGGCCGATGTGGCCCTGAATGTCGCCCGCTCAAAGGGAGCCACTTATGCGGATATCAGGATCGGCAGGTACCTGAACCAGTTTGTATCCACCCGGGAGAAGAAGATCTTAGGTGTTGCCAATACCGAATCATTTGGAGCTGGTGTTCGCGTGCTGGCCAATGGCTGCTGGGGTTTCGCGTCGTCAGACGACATGACCAAAGAAGGTATTGCCAGGGTCACAGAAAGGGCCGTAGCTGTAGCCAAAGCGAATGCAAAAATAGCGGGCGAGGCGGTACAACTGGCACCGCAGAAAGGATTTGGCGAAGTGAGTTGGAAAGCGCCCATTGAGAAGAATGCATTTGAGGTATCTGTAAAAGAGAAAGTTGACCTGCTCCTCAATGCCAACAGCATTGCCATGGACAATGGGGTGAACTTTGTCAATTCGGCCATCTTTGCCGTTAATGAGCAGAAGTATTTTGCGTCTACCGATGGTTCTTATATAGACCAGGACATCCACAGGATCTTCCCCACCTTTACGGTCACTAAAGTGGACCAGGCTTCCGGGAAGTTTGTCACCCGCGATTCATTGAGCTCACCTATGGGCATGGGTTATGAATACCTGATCCCTTCTGCGGAGCATAAACTGCCGGGTGTAGTGACCAGGTACAAAATGCGGTATGATATGCTGGAGGACATCCGGAGTGCCGCTTCCAATGCCGGAGACAAGATCAAGGCAAAATCCGTGGAGCCGGGCAAATACGATGTGGTGCTCGATCCCTCACATCTCTGGCTGACCATCCATGAATCGGTGGGACATCCCACGGAACTGGATCGTGTGCTGGGTTATGAGGCCAATTATGCCGGTACCAGTTTCCTGACCTTGGATAAATGGCAGTCTAAGAAATTCCAGTTCGGCAATAAGAATGTGAATATCATCGGCGACAAAACACAGCCGGGGTCTTTGGGAGCCGTTGGCTGGGATGATGAGGGCGTTGATTGCAAGCGTTGGGATATCATCAAAGACGGTGTGCTCGTCGATTACCAGGCCATTCGCGACCAGGCCCATATCATTGGAAAGAAGGAATCCCATGGATGTTGTTATGCCCAGGGCTGGAACAACGTGCAGTTCCAGCGGATGCCTAACGTATCACTGCTTCCCAATCCCCAGAAAAGGAGCGTGGATGATATGATAAAGAATGTAGAGAAAGGGATCTACATCTTGGGCAACGGGTCTTTTTCCATTGACCAGCAGCGGTACAATTTCCAGTTTGGTGGTCAGTTGTTTTACGAGATCAACAAGGGTAAGATCACGGGTATGTTGCGGGACGTGGCCTACCAGTCGAATACCCAGGAATTCTGGAATTCCATGTCAGACCTCGCGGATAAGGACGACTATCGCCTTGGTGGCGCTTTCAACGATGGCAAGGGCCAGCCGGCGCAGTCGAACGCAGTATCCCACGGGAGTTCTACTGCTTGTTTCAAGAATGTGAATGTGATCAATACAGCAAGAAAAATATAAACAGATTAACATGCCTATTTTAAGTAAAGATGAAGCGCTGGCGATCATGAAAAAAGCGCTCAGTTATTCAAAGGCTGATGAATGTACGGTCAACCTCAGCGGATCTGAAGATGGCAATATCCGTTATGCCAGGAACGCGGTGTCTACAGCAGGCGAGCAGAGCCAGACTTCGCTGGGCGTAACGGCCTCTTTCGGAAAAAGGTCCGGCTTCGCCACCATCAATGAATTTGACAATGCTTCGTTGGAGAAGGTCATGCGTCGGGCAGAAGAACTCGCGAGGCTGGCGCCGGAGAATCCGGAGTACATGCCACTCCTCGGTCCCCAGACCTATAAAGAGTCGATCACCTATAATCCATCCACTGCAGCCATGGACCCTGACAAAAGGGCTGAGGCCGTGGCGAAGAGTTTGAAAGTGGCCAAAGATGCTGGTCATGAAGCAGCCGGGTTCCTGGAGAACTCTACGGGCTTCAACGCCACGTTGAATTCCAAAGGACTGTTCGGATATAATAAGACCACGGATGTTGCCTTTTCGATCACCGTGAGAAATCGCGAAGGGACAGGATCCGGATATGCCAGTAAGAGTTATAACGATGTGTCTAAACTGGATACTTTAGCGCTGACCAAAATAGCATCTTCCAAGGCAACCAATTCTGCCGCGGCAAAAGCGATAGAACCTGGAAAGTATACCGTTATCCTTGAACCGCTCGCTGCCAGTGATATGATCGGCAACTTGTTTAATGGATTTGACGCCCGGAATGCAGATGAGGGGCGGAGTTATATGAGTAAGAAAGGCGGTGGTACCAGGCTGGGCGAGAAGTTGTTTGATGAAAAGGTGACGATGTATTCCGATCCCCTGAATCCGGATCTGCCCTTCTCCACTTTTGCAGGTGATGGAAGGCCGCAGGAAAAGACGGTATGGGTGGAGAATGGGGTGGTCAAGAAGCTCGCTTACTCACGGTACTGGGCACAGCAAAAAGGGGTGGAGCCCCTGCCTGCTGCAAACCGCATCGTGATGCAGGGTGGAACATCTTCGATCGAAGATATGATCAAAGGTACCGAGAAAGGGATCCTGGTGACCAGGTTCTGGTATATCCGATTCGTGGATCCCCAAACGCTGTTGTTGACGGGCCTCACGCGTGACGGAACGTTTTATATTGAGAACGGAAAGATCAAGTTTCCGATCAAGAATTTCAGGTTTAACGAAAGTCCGGTGATCATGCTGAACAATGTGGAGGAGTTGGGTAAGCCCGAACGCGTGGGCAACCTGATTGTGCCGCCCATGAAGATCAGGGACTTTACGTTTACGTCACTATCGGACGCTGTTTAGATTGCAGGATAACATCATCATTAAACTAATTCAATTTGAGACGTAGAGATTTTCTGCAGTTTGCCGGACTCGGTGCTGGTGCTGCCATGTTGCATTCGGTGCCCATTTTCGGGCGCGACATAGCTATTGAGGAGGCGTTAACGCCTGTGGATACAGCCCTCAAAAAAAGAATGGCTGATGTTGCGCTGAATGCGGCGAGGTCAAAGGGCGCGACGTATACAGATGTACGCATCGGGCGCTACCTGAACCAGTTCATCGTTACCCGGGATAAGAATATTGAGAACACCGTCAATACGGAGTCTTATGGGATGGGCATACGGGTGATCGCCAATGGGTCCTGGGGTTTTTCGGCTACAGATAAGATGGATGATGACAGCATTGCCCAGGCGGCAGCACTCGCAGTTCAAATTGCAAAAGAGAATTCCAGGCTGCTAACTGAACCTGTACGGTTGGCGCCGCAGAAAGGCTATGGTGAAGTGAGCTGGAAAGCGCCGATCCAGAAGAATGCCTTCGAGGTTCCCATCAAGGAGAAAGCAGATCTGTTGCTGGCTGTCAACGATGCTGCATTAACGAACGGTGCCAGCTACATGAGTTCCGTATTGTTCCTGGTGAACGAACAGAAATATTTTGCATCTACGGATGGTTCATACATTGACCAGGATATTCATCGCATCTGGCCGGCATTCTTTGTAACGCGCGTTGATGCAAAGTCGGGAAAGTTTGAGACCCGTCAGTCCCTGAGTGCGCCTATGGGTATGGGTTATGAGTATTTGCAAGCCAATCCGAAGGACCAGATCAATTCCGTGACTACGCTGTATAACAAGGGGTACGATATGGTTGCTGATGCGAAAGCTGCAGCAAAGCAGACCGTAGAGAAGATCGCAGCAAAGTCGGTGGAGCCTGGTAAGTACGACCTTATCCTGGATCCTTCGCACCTCTGGCTCACCATCCATGAATCATCCGGGCATCCCACGGAACTCGACAGGGTGTTGGGTTACGAGGCCAACTATGCGGGTACGAGTTTCCTGACGCTGGATAAATGGGAGACGAAGAAGTTCAATTATGGCAGTAAGATCGTGAATATTTTTGCAGACAAAACGCAGCCGGGTTCATTGGGCGCAGTTGGGTATGATGATGAAGGGGTCAAGTGTAAAGAGTGGGATATCATCAAGGATGGCACGCTGGTGAATTATCAGGCGATCCGCGACCAGGCGCATATCATTGGTCTCAATGAGTCGCAGGGATGTTGCTATGCGGATAACTGGAGCAGCGTACAGTTCCAGCGGATGACGAATATTTCACTCAGGCCGGGAAAGGCTAAGCTCAGTCCGGCTGACATGATCAGAAATGTAGAGAAGGGCATTTATATCGTTGGTGATGGATCGTTTTCCATCGATCAGCAGCGATATAATTTCCAGTTCGGGGGTCAGTTGTTCTATGAGATCAAGAACGGCAAGATCACGGGCATGTTGAAAGATGTCGCCTATCAAGCCAATACGCAGGAATTCTGGAATGCCTGTACGGCTATAGCCGATGAAAAGGACTACCGCTTAGGCGGGTCCTTCTTTGATGGGAAGGGGCAACCCGGACAGTCCAGTGCCGTATCCCATGGTTCATCTACGGCCCGTTTCAATGGAGTCAATGTAATCAACACCGCAAGAAAAATATAACTATGGCGATCCTTAATAAAGAAGAGGCGCAAGCCTTGCTGAAGAAAGTGCTCAGTTATTCGAAGGCCGATGAGTGTGAGGCCAACCTGAGTGGTTCCATCGGTGGAAATATTCGTTATGCGCGGAACGCCGTCTCAACCAGCGGGGGAGTGATGACCAGTACATTGGTAGTATCGTCTTCCTTTGGAAAGAAATCCGGAGTAGCTACCATCAATGAGTTTGATGATAAATCCCTGGAGAAAGCGGTACGCCGTTCTGAAGAATTGGCCAGGCTGGCACCAGAGAATCCCGAGTATGTTCCTTTTCTGGGCCCCCAGCAATATGCGGATTCAAAAACTTTTGTACAGGCCACGGCTAATATTACGCCTAAGGAAAGGACCGATGCTGTTGCGGAAAGTCTGAAGATCGCCAGGGAGTATAAGCAGGTGGCTGCAGGATTTTGGGAGGATAATTCCTCTTTTGCTGCCATGATGAATAGCCATGGACTTTTTGCTTACAATACCAATTCCAATATTGCTTTTAATGTGACACTGAGGACCGAAGATGGCAAAGGCTCGGGCTATGCGTCCAAGGGATTCAATGATGTGTCCAAACTGGATGTCAGGAAAACAACTGAAACGGCGGCAAAGAAATCGGCCGGCTCCGCTGGGGCGCGCGCCATCGAGCCTGGAAAATATACCGTGATCCTGGAGCCCATGGCGGTGTCCGTGTTGATGGAGCAATTGATGTTTGGCCTTGATGCGCGATCTGCTGATGAGGGAAGGAGTTTTCTCAGTAAGCCCGGCGGTAAAACCAAGTTGGGAGAAAAAATGGTAGATGAGCGTGTGAATATGTATTCAGATCCTTTTCACCCCGATCTGCCTACCAGCACCTGGGCGCAGGATGGAAGACCCCAGGAGCGGGTGAACTGGATCGAGAACGGGATCATCAAAAATTTATTCAGCTCGCGATACTGGGCGCAAAAGACAGGGATCAAGGCCATTCCCAGCCCCGACAGGATGATCATGCAGGGCGGCAAGGCTTCACTGGAAGAACTGATCAAAGGCACAGAAAAAGGTATCCTGGTTACGCGCCTGTGGTATATTCGTCCGGTAGATCCACAGACTTTGTTGTATACCGGGCTCACCCGCGACGGAACTTTTTTCATCGAGAATGGCCAGATCAAATTCCCGGTCAAGAACCTGCGTTTCAACGAGAGCCCGATCATCATGCTGAACAATATAGATGAGCTTGGGATTCCCGAACGTTGTGTGAGCGACGAATCTACCAACCATTATGTTTTGCCGCCGATGAGGATCAGGGATTTCACGTTCACATCCTTGTCCGATGCTGTATAATCATTAAAACGTTTGCATTGAAAAGAAGGGACTTTCTGTACTATGCCGGCCTGGGCGCAGGTGTTGGACTGATGCCAGCACTGCCTGCATTCACCCGGGAGATCACATTGGAAGATGCGTTAACACCTATTGAGACCGCACTTAAGAAAAAGTTGGCTGATGTGGCCTTGAATGCTGCCAAGTCGAAAGGCGCAACCTATGCCGATGTGCGGATTGGCAGGTATCTGAACCAGTTCATCAATACGCGCGAAAAAAATGTGCAGACTATAGGCAATACGGAATCTTATGGCATGGGTATTCGGGTGATCGCTAATGGATGCTGGGGTTTTGCGGCCACGGACAATATGACGGCCGATGGCATTGCCCGGGCAGCAGAACAAGCGGTGCAGGTGGCCAGGGTGAATGCAAAAATAGCCGAGGAGCCGGTGAAGCTGGCTCCGCAAAAAGGATATGGGGAAGTATATTGGAAGACGCCCATCCTGAAGAATGCTTTTGAAGTGCCGATCAAGGAGAAAGTGGACCAGTTGCTTTCGGTGAACGATATTGCGATGCAGAACGGCGCAACGTTCGTAACCTCTTCATTGTTCCTGGTGAATGAGCAGAAATATTTTGCCTCTACTGAAGGGTCTTATATTGATCAGGACATCCATCGGATCTGGCCAACCTTTACGGTCACGAAAACGGATAAGCAGTCGGGCAAGTTCGAAACACGCGACGCGCTGAGTTCGCCCATGGGTATGGGCTATGAATACATGACACCGGATCCGGCAGAGCAGGTGAATGCCCATTTCACGCTGTACAGGAACAGGTATGATATGAAGGAGGATGTTAGGATGGCGGCCCTGCAGGTGGCGGAGAAGATCAAAGCCAAGCCGGTGCAGCCGGGTAAGTATGACCTCGTTGTAGACCCCACGCAGTTGTTTCTGACCATTCACGAATCTGTGGGTCATCCAACGGAGCTGGATCGTGTGCTGGGGTATGAAGCGAATTATGCAGGAACAAGTTTCGTGACGTTAGATAAATGGAAATCGGGCAATTTCAATTTCGGCAATAAGCTGGTGAATGTAGTGGCCGATAAAACCCAGCCGGGTTCCCTGGGTGGCGTAGGGTATGACGATGAAGGGGTGAAATGCAAGGAGTGGGATATTATTAAGGGTGGGATTTTGGTGGACTATCAGGCCACACGTGACCAGGCGCATATATTGGGATTGAAGGAATCACATGGTTGTTGTTATGCAGATAGCTGGAACAGCGTTCAGTTCCAGCGAATGCCCAATGTGTCGTTGAAGCCCGGAGCTTCCGCGTTGAACGTGATGGACATGATCAGCCAGGTGGAGAACGGCATTTATATATTGGGAAGAAGTTCCTACTCGATAGACCAGCAGCGATACAATTTCCAGTTCGGCGGTCAGCTGACTTATGAGATCAAAAATGGCAAGATCACCGGTATGCTGAAGGATGTGGCTTATCAGTCCAACACGCAGGAGTTCTGGAATTCTGTTGGCGCTATTTGCGATGCATCGGACTATCGCCTCGGGGGATCTTTTCGCGACGGTAAGGGCCAGCCTTCCCAGATCAGTGCCGTATCCCATGGTTGCTCCACCACCAGGTTCAACAGGGTGAATGTGATCAATACGGGGCGGCGGATATAGATTTTTATGGAAAGTAGATCATGATTTTGTTGGATGTTGACTCATGTTCCAGCCCTCAATAAATCCAGCCTTGATGTCTTCATAATTTGCCATACCTGCAATGATCAACGCGGAAATAAGTAAAGTCTTCCAATTGTTCCTGAGAAAGGATATCACGCGTACACTCAATTGATCCATGCGATTTTTTTTGAAAATTCAAGGTAAGAATTTGTTTATCTCCATCGCTTTATAAGTACTTAAAGGTTACAACTTTTGGTTATGAGTGATTGATCACAAACCCCTGAACAGATTCAACCGGTCCCATTTCGCATTCTTTTCATCTTCCGCCTGGTGGAGGAAGCGTTCTGCCAGTTCGGGGTCTTTGGCTTTGATCACGTTGAACCTGTTCTCATGGTACATGAACTCGCTCAGCGGCATGGAAGGTTGTTTGGAGTCGATCACAAATCTTTCTCCTTTTGGTTTCAGTGGATTGTAGTGGAACAGCGGCCAGTAGCCGGATTTCACTGCAAAGTCCTGTTCCTCGGCACCATGTGCCATATCTATGCCATGTGCAATGCAATGGCTGTAGGCAATGATGATGGAAGGGCCGGGGAATGCTTCGGCTTCGAGAATGGTACGCAGGGTATGCGAATCGTTGCCCCCCATCGCGATCTGGGCAACATAGGCAGTGCCGTGAGCAATGGCTTGCATGGCAAGGTCTTTCTTGCTATTGGTTTTTCCATTCACCGAAAACTTGGCGCTTGAACCCAATGGGGTTGATTTGGATTTTTGTCCGCCGGTATTTGAATACACTTCGGTATCCAATACCATGATGTTTACATTCTCTCCTGTGGAGAGTACATGGTCCAGTCCGCCATAGCCGATATCGTATGCCCAACCATCTCCACCGATGATCCACATGGATTTGTCGGCGAGGAAATCGGCCAGATGATAGAGGTTATGGGCAGCCACGGACTTCATGTCTTTTAGTTTGTCCTTCAACTCGCGGATGAGGTCGTGCTTTATTTTGAGATCGGATTCTGTTTGTTCGGGTGCCAGCGTGAGGGCATCGGCGAGGGCTTCGCCAATATGGGGCCGCATTTCGCTGAGCAGGGAGATGGCCATTTCTTTTTTCTTCTGGTTCGCCATCTTAATACCCAATCCGAATTCGGCATTGTCTTCGAACAGTGAGTTCGCCCAGGCTGGTCCAACGCCTTCTGCATTTTTCGCCCATGGTGTGGTAGGCAGATTACCGCCGAAGATGGAAGAACATCCGGTAGCATTGGCCACGATCATTCTTTCCCCGAACAGCTGGGTGAGCAGTTTCAGGTACGGCGTTTCACCACAACCGGCGCATGCGCCACTGAATTCGAACAGGGGCTGGAAGAACTGTGAGCCCTTAACGGTGTTCCGGTTTACGCGGGTGCGATCCACTTCAGGGAGATCGAGGAAATAGTTCCAGTTTTCGATCTCTTTTTCCTGGATATCCATCTTGTCGACCATATTGATCGCCTTGTGGCCGGGATCAGTTTTGCTGGTGATGGGACAGAACTCCACGCAAAGAGTACAACCGGTGCAGTCTTCCGTAGACACCTGCAGGGTGTAAGCCTCTTTTGTTTTATCCCACTCTTTACCAATAGGATCGGTATGTTTCCAACCATCTGGTGCGTTGGTAAGCAGGTCTCTGTCGTACACCTTTGGCCTGATGGCGGCGTGTGGGCAGATCAAAAAACACTTACCGCACTGGGTGCAAAGGTCTGTGTCCCATACCGGCACGGCATCTGCAATGTTTCTTTTCTCCCATTTGGTGGTGGCGGATGGATAGGTGCCATCCACGGGAAAAGCCGACACGGGAAGTTCGTCGCCTTCGCCGGCGATGATCTTTGATAATACTTCAGTAACGAAGTCTGGTGCGGTGTCCGGGATGTGATCGCCGAAGTCGTTGGTGCCCAGCAGGTTTTTGGAGTAATCGACTTCGTACAGGTGTTCCAAGGTGTTGTCAACGGCTTCGTAGTTTTTCTGGACAACGGCTTCTCCTTTTTTCCAATAGGATTCGTAGATCGCTTCTTTGATCTTGGCGATGGCTTCCTCGCGTGGGAGTACGTTACTGATGGCAAAGAAGCAGGTTTGGAGGATCGTGTTGATACGGTTACCCATACCTGTTTCCTTTGCCACAGCATAGGCATTGATGGTGTAGAACTTCAAAGCTTTCTCCCTGATCTCTTCCTGGATCTTCCTGGGCAGTTTGAACCAGACCTCATCTTTGTCATATGGCGCGTTCAGCAGGAAAACTGCGCCGTGTTCTGCATCTTTCAAAATATCGTACTTGGTCAGATAGTTGAAATGGTGGCAGGCCACGAAATTAGCCGAGTTGATCAGATAGGTTGATTCGATCGGTTTTTTGCCGAACCTGAGGTGTGAAACGGTCAGTGATCCGGATTTCTTGGAGTCGTACACAAAATAGCCCTGTACGTGATCTTCGGTTTTTTCGCCGATGATCTTGATAGAGTTTTTATTGGCGCTGACGGTGCCATCGGCACCCAGGCCAAAGAATAGGCCACGGAATTTATGACGGGCTTCGAGTGAAAAATTTTTGTCGTAGTTGAGGCTGGTATGGGTAACGTCGTCGTCGATACCAACAGTAAAGTGATTTTTCGGGTGATCGTTTTTCAGTTCATCGAACACGGCTTTCACCATGCCGGGGTTGAACTCTTTCGATGAAAGCCCATATCTTCCTCCGGTGATTAATTGGCTGATTGGCTCATTGGCTGATTGGCTCATTGAGCGGAATTCATTTAGCGCATTTACCACATCCATATACAGTGGTTCGGCCATGGCGGTAGGTTCTTTGCAGCGGTCGAGAACGGAGATCCGTTTTGCGGTGGCGGGGATCATGTTGGCGAAGTCTGCAATAGAAAATGGGCGGAACAACCTGACGATGAGTACGCCCACTTTTTCGTTGTTTTCGTTCAGGTAGTCCACGGTTTCTTTTACGGCTCCCGCGCCTGAACCCATGATGATGATCACGCGGTCTGCTTCGGGATGTCCGTAGTATTCAAACAGTTTGTATTTCCGGCCGGTGAGTTTGGCGAATTGATCCATGCTGTTTTGCACAGCTTCCGGCACGTTGAGGTACCATTGGTTGGCGGCTTCGCGGTTCTGGAAGTATACATCAGGGTTCTGGGCTGTGCCGCGGATAGATGGATTGTCGGGGGACAGTGCCCTATCGCGGTGTGCGTTGACCATATCGCCATCGATCATGGCGTTGATGACGTCGTCAGACAGCACTTCCACTTCATTCAATTCATGTGAGGTTCTGAATCCGTCGAATATATTTAAGAAAGGCACCCGGGTTTTAAGAGTAGTGGACTGTGCGATCAGGGCCATATCCATCACTTCCTGCGGTGTGTTTCCAAATAGCATGGCGAAGCCTGTTGACCTTGTGGCCATGACATCGGAATGGTCGCCGAAGATGGACAATGCATGTGTGGCGAGGGTTCTGGCGGCGATGTGAAATACGGTAGGGGTCAGTTCTCCCGCGATCTTGTACATGTTGGGAATCATCAGCAGCAGTCCCTGGGAAGCGGTAAAGGTAGTTGCCAAGGCGCCGCCCTGGAGGGCACCGTGAATGGCGCCTGCCGCACCAGCTTCACTCTGCATTTCCATCACACGGGGTACCTGGCCAAAGATGTTTTTGATGCCTTTGGCACTCCATTCATCCGCCCATTCGCCCATGGTGGAGGATGGGGTGATGGGGTAGATGGCGCAGACTTCATTGGTTTTGTAAGCGATATAGGCGGCAGCTTCGTTGCCGTCCATAATAG
>JBBAJN010000017.1:0-36666 GCA_040404045.1 Chitinophagaceae bacterium
GGGACCAGATCGGCGTAAAAGACGGGGATGTAGCCCTGTTCTTCAACCTCGAGGATAAGAAGGGCATGCTTACGCCCAACATTACCACCCTGTATGCCTTCAGTTTCTGGGATCTTTCCAAGCGGGGTGCCCTCGTAGTGGATGCCCCGGCGGGTTTGATCGCTGGCGGTGTTCTTGATCTTTGGCAACAGCCCATCACCGATATCGGACAAACCGGGCCAGACAAGGGCACCGGTGGTAAATACCTGATCCTCCCACCCGGTTCGCCAGACGTAAAAGCGCCTGGTTACCGTGTGTTCAAATCGCCGACAGCCCAGGTGTGGTTCGGTACCCGTGGTTTGGACCCAGACCCCAGGAAGGCGGAAGAGACCGTGCGTCAACATAAGATCTATGCCTGGGCTGACCGGGCCAAGCCTGCTCCGACCAACTATGTGCCCGTGGCAGGAAAACCATGGACCTCCGCCCATCCGACCGACATGTCCTATTTCAAACTGGTGGCAGAAGCACTGGACGCGGAACCGGTGCAGGCCCGTGACCGTGTGATCTATGGCATGCTGGTATCCCTGGGGATTGAAAAGGGTAAGCCCTTCAACCCCGATGCGCGTATGACGAAGATCTTTAATGAAGCCGCCATGGTTGGGGAACTTACAGCCCGGGTCAATGCTTACGACAAGCGATTCAAAGGAGCCAAAGTATGGGAAGGAAGGAACTGGGAATATGCCAACATGGTTGAATTGAATCAGGAGGACAGTCATTATACCCAGATCGACCAGCGCGCGTCCTGGTTCTATGAAGCCATTGGAAACAGTACCGGCATGCAGGGCCGGGTACTCGGTTTCGGCCAGGCTTATCTGGAAACATCGAAGGACAGGGATGGCCATTGGCTGGAGGGTGCGAAGAACTACAAGATCCATATACCTGCCGATGTGCCAGCACGACAGTTCTGGTCCATCACCCTGTATGACAACGTTACCCGATATCCCGTGGTGACGGATCAGGGTTCGGCGGATATCTCGTCACGTAAGGACATCGATAAGAACGCTGACGGTTCGGTAGATGTATATTTTGGACCTTCAAAACCGAATGGTTCGAACAGGAATTATATCAAGACGATCTCCGGTCGCGGATGGTTCCCCTATTTCAGGTTCTACGGACCCGGCGAGAAGTATTTCGATAAAACCTGGGCTTTGGAGGATATTGTTGAGATCAAATAAAGTTGGAAATGCAAGAGGTCAATGGTTCTACTCCGGTATCCTCTACGAATGAAACCCGCTTTAAAAGCGGGTTTTTTATTGCTTAGAATTTGTACTTAAGGCCGGTCACAACTCCATAGTCCCATTTTCGGCTGTTGACGGATGGCGGTTTACTATCATAGTTATGGTAAAACTGGAGGCTTAATTCAAGATCGCTGATTATTTCCCAGCTAAAACGGGTGTCCGCATCCCATCTCACCCTGCCTGCGTCAGTCAAAGAATAATAGGCGGTTTGATTGGTGGATACAGAGATATTTGGATCTGCAAAGCGGAAAAACTCCAGGTAAAAATTCAATGGGACCTCCACCTGGGTTGGGAAGGTTATGCCTTCTGTACTTTTTTCCTGGTTAACCACGATACCGGTAAGTGTGCGTATCTGAAAATTGTTTTTCTTAAGCAACATGGCCATCAGCCCAATACCCTCCTGGAACCTTCGGGCCAGGCCCAATTCAAAGTTCCTCTGGTACTTGAGGTTGCCACCTATCGAGAACCAGGGATTCAAAACGTAAAAGGAACTGAAGGTGAGACTTTCCCGGTCCCGTACCCAATTTGTATCCGTTTGCGACAAAAACATCGATGCCTGCACTTCACTGGTGTATCTTCTTGACTGAAAACGCAGGAGACCGTCGAAGTTAAATCGTCCTGAGTTGCTGGACCGTGCGTAGTTAAATCCGGAGGACATATATCCGGACACAGTCCGGAAAGTTTTGTTGTTGAAGGAGGTGATAAATGACACGTGGTTTAAGGGGACAATGGTGGCACTGTCTGCCGATTCTATCCTGATCGTCCCCGGTTTATCACCCCTTCTGATCTGGCCATAGAATATCTTCCTGTCACTGGTTTCGATCCGGTAACTGTGTGAAAGTCCTTTGATCATCCTGATCCTGTCAAACTTGATTTTTACCAGCCCAATATTGTCAATGTCGAACTCCACTTTTCCGGACTTCAGCGTTTTAAGGTCGCCGGAAATGATCGTTCCATCATTCATGATGATCGTGTCTTTCAGGGCCTGTCCCCATAACCGGCCAGGGATGACCATTGCACAAACAAGAAGAATGAACAGTAGAAATGATTTCATCTGCAGCTGATGGTTGGATTCGAATATTCCTAGTGCCAAAAATAAGTGAAAAAAATCCCTTAATTTTTCGTTCTTGCCCATGCTGATCGATACTCAAAAACGCGACATGAAATTACCCCGGTTCATCCTGTTCTGTACCTTTTGCCTTGCCGCCTTCTCCTTTGTGCCCAAGCCGCATAAAGTAGTGTTTAAGCATGACCAGGCCAATCAGAAGGTGGAAGTTTATGTGGGAGGCAAATTCTTTACAGCGTTTATATATCCAAACACATTGGAGAAACAAGCGCTGTATCCCATCCTGACCGCTTCAGGTAAGACCATTACCCGCGGTTATCCCATGGACCCGAGGCCATTTGAAAGAACCGACCACCCGCATCATGTTGGCCTCTGGTTCAACTTCGGGGACGTCAATGGCCTGGACTTCTGGAACAACTCATTTGCGATCAAACCGGAAGAGAAGTCTAAGTATGGTTCCGTCAAATTCAGGAAGATCGTTTCACAGAAGGCGTCACGCGGTGAACTGGTCACCAGCTCTGACTGGGTGGATCATGCAGGCAACGTATTGATGACTGAAACGGCGACCTATCATTTTTCCGGCGACAGTGATTCTCGTACCATTCAAAGGCAGACCAGACTAACCGCTGTTCAGAAAGTGGTCTTTAAAGAAAATAAGGAAGGGTTGTTGGGAATTCGCGTAGACCGTGCATTTGAGGAGCCGGCCACTAAGCCGGAGAAGTTCCTGGATGCGAACGGCGTTGAGACGCTGGTACCCGTGATGAATAACGATGGAGTGAATGGTGTGTACCGGAACGCTGCCGGGGATAAGGGTGGTGCTGTTTGGGGTAAGCGAAGTCCATGGGTTGCCCTTCGGGCAAAGAAGGCAGATGAAGTGATCACGATCGTGATCATGGATCATCCTCAGAACCCCAATTACCCGGCATGGTCGCATGCACGTGGTTATGGGTTATTCGCTTCCAATAACCTCGGCGGTCGTGTTTTTGATCCTGCTGCTGCTGAGGTCCGCGTTGAACTGCAACCGGGGCAGTCCCTGCTGTTTAAACACCAGGTTACCATAGGCGGGGACCTGTCAGACAGCCAGATCAACCAACTCGCCCAATCTTTCAAATAGTTATGGCAACCCGGAGATTGTATCGTTGGTTAATCCGATGATCCGGTTTTTTCGCCAACGAACCAATGTTCCTTGTTGCGGAAGAGTACGTTGAAGGTGGTGAGGGATCCATAGCAGCGCGTGATATACTGCTGGATATTCACCTTTTCCTCGTCGTTCAATGTTTTACTGCTGTTGATGTTTTGTTCCAACACCCTGAGCCGGTCGCGCAACATCACGATCTTGTGAAAAAAATCTTCGATCGGGATCTCTTTTGGCTTAAGGGTTTTGTCGGCCGGCTGCAATAACATCTTGCCATTCTGCCAGCGTTCTCCCAGGGGTACCGGTTCACTGATCCCACCCCAGAGCCGCAGGATCTTCAATAAACTTTTTTCAACCTCGCTGTGGGTCTCAATTTCTTCAGTGACATTTTCCGGAACGATCTCGTCCAGGCTACTGTCTGTTTTGTCGATCTCCTTAATGCCTTCATGAATGAAAGAGATCAGGTAGGTGGCGTATCTGATGCCAACGATCACACCGGGGCCAAAACGGGTATGTTGCAGCCTGGTGCCTATGCCGAGGGTTGTTTGGTCCATGAATTCCAATTTGTAGTCTGAAATTAACCAATCCTTTTGAACATGGGGATGCCATCCGATTTGAATAAATATGGGACGGAAAAGTCCCCGCCTGTACCAAGCATACACGTAATTCATAATCCCGTAACTTTAGGGCATGTCAGATGTCATCACTTTCGGGGAGGTTATGATGAGATTAACACCTCCCGGACGCAAAAAACTCCTGCAAACAGATCAGCTGGATATTCTTTATAGTGGCGCGGAAGCAAACGTTAGTTGTGCCCTGGCCTATTGGGGAAGGACGGCCGCCCATATCACCTGTTTTCCTGATAATGCCTTGGGCCATGCGGCCCTTGCCAACCTTCGAAAAATGAATGTTGATGTTGAACATATCGCATTCACAGATGGCCGGCTGGGTCTTTATTTCGTGGAACCGGGAGCGATCAACAGGGCAACGGCCATTACGTACGACAGGCTTCCATCTTCCTTTGCGGGTATTGACGCCAATACCTTCAACTGGGAAAAGATCCTGGAGGGCGCCAAATGGTTTCACTGGACGGGGATCACCCCAGCCATCTCCCAGGGCGCTGCGGATTCATTGTTGTCCGCCCTGAAGGTGGCACGCAAAAAAGGGGTGATGGTCTCAGCCGATATCAACTACAGGTCAGGGTTATGGAAATACGGCAAAACGCCCGGAGAGATCCTGGCGCCCCTGGTGGACCTGAGCCAGGTAGTGGTTGCAGCCGAATCTGATACGGATAGTATTTTTGGGATCCGGGGAGATGGCTCAGGATATGCCTCAACGGCAGAAGCCATGAAGAAAAGATTCAGTGGTATGGAATGCATGCTGGCATCAAGAAGGGCAGCCCCCAGCGCCTCACATAATAGCCTGAGCGGCGTGTTCTGGAATGGAAGTCTTGTGTTTGAGACAAAAACACACGATATTGATAATATAATAGATCGTATAGGCAGCGGCGATGCATTCATTTCCGGATTTATATTCGCATCCCTTTCCGGGTATGCCGACCAGGAGAAGATCGATTTTGCTGCGGCATCGGCTGTTTTGAAACACTCGGTGGAGGGTGACTACAACCTGGTGTCGGAAGACGAAGTGTGGGGACTTGTGGAAGGGAATACCGGCGGCAGGGTAAAAAGATAACAATCAGAATAAACAAATAATCATGGCAAGATTTACTGCTGAAGCGGTCAATAAGAAGTTAAGCGATACCAGGTTTCTACCCCTGTTTAATTATGCCGATGCAGAAGTTTGCAAGATGGTGATCAAGTCGTGCTACAAAGCAGGATTAAGGGCGTTTGAACTCACCAACAGGGATACCATGGCACTGGAAGTATTTCGGCAGATCGTACCCTGGGTAGAAAAAGAATGCCCGGATATGAGCGTTGGCGCAGGAACGATCCTGAATGAAGAAACAGCTGGTTTATTCATAGAAGCCGGCGCGGATTTCATCATCGCTCCCATTTTTGACAAATCCACCGCTAAGTTTTGCAGAAAAAGCAATATCCCTTACATCCCGGGTTGTTTGACGCCAACGGAGATGTATAAGGCCTACAATGCCGGATCACCTGTGGTCAAACTGTTCCCCGGCGGAACAGTAGGACCTGATTATGTGAAGCATGTTCTTGCCCCGCTTCCGCATATGAGGATCGTAGTGACTGGTGGTGTACAGTTTGATGAAGCTTCTGTAAGAAAGTGGTTTGAGGCAGGGGCCTTCGCACTCGGAGTGGGAAGTTCTGTATTTACGAAAGACAGGATCTCTCAAAGGGACTATGTATCCATCGAAGCGGAGATCAAGAAAATTCTGGAATATTAGTAAACGCCCATGAAAAAATTCGCTGCAGTTCTTACAGTTCTCGTCCTGTTCCTGAACACTTCACTGTTCTCACAAACCATCAGCTCGAGGCAGATCGACAGCTTGACTGAACTGGTCTTAAAGACTTTCGATGTGCCGGGCATTGCCGTTGGCGTTGTGAAAGATGGGAAGCTCGTGCATGCCAGGGGATATGGCGTAAGGTCTTTGGGGACCATGCAAAAAGTGGACGAGAACACGCTTTTTGGAATTGCATCCAACAGCAAGGCCTTCACCACAGCAGCCCTTGGGATACTGGTAGATGAGAAAAAACTGACATGGGACGACAAGGTCACTGATTATATACCGGGTTTTAAAATGTATGATCCCTATGTCACTGCTGAATTCACCATCAGGGATCTGGTAACCCATAGAAGTGGCCTGGGCTTGGGCGCAGGGGACTTGATGATGTTCCCCGATTCAAGTAGTTTTTCAAAAGAAGAGATCATACATAACCTCAGGTATCTGAAGCCGGTATCAGGGTTTCGGACAAAATACGACTACGACAACCTGTTGTACATTGTTGCCGGTGAAGTGATCGCTAAAGCATCGGGTAGGAGTTGGGAAGAATTTATTGAGACCAGGTTTTTGCAGCCTTTGGGCATGACAGCCACTGCCGCCTCTATGGCAAGGGTTAAGAACAGGTCTAATTTGATCGATCCCCATGCTCCTGTGGATGGCAAAGTTAAGGCGCTCACGATCGACTGGAGCGAAACGGCCAATGCCGCCGGCGGTATGGTCAGCAACGTTACCGACCTCAGTAAATGGCTCATCACGCAGATGAACCAAGGCAAGTATGGTAATGGCAAGCAGTTATTCAGCGAGGAAGTACACAAGGAAATGTGGACACCACAAACCATTTTGCCAGCCCGCACCGTTCCGCCTTACAATACACATTTTTCAGCTTACGGCCTGGGTTGGTTCCTGTCTGATGTAAAGGGTTATAAGCAGGTGACACATACGGGCGGACTCGCAGGCGTGGTTACCCAGATCACCCTGTTGCCGGAATTGAACCTCGGGATCATTGTGCTGACCAACCAGCAATCCGGCGCTGCGTTCACGGCAATCACCAATACCATTAAAGACAGCTACCTGAATATTCCCCCAACGGACCGGGTGAAACAAATGCATGATATCGTGCTCAGGGGAGAAGCAGAAGCCCGTAAGATCCGGGATCAGATTCAGCAAGAAATAGACGCCCAGCATAAATCAGCAACTACCAAACCCTCTCCTTCATTGTTTACCGGCACCTACCGGGATCCATGGTTCGGAGATATTGTTATCTCTATGGTGAATGGAAAGATGAGGATGAATAGCGTCAGGTCTCCCCGCCTGAGGGGTGATGTGAGTTACTATAAGGGCAACACGTTCATCGTGAAATGGGATGACAGGTCTTTTGATGCGGATGCTTATGTAATGTTCACACTGGATATGGACGGCAAACCTTCGGGGATGAAGATGAAGGCCATTTCGCCGCTGACAGATTTCAGTTTTGATTTTCACGACCTCGACCTGACGAGGGTGCAATAAGTCTGGGGAGTTACATAAATCCAAGTTCCAGTTTCGCCACCTCAGTCATCATGTCTTTGTTCCAGGCTGGCGTCCAGGTTACCTCCACATGCACATCATTCACGCCCTCAATGGTCCTGATCTTCTGGTCCACTTCATGGGGCAGGCTTTGCGCTGCAGGGCAGCTTGGCGCGGTAAGCGTCATCACCACTTCCACGTTATTTATGGGAAGGATATTGACCTCATAGATCAGTCCCAGATCCCAAATGTTGACCGGGATCTCAGGATCATGAATCTCCTGGATCTTTTCAATCACTTTATCTTTTAATGCCTGTTCGTTCAACATCAGTTTTTCTTTAATGGGCCGCTAGTTCTTTGATTTCCATACCAGCGCGTCCAGTTTCATTTGCTTGAGCATGGCACGCAGTCCGTTTGAACGCGTCTGGGCCAGGTGGCTGGTCATGCCGATTTCGTCAATGAAGGTCACGGGGGCGTTGACAATATCGTCAGGTTTCTGCCCTGAGAATACGCGCACCAGCATGCTGATCAGTCCCTTTACGATCATCGCGTCTGAGTCCGCCTCGTAATAAACTTTGCCGTCTTTCAGGTTGGAATGCATCCATACTTGGGACTGGCAACCTTTGATCTTGTTTTCTTCTGTTTTATAGGCATCATTCAACGGAGGAAGCTTCTTTCCCATGTCGATGATGTATTCGTACTTATCTTCCCAACTGTCAAACAGTGAAAATTCTTCTACGATCTCCTGTTCGATATGTTCAATGGGTCCAGGCATCAGGATAACATTTTAATGGCTTTGTCAAGCCCTTTTACAAGCCTGTCAATTTCCTCAAAGGTGTTATACGCGGCAAATGAGGCCCTCGTTGTGCCGGTGATGTTCAGGCATTGCATAAGTGGCATGGTGCAATGCGATCCTGTGCGTACGGCTATGCCCTGGTTGTCAAGCAAAATACCGAGATCCTGCGGATGTATTCCCTCGACTACAAATGAGATCACACTTACTTTGTTTTCCACATCACCCATCACGCGCACCCCGGGGATATTCTTGAGCAGTTCCGTGCCGTACTGCAGCAATGCATGTTCGTGTCGCCTGATATTGTCCTTTCCCAGCTCATTGATAAAGTCGATCGCCGTTTTCATGGCAATGGTATCTGCGATATTTGGCGTACCCGCTTCAAATTTATAGGGCAGGTCGTTATATACCGTTTTTTCGAAGGTCACCTCCTTGATCATCTCCCCTCCGCCGTGAAACGGTGGCATAGCCTCCAGCAATTCCCTTTTACCATACAGCACTCCTACGCCGGTAGGACCATATAACTTGTGTGATGAGAAAGCGAAAAAGTCGCAGTCCAGTTCAACCACATTGATGTCGAGGTGTACGGTTGATTGCGCCCCATCGAGCATCACTACTGCGCCGGCCTGGTGGGCCGCATCGATGATCTGCTTCACCGGGTTTATAATGCCGAGGGAATTGGAGGCATGTACAATGGAGACCAGTTTCGTTTTGCTGCTGAGTAATTTGTAGAATTCGTCGAGCAGGAGCTCACCCTTGTCGTTGATCGGTATCACCTTCAGGCTTGCTCCTTTCTCTTCCGCCAGCATTTGCCAGGGTACGATATTGGAATGATGCTCAAGGGTGGAAATGATGATCTCATCGCCCTGTCCGATATGCTGCCTGCCCCATGTGTGGGAGACCAGGTTGATACCTTCGGTTGTGCCGCGTGTGAAGATGACCTCCTCGGTAGAGGCGGCCCCTATAAAGGCGCGGCAGGCTTCTCTTGATGCTTCGTATGCTGCAGTCGCTTCTTCAGCCAGGGTGTGGATGCCGCGGTGAATATTTGCGTTGTAATTGCTGTAGTAGTCCACCAATGCATCGATCACCACCTTTGGCTTCTGGGAGGTAGCCGCATTGTCGAAATATACCAGCGGTTTACCTTTCAATTCCCGTTGTAATACCGGGAACTGCTTCCTCAGTTCATAAACATCATATCCCGCCCTGATCGCTTCCATATTAAAAATTAAAATCGAGCCTTTCAGAGATCAACTGGTCCACATATGCCCGAAGCGGCTCTGCTTTTATGTTTTCAAGTATATCCACTGCAAATGCATGCAGGAGCAGGGACTTGGCGTTTTTTTCACCGATGCCCCTGGCCCGCAGGTAAAACAGGGCTTCTTCATCCAGCTTGCCTATGGTACAGCCATGTGAACATTTCACGTCGTCCGCGTAGATCTCCAGTTGAGGTTTTGTATTTGCGCTGGCCAGATCCGTCAGCAGTACATTCTTGTTGGACTGGTAAGCATTGGTTTTCTGAGCGTCCTTGCGTACAAAGATCTTACCATTGAATACGCCCGTTGACTCACCGTCCATGATGCCTTTATACAACTCATTGCTGAAGCAGTGGGGCATTACGTTGTCAACGATGGTGTGATTATCGCAATGCGTTTTTCCGTCAAGCAGGTAGAGTCCATACATGTGCGACTCTCCATGTTCTGCTTCCATCACCATATTCAGGTTATTCCTCAGCACATTACCGCTAAGTGAGATGGTTGTGGCATTGGTCAGCGATTTTCCGATCTGGGTGAAATGGGTGGTACTCACCTGGCTGGCAAATGGACCTTCGTTCTGGATCTTGTAGTAATTTACGATGGCGTCCTGCTCCACCACCAGTTCCGTGATCTGGTTGGTAAAGCAGTCCTGGGTTCCCAGTGAAATAAAATGTTCAACCATTTCCATTTCCGCACCCTGGGATACATATACCAGTAATCTTGGCAGGGATAAAGTGGGAACACTCCTGTTATCACTGATATAATTGATGTAGATCGGTTTGTCTACTTTAATACCTTTCTTCACGAACAGGAATGCGCCAAACTCGGCGAATGCCGTGTTCATGGCGTTGATGCCATCCGGATGGTATTTACCGGAGCGCCCGAGATGTTTTTCCACCAGGCCTGCAAATTCTGATTGTTTGGCTTCGGTCAATGAAAGTATGCTCACCCCTTCGATCGAAGATGCAAAAGAGAATTTGCCATTCTCAAAGTTGATCAGGTAACCTTCTTTGCTGCAGGGCAACAGGTGTTGCCGGAGCAATTGGGGATCGATGTCATTTTTTGCCTGGATCTCAAAAGGGGCCTGAAAAAGGCCACTGACCCGGGTGTATTTCCATTCCTCGTGCTTTACCGTTGGAATCCCATATTTATTGAAATCCGCAAGGGCCTGCGACTTGATGGCGTCCAGCGGTGCGATCGACTGGAAAGCTTTATTGATATTTTGGATAACGTCAGTCATATTATGCTCCTTCAGCTACTGCCAGTTCGTTTTTGATAAAGTCATATCCTTTCTCTTCCAACTCCATGGCCAGTTCTTTGGTCCCGGATTTCACGATGCGGCCATTATACAAAACATGTACGAAGTCCGGCACGATGTAGTCCAGCAGACGCTGGTAGTGTGTGACCAACAGGAAAGCATTGTCTTTGTTGCGATACTGGTTCACGCCATTGGCCACTATGCGCAGGGCGTCGATGTCCAGCCCGGAATCTGTTTCATCAAGTATGGCCAGTTTAGGCTCGAGCATAGCCATCTGGAAAATTTCATTACGCTTTTTCTCGCCGCCGGAAAAACCTTCGTTGAGCGACCTGCTAAGGAGTGACTGATCAATATTCACCAACTTCATTTTTTCTTTCATCAGCTTCAGGAAAGACACTGCGTCAAGTGGCTCGAGGCCACGGTATTTGCGGGTTTCGTTGACGGCGGTTTTGATGAAGTTTGTCGTACTTACGCCGGGGATCTCCACCGGGTACTGGAAGGCCAGGAATACACCTTCGCGTGCCCTGTCTTCAGGCGACATATCCAGCAGGTCCTTACCCATGAAGTCTACGGAGCCACCGGTCACTTCGTACTGGGACCTTCCGGCCAATACGGATGCCAATGTGCTTTTTCCGGAACCATTTGGCCCCATGATGGCGTGTACTTCTCCCGGTTTGATCTCAAGGTTAATTCCCCTCAGGATCTGCTTTTCGTCTATCGATGCCTGTAAGTCTGTGATCTTTATCATAATGTCTTTCAATTCTGGTAATTAAAATAATGAGCTAATCAGCCAATGAGCCAATCAGCCAATTGTCTACCCTACGCTGCCTTCAAGTGATATCGCAAGCAGCTTCTGGGCCTCAACGGCAAATTCCATGGGAAGCTGGTTCATCACTTCTTTGGCAAAGCCGTTGATGATCAGCGCAACAGCAGTTTCAGTATCGATTCCACGCTGGTTGCAGTAGAAGATCTGGTCTTCACCGATCTTAGAGGTAGTAGCTTCATGTTCCACCATGGAGTTGCTGTTCTTTACTTCGATGTAGGGGAATGTATGTGCCCCGCATTTATCGCCCAGCAGCAGTGAATCACACTGCGAGAAGTTCCTTGAATTGGTGGCCTTGCGACCCACCTGTACCAGCCCGCGGTAGCTGTTGTTACTGAAACCGGCGGAGATCCCTTTCGACACGATACGGCTCCTGGTATTCTTGCCGATATGGAGCATTTTTGTACCGGTGTCTGCCTGCTGGTAGTTGTTGGTAACGGCAACAGAATAAAACTCTCCAACGGAGTAGTCGCCTTTCAGGATCACGCTGGGGTATTTCCAGGTGATGGATGAGCCGGTTTCCACCTGTGTCCAGGAGATCTTGGAATGTTCGCCCTGGCAGATGCCACGCTTGGTCACGAAATTGTAGATACCGCCCTTGCCTTCTTTATCGCCGGGATACCAGTTCTGCACGGTTGAATACTTTACCTCAGCATGGGCATGGGCCACGATCTCAACCACGGCAGCATGCAATTGGTTTTCATCACGCATGGGTGCCGTGCAACCTTCCAGGTAACTTACATATGCATTGTCTTCAGCCACAATCAGCGTTCTTTCAAACTGGCCGGTGTTGGCTGCGTTGATACGGAAATAAGTGGAGAGCTCCATCGGGCATCTAACACCCTTTGGTATGAAGCAAAAAGATCCATCTGTGAAAACGGCTGAGTTCAATGCCGAAAAGTAATTGTCCGTTGCAGGTACAACAGAACCAAGGTATTTTTTGATCAGCTCGGGATGTTCCTGAACCGCTTCCGACATCGAACAAAAGATTATACCCAACTCGGAGAGTTCTTCTTTGAAGGTGGTGGCTACCGATACAGAGTCAATGACCGCATCAACAGCGATACCGGACAGTCTTTTTTGCTCGTTCAGGGATATGCCCAGTTTTTCAAACGTCTTCCTCAATTCCGGATCTAAGTCGTCCAGGCTGTTGGGTGCTATTTTTTGTTTTGGAGCAGAATAGTAGATGATATCCTGGTAGTTGATTGGGGGATATTCAACGTTTGGCCATTTGGGCTCAACCATATCCAGCCATTGGTGATAAGCCTTTAACCTCCACTCCAACAACCATTCTGGTTCTTTCTTTTTGGCAGAAATGAACCGTACAATGTCCTCACTCAGGCCCTTAGGGGCGGAATCCGCCTCGATATCCGTAACAAATCCGTACTTGTATTCCGAAGAGGTTACCTGCTCTAAAATATTGTCATTTTCTTCGTACATATCCTTCATTCAGGTTAAGCTGCAAATTTCCTTCAATGTGTCGGATATATCAACATCGGAAGGGTTAAATGGTTAAACAGGGCCCGAGTTTTTTCCGATTTCGTAAACAGTTCTTAAAGCGCCTTATTTTTCACAACCGGATCAGCTTCCGTATTTTTGGATTATGCAACATATTTTGATCACAGGAGCAAGCGGAAACCTTGGTAAATCGTTGGTATCCAGGTTTTTAGGGGCAGGTAGCAGGGTGACGGCCATCGTCATTCCCAATGATCCCGTTCGGTTGGAGCCAGGCTCTCCATTGTTTTCAAAGTACGAGGCCGACCTGAACGATGAGGCGGGGATTGGACAAGTTGTGGATCAGATCGTTCGCAAACATGGGGATATCCATGTGGCAGTGTTGACAGCGGGCGGTTTTGCCATGGGTGATATCCGCTCTACCGGTTCGGCTGAGATCATGAAGCAATACCGTCTGAATGTTGAAACGGCCTATCATGTGGCGAGGCCCGTATTTCTTCATATGAAGGAGCGGAGATATGGAAGGATTTTCATGGTAGGGTCCCGCCCCGGGTTGGACATGCTGGCCAGTAAGGATATGGTAGCTTATGGCCTTTCAAAATCACTGATCTTCAGGCTGGCGGAAATTTTAAATGAATCTGCAGAAGGCGCCAATGTGGTCAGTTCAGTGATTGTACCCAGTATCATTGACACCCCGCAAAATAGGGAGTCTATGCCTGATGCTGATTTTTCTGCATGGATGGATCCCGATAAGATCGCCGAGATCGTTGGCTTTTACAGTTCCCCCGCCGCGGATGGCCTTCGTGAACCGGTATTAAAAGTCTATAATAAGGCCTGATCATTTATTCTGATCGTTTTTGGCTTTTTCTTTTGCCTGTTTTTTGAAATAACCCCGGAACAGGAAGTTGTGTTTCAGCGCTTCCATGTTCTCATTGAATGAAGCGGTTCCTTTTTCTACGTGGGCGAGTGTTCTGCGAATGTTTCCCGAAACAGCGGTATCTTTTAACGCCAGGTTCACCGGGCCGGGCCCGGCCTGGACATCTTTATTTATTTTACCGACCATGCTGTCAAGGTCTACCGCCAGGGTACCGGCATCTTCTGCAATTTTCTGAAGTTGGTCTATAGATGCTTTCAAAGAAGCGGCCATGGCCGTGTCCCGAAGTATGGTGCCGGCTGGTCCTTTGCCCGATTTTACATCGGCAATAATGTCCCTGACATCCACGGTCATTTTTTCTGCGTTGAGCGTTGCCCTTTCCAGGTTATGTGATGCCCGCCTGAGGTTGGTGGCCAAACTGGTATCCGCCAGCAGTTTCCAAAGGCCTTTGCTGTTATTGACCTTCGACACGGTCTCTTTTAGGTTACCGGAGATATAGTTGATATTGTCTACAGTGCTTGCCATGGTCCTCAGGATGTCGTCGAACTCGATGGATCGTTGCGATGGCAACAGGTCTCCTTCGCTGATCAGTTCCGCGGGCCCTGTGACCGGCATGATATTCACCACCTTGTTTCCCATGAGTCCGTCGGCACCCAGGCTTGCCATGGCGTTCTTTCGGATCACATTTTTCAATTCCCTGCCGATCATCATCGTCACTTCGATGGTGGTGTCGTTCATGATCTCTATGGATTTCACTGTGCCCACTTCGATACCGGCGTAGCGCACATTATTTCCTGTGCGGAGTCCGCCTACATTCGAGAAATGGGTTCTCAATGGGAAATGAGAACCGATCAGGTGTTGATTTTTCCCGATCAGGAATAATGCGATGATCAGGATCAGAATGCCTGAAACGACGAATATGCCAAGTTTGACCAGTTTGTTGATTTGTTTAGCCATACGTCAGGTATCAAAGAATTGTTTAACCAGGTTGTCGGAGGATTTTTTCAGTTCGTCATATGTTCCATTCGCATGGCATTTTCCTTTGTTCAGCACTGCGATCCGGTCTGCCGTCCTCTTGACACATTTCATGTCGTGCGAAATGATCAGTGAGCTGGTTTGATATTTATCTGCGATCTCTACCATCAGGTCGCTGATCTCCTTACCGGTGATCGGGTCAAGGCCGGTGGTGGGTTCGTCGTACAGGATGATCTCAGGCTTCAGGATCAGCGTCCTTGCCAGTGCGATCCTTTTGCGCATTCCCCCCGACAGTTCAGACGGCATCATGTTCATAGTATGTGCAAGACCAACATTGCTAAGGGCTTCGATGAGCATTTCATCCACCTGTTGCTGCTCGATCCTGATCCAATGGCGCCTCAGGGGAAATTCAAGATTTTCCTTTACCGTCATGGAGTCGTACAAGGCATTGCTCTGGAACAGGAATCCCAGCCTGGCGCGGACCTGGTCAAGCTGCTCATGGTTCATCTCCAACACATTTTCGCCGAAGATCAGGATCTCACCGGCGTCGGGTTGCAGTAGTCCAATGATGCATTTGATGAGTACAGATTTACCGGATCCGGATTTTCCCAGTACAACAATACTCTCGCCTTTATTCAGGTCGAGGTTGAAATCATCGAGTACGATATTGGATCCGAATGCAATGCTCAATCCGCGTACACTGAGAACAGGCTTTTCGGGCAACTGTATCAGGGACTGGTTCAATATGGTTTTCGTTTTTTCCATTAGTTCAGGCCAAGCAGGTCAGTGATCAGCACCGCTATGAGATCAATCAGGAAAATCAGCATGGAAGAGATTACCACCGCTGAGTTAGCCGAAATCCCCACGCCCTCGGTACCCTTGGTGGTCTGGTAACCCTTGAAGCATCCTACCAGGCCCACGGAGAATCCGAAGAAAACTGTTTTAATGGCTGCGGGCAATACATCAGAGAACTGAAGAGAGCGGAATATGGAGTCAAAAAACAATTGAAAGCTCATTACCCCCCTGATGTTCACGCCCAGGAATGAACCCATGATGGATATTCCGTCGGACAGGATCACCAGGATCGGCAGCATCAGTGTAGTTGCCAACACCCTTGTCACCACCAGGTATTTGAATGGGTTTGTGCCCGACACTTCCATGGCATCGATCTGTTCAGTCACTTTCATAGATCCGAGTTCAGCCCCGATGCTGGAGCCAATCTTGCCTGCAAAGATCAATGCCGTGATCACCGGCCCGATCTCCTTGATGATGGCATAACTGACGATGTAGGGAATTTGGGATTCGGCGCCATAATCAACCAGCGAAGGCCTGAGTTGAATGGTCAGTACCAGGCCCATGATAAAAGCGGTTATGCCAACCAGTGGGAGCGATTTGTTCCCGATCAGATAGCATTGGCGCAGCAGTTCGGCCACCTCATAGCGGGGCCTGAGGCCTTCCCTGAAAAAACGTCCTGTGAACTGGGCGAATTCCCCGGTTTCTTTTAAGAACTTCATGGTGTTCTGTGGCAAATACAACTGGTTAATGATTATATTTAAATGTACGCATTTAAAATCGGCTGGCTGATAATCTTGGTCATAGATCCCACTAACCTTTATCAGAGGTTTTGATGGGTCAGCTACTTCAATTTGGGTTCGTCATTTTTCAAAACGCATGTCTGGAATAACCCCTGCTTCGGTCAGCTTTTATTCTCTCCGTAACCGGGTGAAACTGGTTCACGGCGGTTCAACATATTTTTCGGTGATGATCGACATGATCCGGCAGGCCATACATACCATTCATCTGCAGACTTATATATATGAACAGGATGAAACAGGGGTGATGGTCGCGGAGGAATTGATGGCGGCAAGTCGCAGGGGGGTGAAGGTGTTCATGCTGCTGGATGGCTATGCCTCACGGCACCTTCCGTCTGATTTTATCAGCCAGCTTCGTGATTCGGGTATCCATTTCCGTTTTTTTGAGCCCATCCTGAAAGGTGATAGCTTTTATTTTGGCAGGAGGCTGCACCATAAGATCCTGGTGTGTGACAGCCGATTTTCACTGGTGGGCGGTATCAATATTTCCAACCGGTATAATGATATGCCGGGGCAACCTGCGTGGCTCGACTGGGCAGTTCATGCAGAAGGGGAGGTGTCATACGAGTTGTTCAAAGTATGCGCAGAGTTTTGGTATAGATCCCCGAAGCTGGTCCGCGCAGCGGTTGCGTCCACGCCGCCCATTTCATTTCCTGAAACCTGGCATTGTGCTGTAAAAGTCAGGCGGAACGATTGGGTCAGGCGGCGGAACCAGATCTCCAGGAGTTATATTGAAATGTTCAACAGGGCCGAGAAGCAGATCTTCATTATGTCGAGTTATTTTCTGCCGGGTAGGGTTATGAGGAGGAACATGGCGCTGGCGGCAAAACGCGGGGTGAATATTACCTTGATCCTCGCGGGCACCTCGGATGTTCCCATTGCCAAATACGCCGAGCGTTTCATCTACAGGTGGATGTTGCGCAATGGGGTCAGGATCTATGAGTATCCCAAATATGTGCTGCATGCCAAACTGTCCACCTACGATAAGGAATGGGTGACCGTGGGATCCTATAACGTAAATGATATCAGTGCCTATGCCTCGATCGAGTTGAACCTGGATGTGATGGACAGGGACTTTGCCCTTGAGGCCACAAAATGGATGACATTGACGGTAGAGAGAGACTGTATCAGGATCACGGATGATTACATCAGGCAATACAACCTCGTGACCAGGTTCCTGCAATGGTGGAGTTACGAGATCTTCAGGGCCATATTCTTCGTTTTTACTTTTTATTTCAAGCAAAAAGAAGACTAATCTCCTTTGATCCGCCTCAGGAAGCTGTTGACCGTCACAGCGTTCCATTGTGCAAACCGTCCACGTTGTACCACCAGTTTATTGTCCTCCGGATGATTCAGGAAATAGTGAAATGCAAACGGTTGGCGGGGGTCATACCATCCCACTTCCTGTCCGAACCGGAGGTCGTTAAACACCAGGGTGTCTGCTTTTTTCTCCACGGTATAATAGTTCTGCGAGAATTTCTTGAGATTCCGCACCTCCTGGTGGTCGCTGATCTCTTTAAGCAACTGTTCATTCCGCGGATACCAGTTCAGTTGGAGGCTGTCGCTGTGGTCAAAGAAGGACCGGTATCCGATCTGGAATCCGTCCTTCTGTTCCAGTACCACGAACCACAGCCAGGTGTTGAACGGCGTGGGCGTGGTGAAGCTGCGTGTGTATTGCAGTTGCTGTTTTTCCGCCAGTTGCCGGATATCTTTATTCACCTGAAATTTGTTGAACACGGCATAAAGCAGGTAAATGGCGGTAAAGCTGATGCCCGCCTTTGCCCAGGCAACCCGCCTGTTGTGATCCGTTCTCAGGAAGATCAATGCCAGGCAGGCAATGCCTGAAGGAATGGAGAAGAATGGATCCACCACAAAGATCGTGTGGAAGGAGACCCTCAGGTCCGAGAAAGGTTCAAACCAGCCTACACCATAGTTGTTGAAAGCGTCTATCAGCAGATGGACAATGATCTCTGTTCCCAGGAAGAAGATCCATTTTTTCAATGAGATGTTATGGGGCCTGTGGAAACGCTCAGCAGTAACTGCCAGGAAGAAGGTGATCATCGCGCCAAAAAGGATCGAGTGGGTGAATCCGCGGTGAGCGATCAGTTCTTCGGTTGGTCCCAGCCAGACTACACTGATAAAGTCGATATCGGGTATGCTTTGGGCCAGCGCACCCCAAAGCATGGCTTTCTTGCCAAACTGCCGGTCCGTGAACATCTCGCCAATACAGGCTCCCAGGGCAATATGCGTCAGCGTATCCATTTGAAAGGAAAAGGTAGCAGGAAAAAGTCAGAATCTGGTCCGGATTTTATATTTTGAATCCGGGCCGGTCGAACTTTGGCGCCGGAAAAATGTTATCATACTATGGGTGTTTTAAAGCAACTTGCCGAGTATCTCTACCTGAGAAAAAAAGATCCCAACAGGCCGGATTCACAGTTTGTGAAGTATATGCACGGGATCAACAGGATATCCCTCCTGATGTTCCTGTTCGCGCTGATGGTGTTGTTTTATAAGTTGGTAATCAAAAAATAGGGCTGCTTCAAAGCCTTTAGTCAGGTTCAATCTACTTTGCCATTACGTACCGGCGGTTTCTACAACCCTAAGGGCGGCTTTGGCCGAAGCAGATCCGCCTTTGCTGAGGATATCCCACAGGGCATCGTAGTCCTTCATGATTTTTGCCCGGTGGCTTTGGTTGTTGATTAGTTGGTCAAGTTCGATGCGCAGGTTGGCGGGAGTGAGGTCGTTTTGTATCAGTTCTTTTACGGCGGGTTTATCGAGGATCAGGTTGACCAGCGAAATGTAGGGCACCTTGATCAGTCGTTTTGCGATCTCGTACGAGATGGTGCTTCCTTTATAACATACTACTTCCGGGATATGGAACAGGGCAGTTTCCAGTGTTGCGGTGCCTGAGGTAACGAGGGCCGCGTGCGACTGCATGAGGATCGCGTATGTTTTGCCTTGTAGCAGCTCAACGTTTGGAAAGTTCCTGATCAGTTCCTGGTAGAAATCTTTATCGATGGACGGCGCCTGTGCCACAATGAATTTCCACTCGGGAAAAAATGTGGTGGCTTCCAGCATGATGGGCAGCTTTTTCCGGATCTCCTGCATGCGGCTGCCGGGAAGCAGGGCAATCGTAGTAGTTTGCGGCGGCAGCAGGGTGGGATTGGATGATTTGAATTCGTCAATGATTTGCACCAGGGGATGCCCCACATACTCTACGGGATAATCCCATTTCTGATAAAAGTCCTGTTCGAAAGGGAGAATGACCAGCATTTTGTCTACCACCTTCCTGATGGTATGTACTCTTTTTTCTTTCCAGGCCCACACCTGGGGTGAAATATAATAGACGGTCTTGTATCCTTTCTCTTTGGCAAATTTGGCGATGGGAATATTGAAGCCTGGATAGTCAATGAACACGACCACATCCGGGTTGTAATCCAGCAGGTCCTTTTTGCAGTGCTTCATGAATCCGAGGATCTTCCGGAGGTTCAGGAAAACTTCCAGGAAGCCCATGTAAGCCCTCTCTTTATAATGGCTGACCAGTTCTGCGCCAGCCTCTTCCATCAGGTCGCCTCCCCAGCATCGGATATGTGCCTGTGGATCCAGTTTCCTGATCTCCCGGATCAGTTTGCTTCCGTGCAGGTCACCGGATGCCTCACCGGATATCAGGTAATATTTCATCCAAGGAATTTGAATAACAGGGCGGCCACGGCATACATGATGGTCACAGCGAAAACGCCTTTGGCGGTTTCATCCTTCTTTGTATTGATGAAATATGTAAAGAAAATGATGTTGACCAGCAGGCAGGGTATGGTGATGGCCGTGATCAGGGGCTTGTTCATGCGGAGGGCTGTAAGGAAGTCGTTAAAACTATACAAGCTGAACTTCCAGAAATAATAACCGAAGAACCCCAGCATAGGGCCTATAAGTCCTAAGATGATCCCGATCTTAAGGTCATCCCGTCTGAATATTACCATTTAAGCGTTTTTTCCAGTTTGGATTTGAGGGTATAGTTGGTAAGGTCGAACTGAACCGGTACCACGCTGACAAAGTTATTCTCCAATGCCCATACATCGGTGTCTTTTCCTTCGTCGAAGTTAACAAATGCACCCGTCAGCCAGTAATATTTCCTGCCGTGCGGATCGTTCCGCTCATGGAAATCTTCCTCGTATTTGGCATAGGCCTGGCGGCATATTTTAACACCCTGGATCAGGGATTCTGAAATGGCGGGAAAATTGACATTGAGGCAAAGATGCTTATCCAGCTGTTTTTGCTTCATCAATCCTTCAACGATCATTCTTGCATATTTTTTTGCGCCTGTGAAATCCGCCTCAACGCTGTAGTCGAGCAGGGAGAAGCCAACGGAGGGGATACTTTCGATGGATGCTTCGATGGCTGCCGACATAGTGCCTGAGTAGATCACGTTGATGGAGTGATTGGCACCATGGTTGATCCCGCTCACGCAAAGATCCGGTTTCCGGTGCAAAACTTTATCCACGGCAAGTTTGACGCAGTCGACCGGTGTGCCGCTGCAGCTCCAGGCTTCCACACCGTCCATTAGTTTCACCTTGCTCATCCTTAATGGAAAGCCTATGGTGATAGCGTGTCCCATGCCAGACTGTGGCTTATCAGGCGCCACCACAACCACTTTCCCGAGATCTTTGATCGCTTCGATCAGGTGCCTGATCCCGGGTGCATTTATACCGTCATCGTTCGTAACCAGTATCGTAAACTCGTTCTTTTTTGCTTTTCCTTTCGTTGTAGCCATATGTTTTATCTGGAACACCAAAAATAGGAACTAAAAAAGTTTTCAGGTTTTTAGTTTTGGCGTTGCAATCCCAAAAAATTTAGTATATTGCCACCAAAATTATTAGTATGTCGCAGTCAAACGCGGGTAAAAACCTTAAGTATCTCAGGAAACTCAGGGGGCTCACTCAGGAAGAGTTTGCCACGAAACTGAATATCAAAAGGTCCCTGTTGGGGGCTTATGAAGAAGAGCGGGCCGAGCCCCGTATCGATGTTCTTGAATTGGTGAGTGACACCTTCAAGATCAGCTTGGATGAGTTGTTGCGAAAGGACCTGAGTGAAGTAAAGGGGAGTTACCTGGTGAAAAGACGGCAGCAGAAATTAATGTCTGAGAACAACCTGATCCAGTTTGTGCCTGTCAAAGCCGCAGCGGGTTACCTGGCGGGTTATGCGGACCAGGAATTCATCGATGAGTTGAATACGTTCACGTTGCCCATGCTCGGGGCTGGCCAGTACCGGGCTTTTGAGATCATTGGGGATTCAATGATGCCTACGCCCTCGGGTTCCATTATTGTGGGGGAGAAGATCGAGAACAATGCAGACAATCTAAAGAATAACCAGGCTTATATCGTGGTGAGCAGGAGTGAGGGGATCGTGTACAAACGGATAGTCAAGAACAACAGGGCAAAGAACAAGCTGACGATGGTCAGTGATAATCCCAATTACCAGCCCTACCAGATCAATGCCGAGGATGTGCTTGAAGTATGGCAAGCCCAGATGGTGATCTCAAAAGTATCTGCCCAGCCGGCCTGGGATATGTCGCAGCTCACCAGCCTTGTGAACAATCTGCAGGAACAGGTGAGTACGTTGAAGAAGAGGATGAACTGATATTTTGTTTCCGCCCATTTCATATATTCTAAAGGGCCAGCAGTTTTGGCTTACTGCTGAAAGATGCCTGTATTGGGAAGAGGAAAAATGCCTGATCGTTTCAGATCTGCATTTCGGAAAAACGGGGCATTTCAGGCGCGAGGGCATTGCTGTGCCCCCGGAAGTGTATAAGGAGGACCTTCAGCGGCTCTGGCATCAGATCCAGCATTTCAAGCCGGACGACCTGATCTTTGTTGGTGATCTGTTTCACAGTCGTGCTAACCTGGAGCACAATTGGTTCCATAAGTGGCGGCACGACCTGCCATGGCTGAGGATGCACCTGGTCATCGGAAATCACGATGTTCTGGCCAGGAAAGATTACCAGGATATGGACCTTTTGATCCATGAGCAGCGGCTGGTGGTCGGCGAGTTTTGTTTTGTACACGATCTGCTTCCTGAGCATATCGTTGATCCCTATTATTATATTTCTGGTCATATCCATCCCGGTATCAGGCTGGCAGGGCCGGGTAAGCAGAGCCTCAGGTTCCCATGTTTTTACTTCTCCAGCCAGTTCGCCATTTTGCCTGCATTCAGCAGGTTCACCGGCATGGCATTGATTGAACCAAAACCAGGTGAGAACGTTTTTGCCATCGTAGACAACAAACTCATCCCGGTGAATTCATGAAGATCGCCTTTGACGCCATCTATGCACATCCCCTGCCAGAAGGGCATCGTTTCCCGATGCTCAAGTACGAACTTATTCCTGAGCAGCTCCTGCATGAGGGAACTATAACGGCGGAGGACCTGTTCTCGCCAGAGCCCTGCAGCGATAGGGTTGTTTTGCTCACGCACGATCCGGAGTACCTGGACAAACTGAAAGCACAGCGCCTCACCGATCGCGAACAACGGAAGATCGGCTTTCCTCAATCGCCGGAACTGACGTTGCGCGAACTGATCATTACGCAGGGGACCATCGACTGCTGCCATTATGCGATGAAGGACGGTGTTGCCCTCAATGTTGCTGGTGGTACCCACCATGCCTACCGCGACCGGGGAGAGGGCTTCTGCCTGCTGAATGACATGGCTACGGCCGCCAATGATCTCCTTTCAAAGAATTTGAAGGAACGTATCCTGATCATAGATCTTGATGTACACCAGGGAAATGGAACCGCCAAGATCTTTGAAGACATCGGTGAAGTCTTTACGTTCAGTATGCACGGCGCGCATAACTATCCTTTCCATAAGGAAAGATCAGACCTCGATATTCCGCTGAAAGATGGCATCATGGACCATGAATACCTCGCCCTGCTACAAGAAAATCTGGAGCGGATACTCCGGGATTTCAAGCCGGATTTCGCTTTCTATCTCTCTGGGGTTGACATACTCGCTACCGACAGGTTTGGTAAGTTGAAAGTCAGTCCGGAAGGATGCCGGGAGCGTGATGAAATGGTGTTCCGCAGGCTTGCTGATAAAAGTATTCCCTGCGCTGTGGCCATGGGTGGCGGCTATTCGCCTGATATCCGGCACATCGTAGATGCCCATTGCAATACCTATAGGACCGCCAGGAAGATATTCGGTTGATTATTTTTTCACCTCTGGAGGAAGGTTATTGTCTTTCTCGATCTGCTGCATCATCAGCGAGGCCCAGTCGGTTAACGCTGTTTTTTCCTCTGTACTAAGGTCAGCATTTTTATGGATGAGGGTATAGCTGTTCAAAGGCATTTCACCTTCTTTCACCATCTCGATCACCTCGTCCATTTTGTGCCTTGCTTTTTTAGGAGAATAGGCCAGGAACTCTGAAAAATTGAGTTCAGCTTTTCCTTCCTTAACATGGTTCTGCAACCAAAGTCCTACGGGTTGGATATTCGTATACCAGGGATACACGGTATTGTTGGAATGGCAATCGTAACAGGCTTTTTCCAGTATCCCGGAAACGTTGGCAGGGATACTGTACTTGTTGGCGATGTGGTTCTCGGACCGTCCCTCAGACTGGTTTCTGGTGGGCCGGATGAACTGGAGCACCAATAACGCAACGAGTAATATCAGCAGGATCTTCTTTATCATAAATGGTTTTATTTAAAGTGTTCTTCGGCTTTTACGATGGATTCGGGTTTGCCCACGTCTACAACCACATCACCGGTGTGGTCATACACGTAGATCGATTCGGTTTTTGCCAGGTCAAGATAAGAATCTATTATGGAAAATTTTCCTTTCTGCCGGATCATCTGAATCATCCGTGGCTCGATGATATGCACACAAGTGAATGCCCCTCTGTGCAATGGCGAAACTGCCCGCGATATTTTCTGTTCGCCGGTCATATTATTCTCCCAGCCCGAGAGCAGCTGCGCATTGTCATACAGAAAATTCCTTGAAGTTTTCCTTTGGGTGATGGCCAGGGTGGCAAGCCCCTGTTTGGATCTGTGGAATTGGTACATGCTGTGGAGATCGAGGTCAGTCAGGATGTCCGCATTCATCACAAAAAACGGCCTGGCAGAATCCTCAAAATAGCATTTCGCATTCAAGAGTCCGCCTCCTGTTTCCAGGGGTTCCTGCACTTCATGCGAGATGTGGATTTGAAAGCCGAAATTTTTATTCGCTGCCAGGAAGTCTATGATCTGATCCGCAAAATGATGTACGTTAACAACAAACTCCCTGATGCCGTAGCCCGCCATGTACTCGATGTTCCGCTGCAGCAATGGCTTGCCATTGACGGGCGCCAGCGCTTTCGGGTGGCTGTTGGTGAATGGCTTCAGCCGGGTTCCAAGACCGGCTGCAAAGATCATCGCCCGGGTACCTTCTGGTAATAGACTCATGTTGTTGCAGGTGTGTTATTCCACTGTTTAAGTTCCTGCTCACGGTGATGCACAACCGTTTTTACATGGAATTTCTCCCTCAGGTGTTCGGCCAGTTTATCGGCGGCGTAAACGGACCTGTGCTGCCCCCCGGTGCAGCCAAAGCTCACCGTCAGGCTGCTGAAACCGCGTGCGATATAGTCCTCAACGGAGATGTCCACCAGTGAATACACATGCTGCAGGAATGAAGGCATTTTTGTCTTATGGATCAGGAATTCCTGAACGGGTTTGTCCCGGCCGGTTTTTGTCTTGAATTCTTCCAGCCTTCCCGGATTCAGGATCCCCCTGCAATCGAAAACAAATCCACCGCCGTTCCCGGACTCGTCGTCTGGAATGCCGCATTTGTAGGAGAAGCTGCGTATTTGGACCACCAGCGGACACTCGGGGCCCGCCTTTACGGTTTCAAATCTCTTGATGATCTTTTCATCGGTGAGTGCGATCAACACCTTCTGGAGTTCAGGCAGCCTGATGGGTATCTTTTTGTTTTCCAGGAACCACTTCAGGTTTTTCAATCCAAAGGGTATACTCGAGATAAAATAATGTTTTCGTTCAAACAGTCCCCTGTACCCGTAGGCACCCAGCGTTTGCAGCATGCGGATGAGTACGAACCCATCGTAGCTATCCATGAAATGATTTTTATTCATGGTATAACCAAGCATGTGGTTGGCCTGTTCAAAATAGTAGTCCAGCAGTTGCTCACGCCATTCAAACGGCAGGGATGCGCGGGCCTGCCATAGCAGGGAGGCAACATCGTACTGCAGCGCGCCCTGCATACCGCCCTGGTAATCGATGAAATACACCCGGTCGTCCTGCACCATCACGTTCCTGCTCTGGCAATCGCGGTGCATGAAGTATTTCTGTTCTTCCTGCATCAGGTAACTGCTCAGGATATCGAAATCATTCAGCAATGCGTTTTTATCGTATGGAAGGTCAAGGCCCCTCACAAAATAGTAGAGGAAATAAAGCAGGTCGGAATAAATGGCTTGCTTGTCGAATGACTTAGTAGCGATGCAGTTGCTGTAGTCAAGGTTCTTGCCACCTTCGATCTGGAGCTTGGCCAGCTGGTGACAGGTTTTCTTATAAAGTTCGAATACATGTTCACTGAAGCCCTCTTTCATCATGATGTCATATAACGAAACATCACCGAGGTCAGATTGAATATACTGTTTCAGTTCCTGATCGGCATAGAGGATCTGGGGAACGGGCAGTTGTTTGCTGTAGAAATGCCGGCTGAACTGAACAAAAGCATTGTTCTCCGGCACATTGCCGGGATTGTAGGTGACTATGAGGGACTGTCTTCCCGATTTCAGGCGAAAATACATCCTGTTGCTGCCTGCCTGTTTAAGGGTGATCACCTCATCCGGTTCCTGTTTTTTCCAGCTTTTGTAGAATTCACTGATCTCGCTTAATATTTCAGCCATGTATAGGTGGGTATTGGATGTAAATATAGTTCAACCTGAATTTATGGGGACGTTAAGGAGTGATTGAATACCTGCCTTTTCAGGGAATAAAAAAAGGTTGCTCCGGGAGGAGCAACCTTTTCTGTATAGCGTGATTTGAAATTATTGGCTAACCCTGAACTCAACACGCCTGTTCTTGGCTTTGCCGGCCGTAGTTGTGTTGTCAGCGATCGGCTGATCGGCGCCAAATCCTTCGGCAGCCAGCCTGTCGGCGCTCACTTTCTTGCCAACAAGGTATGTTTTAACGGCTTCAGCGCGGCTTACGGAAAGCTTCTGATTGGTTTCTGCCTTACCTGTATTGTCAGTATGGCCGGAGATGGTCACTTTCACATCCGGATAGTCTTCGTTCAAGATCTTCACCAGTTTATTCAGCTCTGTCTTGGCACCTGTGGTCAGTACTGATTTGCCAGATACGAACTGAACGTTTTCAGCTTTGAAGTTGATGGTGGGGCAACCGCCATTCTCAGGTAAACCTGCAATGGTAGGGCATTTATCTTCTTCATCATTTACGCCGTCACCATCGCCATCAGGAATAGGGCAACCCTGGTATTTTGCCAAACCGGCAACAGAAGGACATTTGTCTTCTTCGTCGTTAATACCGTCTTTGTCAGAATCAGGAATTGGGCAGCCTTGGTATTTGGCTAAGCCCGCAACCTGTGGGCATTTATCCTGCTCATCGTTCACGCCATCTTTATCTGTGTCGGGGATAGGGCAGCCCTGGTATTTAGCCAAACCTGCAACCTGGGGACATTTGTCTTCTTCGTCGTTGATGCCGTCTTTATCTGAATCAGGGATAGGGCAGCCGTTGTAACGGGCAACACCAATTTCAGCAGGGCATTTGTCGTCTTTGTCGAGGATGCCATCGCCGTCTGAATCAGGCAATATGTGCTTGCCGAACAAACGGAATTTAACACCAGCCTGGATATTCTGGTTCTTCCATTCTGCAGTTGCAGTAGTGGCATCCCTGGCGTCCATGTTGGTGAAGCCATGGATGTAACGAACGAAAGGAACCACGCGGGCATGTGGGAAGAATTCAACACCGGCATTAACTGAAATGCTTGTGCTGGCAACGTCATCTTTAACAATGGTATTGTTCTTGTCCTTGACAGAACCGGTGAAGTCGAACTGAGGTCCTGCTGTGATGGCAAAATTCTTTCCAAGATGCCACTTCAGGATCAAAGGCACAGAAATGTAGCCAATGTTACCGTTGGTGAGCAGAGACTGGGTTGAAGTAGTTTTGTATACATATTTGTTATACATCAGTTGAGGCTCAAAAGAGAAACTTTTTCCGAGTGGGATATTCACCCAGCCGCCGGCACCCCAGCCTGTTTGCGTAACGTAATCGATCACGTTATTGTCCACTACGCGGAACTTATTGAAGTTGACCGCGCCAAGAAGGCCGCCACTTACGGTATAGTGATCTTTAACGATGTTTTGGCCAATAGTTAACTGGCTGATCATCAGGAATAGGACTACGAGAATTCGTTTCATATTTGGTTTTTTAGTTTAACGAAAGGGTTAATTTAAAGTTAGAAGTACGTTAAATTTCATGCAAATTTATACAAAGGTATGGAAATAGTAAAGGGTAGATGTATCATTTACCCACTCTGTTGTGGTAATGGCGCCCGGGCGGAGGTCAGATCATCTTTTTTACCCGGTCTTCCAGCTTTTCGGAAGAAAGGTTTTCCCGCATACTGTCCACTTTGACGGGAAAGCTAAATGGAGTTAGCTGCCTGGGGAACGTAAGTACCACATTTGATGCCTGGATCCTTTCCAGCATGTTTCTCAGCCTGACTTCTTCCATTTGCTGGTCAAATACCTCCTGGTAGGCCTGCCGGAGCAGTAAGTTGTTTTTTTCGTAGGAGGAAAAAACCTGAAACAACAGGGATGCCGAGGCCTGCAGGTGGCGGGCTTTTTTTTGTTCTCCGGGGAATCCCTGGAAGATCAACCCCCCGATCACCGATATGTCGCGAAACTTCCTTTTAGCCATTTCGGTGGAGTTGACACTTCTCTGGATGTCGGCAAACAGGTTTTCCGGGGAGAACAGTTCATAAACATTAGAGTGGTCAAGTGGTATGGGCTGGTCGCTCAGGAGTTCAAAACTGTAATCGTTCATGGCAAACGAAAAGGTGATGGACCGGATCCGGCTGATCCTGAACGCCAGGATCGCTGCCATGGCCTCGTTGACAAGCCGGCCTTCGAACGTATGTACAAAAAGGTGGAACCCGTCTCGTGTTTCGATCTGCTCGATCAGCAATTCATCCGCGTGAGGCACGTGCGACAATTCCATTTGCGTACTGAACAGCGGCTCCAGGATCCTGATCTCCTCATCTCTGGGTGTTAACTGGTGGGCTTCATCCAGCTTTGCACGCAGTACTGTTCCCAATTTGGCGGACAGGGGCATGCGGCCACCCATCCAGCTCGGTACAATGGATTTTTTTGCCGTCGATTTTTTAACGATCGCCGTCATATCCCTGATCATAATGAATTCGAGTGTCCGGCCAGCGAGGGTGAACACGTCTCCCGGCATCAGCCTGGATATAAAGTATTCTTCAATGACGCCCACATAGCCACCGCTGAGGAATTTGACCTTCAGCATGGCTTCGGAAACGATGGTTCCAATATGCATGCGGTGCCTCATTGCGAGCCTGCGTGAATGCATTCTGTAGACGCCGTCATCGTCGATTTCCACTTTTTTGTATTCGTCGTACTGATACAATGCGTTTCCGCCGGTGGTGATGAACATCAGGGCCTGATGCCATTCTTCATCCGACATATCCGCAAAACAGTAAGTGGACCTGACTACGGGTAAAATCTCGTCGGCCCTGAATCCCTCCGAGATGGACAGGGTGCCGAGAAACTGGATGAGTACGTCAAAGCAGCGTATCATGGGCTCCCGGCTTTCTATGTTCTGGTCCTCTATCGCCTGCTTCAGGGCTGCGGCTTCAACCAGTTCAAGGGAGTGGGTGGGAAGGAAATAGATCTGGCTGATCTCACCGGGTCCATGGCCGCTCCGGCCGGCGCGTTGTAAAAACCGGGCAACGCCTTTTGGTGAGCCCACTTGTACCACGGTTTCAACGGGCCTGAAATCCACACCGAGGTCAAGGCTGGACGTACATACCACGGCCTTCAGTTTTCCCTCGTGTAGCGCATCTTCCACCCACAACCTCAATTCCTGTTCAATACTGCCGTGGTGGAGCGCTATAGATCCCGAGAGTTGGGGCGCGATATCCAGAAGCGTCTGGTACCAGGTTTCGCTCATGCCCCTGGTGTTGATGAAGATGAGCGTGGTACCACTTTTCTCTATGATCGGGACAAGTTTATGGGCGAGTTTGATGCCCAGATGTCCGGCCCAGGGGAATTTTTCTATCTCGTCGGGATAGATGGATTCTACCCTGATCGTTTTCTGCACATCGGCGCGGATGATAATGCCCGGATTCGGAATGGGGTGGAGCAATACTTCCTTCGCCTGTTCCAGATTTCCAATGGTGGCAGAGATCCCCCATATATTCAATTCCCCGGGGTTCAGGCTGGCGATCCTTGCAATGGCCAGTTCCACTTGTACACCCCGTTTACTTCCAAGGAGTTCATGCCATTCGTCCACAGCTATGGTTTGCAGGCGGGCAAACAATTCGGGATATCTTTTTTGTGCAAGCAACAGGTGCAGGCTTTCCGGTGTGATGATCAGGATCTCCGGCATCTGTCTTTTTTGTTTCTGTCTTTCACTCACTTCGGTATCCCCGTTTCTGATCCCAACGCGGAGGGGGAGTCCCATTTCCCTGATCACTTCATTCATGGCCCGCCCGATATCCTTGGCCAACGCACGAAGAGGGGTTACCCAAAGCAGCTTCAGCCCATTGTTTTTGAGGCTGTCATAGTTTTCGGGATGTTCATTGATGAACCGGATGATGGTGCCCAGGAAAACAGAGAAGGTTTTCCCGCAACCCGTAGGCGCATTGACCAGGCCGCTCCTGTTTTCAAGCATAGCCTGCCAGGTTTCCTCCTGGAAGGGAAATGGACGAATGCCGCGGGACAACATCCATTCCGTTACCTTCAGGTAGCCGGGGCTGTTAGTAAGGGGATTTTTTTTCAATGATCGCTTTTACAGGGTTTTCAGGTATTCGATCACTGCAGTTCTTTCCTGATCAGTGAATCTGTCACCAAAATAATGACCGTAATTCCCATAACCCGGAAGCGTGGTGTTGTAGGTGTTTTTGTTGAGGGCCTTTTGTTCTTCTTTGTACTTCCAACCCAGTTTGCTGTAATCATATTCTGTTTTGGAAAAATTCCTGCTCCAGTAAACCGGCCTTTTCCTGCTGTCCAGCAGGGCCTCAATGGTAGGCACCGAACCATTATGTAAATAGGGGGCGGTGATCCAAACGCCGTCCAGCGGCGGCGCAATGTATCCGTTGAATGGAACGAGTTTAGCGGCGTTTTCTCCCCTGGAAAACCAACTGGTGTTAAACCATTCGATCATATCTGAATATTGGTAGTTACTCTTGTTCAGCAGAGAATCAGTTCCGATCACCTGCTGGGGGATCAGGTAATTGGGATAGCTGGGATTGTTTCCGTAGGTGCCATGGCAACTGCTGCATCTTTTTTCGAATATCAGTTTTCCTGCCCAAGCCTTTGTGCTGTCGATCGGAAACGGATATTTGGGTGGTTCCAGTTTTCTCAGGTAAGCGAGCACATCATCCATCTGTTCATTGACCTTGTTGGCGTGGGCCGTATCGTTAACGGTCAGGAGGATGGCACCCATGAGGAAGGTTCCGAAATCGCCGCGGCCAAAACCATTGTAGAACATCGCGTTCTTTTTTTTCAGCAGCCACCATGCAGGTACATCGGAGGGGATCACTTCGTCCGGCAGTTCTACCGAGGCGGTGTCGTTCCATGCCAGTGTATTCTTATCCCGGTGTGTGATCAGCACGGCGGCCAGTTTGTCGGCCGAATTGACGCCGCGTACCGGAGTGAGAATTTTGGTGGAAATGGCTTTGCTGACCGTGAGGAACTCTTTAGACGCTTCGTCTTTCTTTTTGTTCACCTTCATGTATTTACCCAGAACGCCTTCCAGGATATTTGAATCGAAGCCTTTTGTTCCGGTAAAATCAGCATTGGCATTCCCCAGTCCCATGATGAGTTCGCCGTTGAATTCCTGTGCATGGCATTGCAGGCAGTTTGGCACAATGATCTCTTCTCCGTTAGGTGCCTGCACCACATTGAAATCGTGGCGGATGCCGGCATTCCTGCCTCCTCTTTTGAGGTGGTCTTTTGCCCCGGGGAATCCCATACGGTAGAAGAAAACCGGGAGTCCGCTGTTTACATAATCACCTTCCACAATGAACTTGTAACCACTGTCTGCATTCCCTATCCGCTGCGGACTGGGAGGAATGAATACCGGCTCGTCGGGATCCGGAACAAGCATCATACCGGATGCGATCACACCCGTCAGGAACATCAATATCAGTAGTAGTTTTCTCATGACTTATTTCCGTATCGTTCCAGCATTATCTTCAGATCTTCCACGGTGTTGATCTCGGAAACGGGCTTGTCTTTTCTCCATCTGTTGATCCTCGGGAATCTCAAAGCTACGCCCGACTTATGCCTGGTGCTTGCCGCAATACCTTCGAATGCAATTTCAAACACCAATTCCGGTTTTACGGTTCGGACCGGCCCGAACTTTTCCAGTGCGTTAGACTTTACAAACGCATCCACTTCCAGGAATTCTTTATCGGTCAGCCCCGAATAGGCTTTTGCAAAACTTACTAATTTTTCTCCATCCCGCACGGCAAAAGTATAATCGGTAAACAAGTTGCTCCTGCGTCCATGTCCTTTTTGTGCATAGATCATGACCCCGTCGATGGTGAGCGGGTCGATCTTCCATTTGTACCAGTCGCCCCTTTTTCTTCCGGATTGGTAAGCAGAATCTAATCTCTTCAGCATTAGTCCTTCAGTGCCGTTCTCCCTGGAAGTGAGCCTCAGTTCCGCCAGGTCAAGCCAGTGTTCTGTAATGATCAGGGGCGAGGCGCGTAAAACCGGATGGCCCACATTTCCGACTACCTGCTCAAGCAATTGCCTGCGACGGCTTAGTGGACGGTTTCTAAGGTCCTCGCCGCCGTATTCCAGGATGTCATAAGCGATAAATCCAACTGGCGATGATGAAAGGTGTTTTGCTGTAATGTTTTTTCGGCCGATCCTTGTTTGCAGCAAGGCAAAAGGCATGGCCTGCCAGTTTCCGTTCGCCTGGCTGGAGATGCAAAGGATCTCACCATCCAGGACTGTGCCTGCTGGCAAGAGGTCTTTCAAAACAGCGTATTCCGGGAATTTCGCCGTGATCAGTTCTTCGCCCCGGCTCCATACGAACAGTTTTCCAGCCCGCTGGATCAACTGGCCCCTGATGCCATCCCATTTCCATTCGGCCTGCCATTCACCCCTAGCCCCCAATGCAGCGGGTTCGCCATCCATGGCATAGGCCAGGTAAAATGGGTAGGGTTTCGACAGGTCAGTTCCACTGCCATCCCCGCCCAGAAGGTCCTGGAAAATGGTGTTAAAGGGGTCCCAGTTTCCGGTGATGCGGTGTGCTATCTCTGACGGGGACTCCTGCAGCGTCTGGGCCAGCGCATTAACCATCATCTGTTGTGAAACACCGATCCTGAAATTTCCCGTAATGATCTTGTTGAACACGAACCGTTCATCCATGGTCATCTTCAGCCAGCTGTTCTTTACAAACAGTTCCTGTGCCTGTTCATTTTTGGACACCGCCTGCAGCTGGGTCAGGCAACCATGCAGCGAAAATTGGTCTGCGCCTTTCTCGGCAGGAGCGGGAATCAGCAGCGCCAGGGTTTCACCCAGATCTCCTACGGTATGGTAGCTCTCGGCAAACAACCACTCGGGAATACCCGTGATGTCCAGGCACCATGTTACCAGTTGACCGGTCTTGATGGTGCGCTTCGGGCGCCTGCCGCTGAAGATGGCGATCACCCAAACTTTATCACGGGGGTCGGCGTTTCTGAAATAGGATACCAGTGCCTCCAGTTTGTCGTTGGTCTTAGTACTGCTTCCTATGACTTTCACCAGCCCGGCAAACTTCGAGAATCCATATGTTGATGCATTGTCATTCATGGCCATTGGGGGTTTCCTGGTTTTCTTCTTCACTTTCCCCGTATGCGGTTTTTACTTCTGCCGCCCTTAATCCTTTTTCAGAGAGGTACCTGCTCAAAACAGCCTGAAATCCATGGGTGACAAAAATGTTTTCTGCTCCGGTCATTTTGATGGCAGTGAGTAATTCGTTCCAATCCGCATGATCGCTCAATGCAAATCCTGCGTCAGCATTCCTTCGCCTTGCATTTCCCCTGACTTGCATCCAGCCGCTGCAGATGCCTGTGGCATATGGGGAGAAACGCTTCATCCAGGATGATCCTTCCGCTGATGGCGGCGCGATCACCACGGCCCCTTTCAACAATTCCTTTGGGGTGTCTGGCTGTACGCGGATCACCTCGCCGAGGTTGAAGCCGGCCTGGACCAGGGTTTCGTGTGTGTTCCAAATGGCGCCATGCACAAAGATCCGGTCTGCTGTTTCCCTGATGGCCTGTAACACACGCTGGGCCTTCCCCAGGCTGTATGCCAGCAATACCGAGGAATATCCATTTCCCTTATTGTGGTTGATCCAGTTTCGGATCTCTTCATACACGGCCTCCTGTGGTTTCCAGTTGTAAATCGGCAGGCCGAAAGTGGACTCGGTGATGAACGTGTGGCATCGCAGTGGCTCAAAGCAACCGCTGATGCCGTCGTTGGAGAGTTTATAGTCTCCGCTGAATACCCAGACCTCGCCATTGTATTCAACCCTTACCTGTGAAGAACCGATGATATGCCCGGCGGGGTGTAGCGATACTGAGACACCGTTGAGCAGAATCCGTTCTCCCCACTCCGTGGCCTGGTAGCTATTTTCACCAAGGCGGAGTTTCAACAATGGCAAACTGTGGGTGTGGCACAGATAATGCCTGCTGCCCCAACGGGCATGGTCACTGTGGGCGTGTGTGATCACCGCACGGTCAACAGGTTTCCAAGGGTCAATGTAGAACTTACCCTGGGGGCAATAGATCCCTTTATCTGTGAATTCTAAAAGCATATGTTCATGTAACATGGTAACAAACAGGAATTCTGTTTGTTGTTGCAGCAGCTTTTGGTTTCGGGTTAATTCACACGTGTTGTCACGCCATTAAGCCTCTTGACCATGAACACCCTCTTGTTTTCGAAATAATCTGGCCCGGCCGCGTTCTTATTGAACTGTACGGGCTTGAAGTCATAGTCCGTGATCAGGTTGCAGCTGTTGTCTTCCAGATTCTGGAGCAGATTGTCGGGGTACTTTTTCAGCAGGCAGGAGAAATACCAGGTCAGTTCAAATCCTTTATAAGCGAGATCTGACGGCCTGCTGAATGATTTTCTTTTATAGGCTTCCTCGAATGACTTGCTCCATGCATCGTCATGATCGAAAAAGCTGTTTGAATATATGATCGGCAGTATTTTGAAATCCGATTTCTGCAGGTCTTTTATGCCCTCCCAGGTAGGCATACCAACAACCGTGATCGGAAACGTTTTTGCATGGGCCAGCGCGGCAACCGCCAGGTTTCTGCCAAAATTCTCGTCCACGCTGCCAGCGATGATCACATTCTGTCTTGCGCTGTCGAGGCTGGAGACAAGGTCGCCCGGTACTACGGCGTCGTTCAGGTAAACAGTTTCCATTTTGATGACGGGCCCGGAGCTCCCCTGGTTCAAAGTCTTGAAAACATCCGAGATCCGGTCGTCCGCCGCGTTCTTTCTCCTTACATAAATGATGCGGCTGGTCCCCAGGTTACGCAGCACGTAATTGTAGATGGTTTGCAGGTGGGTATTGAGTTTTGAACTTGCGATCACCAGGTAGGGATTGTTTTTTACCCCGCCATCGTTGGGGTAGGTAGCGCTCAGGAATGGAATCTTTTTCTGCTGTGCCAGAGCGGCGAGTTGAAGGAATTCTGTTCCGGACACTGAACCGATCATGAGGTCCAGAGAATCAATCACCGGCCTGCCTGAGATCAGCGATATATTGCCCGACTGGCTGCGGGTGTCAAAAACATGTACGCGCAGGCTTTGTCCTTCCCTGGCCATCGAGTCAAGGGCATAGGTTGCGCCGAGGTAGAACTCAAGCCCTGGTATGGATTGTTTTGGAAAAGTTTTGCCATATCGGTAAGCATCGGTTGCATCGAATGCTGAATCCAGGTAGAGGGGCACAAATAATCCAACCTGCAGCTGTTTCGTTTGTGCATGCCCGTTATATCCTGCGGTAAGGATCAGAAATACGATACATATCCTGGTCAGCTTCATAACTTTCATTTTATTCCCACTCGATGGTAGCAGGGGGTTTGCTGCTGATATCATACACCACCCGGTTAATACCCCTGACCCTGTTGATGATCTCGTTGGATACATGGGCAAGGAATTCATAGGGAAGGTGGGCCCAGTCGGCCGTCATGCCATCTACCGATGTAACGGCACGGAGGGCAAGGGTAAACTCATAAGTCCTTTCATCACCCATTACGCCCACGCTTTTGACAGGCAGCAGAATGGCCCCTGCCTGCCAAACACTATCGTACAAACCATGGCTTTTCAGCGCGCTAATGTAAATGTCGTCCGCATCCTGCAGCAGTTTCACTTTCTCTTCCGTGATCTCGCCCAGGATCCTGATCGCGAGTCCGGGACCCGGGAAGGGATGCCTGAAGAGCAGCTCGCCCGGTATGCCCAGTTCCAGGCCTACGCGGCGAACTTCGTCTTTGAAAAGGCTCCTCAGCGGTTCTACCAGTTCCATTTTCATGGTTTCCGGCAGGCCACCTACATTATGATGGGATTTTATGGTGACCGAAGGTCCGTGTACCGATACGCTTTCAATGACATCTGGATAGATGGTCCCTTGTCCCAGCATCTCTATACCCTGCAACAGGTGTGCCTCTTTATCAAAAACTTCTATGAAAGTGGAACCAATCGCCTTTCTTTTTTCCTCAGGCGCCACCTTTCCCGCCAACTTTGTGTAGAAATGATCTTTAGCGTCAACGCCTTTAACATTCAGGTTGAGCAGTTTGTAAGTCTCCAGTACCTGCTCAAATTCATTTTTTCTGAGCACGCCGCTGTCCACAACAATGCCGAACAGCTTATCGCCGATGGCCCTGCTGATCAGCGTAGCAGCTACGGTGGAATCAACTCCCCCACTGAGCGCCATGATGACTTTTTTATTTCCGCTCTTCTGTTCCAGGGCCTCAACAGTATCCGTTATAAAATGTGCGGG
>JBBAJN010000018.1:0-36073 GCA_040404045.1 Chitinophagaceae bacterium
TTATTACATAACATATCTGACCAGTTATTGGGCACTTTGCAAGAGCCTGGCCATTATATTTTGTTGGCTGACACTTAACGGCTTTTGACGGCCGGTTTCGTGGTGATGATCACTCATGGTAACAGGGGAATAGGCCAAAGGGGAACTTAGCTTAAATATCGACTTTCCTTCTTTGATGGTTTCAACCACTTTAATATCTGCAAGTGCAGCCGGAGCCACTTTCAGAGGGTTTTGATCAAGCATTACAAAATCGGCTACCTTACCAACTTGAAGGGTTCCTTTGCTTTTTTCTTCCTTAATTTGATAAGCGGCGACTGATGTAACCGCTTGCAGTGCCTGATATGGAGAAACTCGCTGATCGGCACCTAATATTTTTCCGGAGCTGGTTACTCTATTTACCGCTGCAGATATCAGTGGCATAATCATAGGGGGAGTAATGGGCGCATCATGAGAAAGCGTGAAAGGAACACCGGCTTTTAGCATAGACTGCATTGCCATCCCATTGGAAGCACGTTTCGCTCCCCATAATTTTTCTACTTCATCCCCCTGTGCATATAGGGCAATAGATAAGAAAGAAGGGATTCCACCCACGGCTTTCATTCTGGCAATCTGATCGGGCCTTGCATAGCCACAATGTACAAAAACTGGTCTGTGGTCACTCATGCCATGTTTTTTAACGGCTGCTTCAATTGCTCTCAATGCCTGCTCGATAGCCTCATCGCCCATCACATGCATATTGATTTGCAGATTGGTTTTCCAATACTTATCAAAAAATGAAAAAATTAATGAATCCGGAATTTGTCCATAGGCTTTAAAGCCGGGCTTTCTACCGGGCGGTGGAGTGGCGTACGCTTCCGACATCCAAGCCAATACCGGATTTCCATCTAACCAAAATTTAATGCCCCCCAATCTTACCCTATTAATGTATCGCTTGTCTAAATCTACACGGTTGCTTAGTAATTTGGTTGCATTACCAGTTGACTTAGGTGCATATGATTCGCTTACTCCGTACGCTGCATTCACTACATCATCTGTAGCAGATTCTTTAGAAAAAACCACCAAATCTATCGGCAATATTTTCTTTTCAATGGCATTTTCAACAATAGAAATATCGTCTGCCCCTAATCCCAATCCGCATTCCATAGCGGTGGTTTGACCATTACTTGCCCAAATCTTGCTGGCTTCTTCAATTACTTTATCGGCAGCTTCTCCGGTAAATGCGGGGCGTTGGTTTCTTACATCAATAAGCGCAGTTTCTTCCATAGGTCCTGCAGGCATCTTACTGCCTTTTTCTCTAATGTACTCTCCGCCGGCAGGATCAACTGTTTTCTCATCAATATGCAAAAGTTTCATCAGTGCATGGTTCATCGAGCCCCCATGCCCCGAAGAATGAACGATCAGAACGGGCCTGTCCATGGAGACTTTATCTAACTCATCAGCAGTTGGATGCCGTTGCTCTTTCATTTTCAGCGGAGCATACCCCATACCCACTATCCATCCGTCACCGGGAACCTGAGCAATATGCGATTGCATGCGTTGAATGATTTCCGGAATATCTTTTACACCAGTCAAGGATTGATCCATCAGGTTTTTCCCGAAATAAACCATGTGGCCATGTGTATCAATAAAACCAGGAAGCAGTGTTTTGCCGGCCAAATCAATCTGAACAGCTTTACTCCCTGCTTTGCTTAAAGCTGATGCCTTGTCGCCTACAAAAAAAATTTTACCATCTTTTTCTACTACTGCCTCAGCATACACAGCGGAATCACCCTCCATAGTAATAATGTCGCCCCCGTAGTACATGGTAGCTTTGGCAGAATCATTGGTTGCAACAGTGGTTTGAGTTGCATTGTTGCAAGCGGCAAAGGCCAAAGCAACACCCCATATAAGATAGACTGTTCTTAACTTCATAAATTATAGTTTTTATTTTTAAAATAGACTTCCCTTCTTTTATGGTTTCTGCCACTTTGATATCATTCGAGATCATTGGATCAACCTTAAGCGCGCTCCTATCGAGGATTACCAAATCAACCAGTTTGCCGGCTTTCAAACTGCCTTTAGTATTTTCTTCGAAATACTGATAAGCGCCGTTGATGGTGAGTGCCTTTAACCCGCGATAAGCATCAATTCGTTGTGCCTCGCCCACTACTACATTATTGCGGGAAAGTCGGTTTACCGAAGTCCACAATAAAGACAACCGACTCATTGGCATTACACTGCCATAGGTATGGTTGATAGCAATAACACTCATATCCATGGCCGACTTCATAGGGCTGAGAAAACTTGCTCTTCCCTTACCCAAATTGGTAATATGCACATCGCCCCAATAGAACATGTGGTTGGTAAAAAAGCTTGGCAACATCTTATATTTCTTATACGTATCAAGACTGTTCACTTGAAAAACGCCAGCTCCACATTTGACCAAATGCCCAATAGAATCAGACTTGTTGCGCTCACAATTGCCTGCACTACGATTGCCAAAACGATGTTATGCACAGTGCTTTCAATACCAAAAAACTACTTATACCCGATAACAACCTTCTCAATTTTTCCGGTAAACTTAAACGGCACATCATACTTTAATGTTACCGGCGTAGATACATCTTCCCCTATGTCAAAGGTCTCCTCGGTAGAAAAACGAATAGGCACTGTTGCATCTACACGCCCTTTAGCAATTTCTTTTCCATCAAGGGTCAATGTTACGTTTCCTCCCTTGCCCATGCCCCCACCATCATAAATAAAGTCCATAACCAGCTTATGCTTACCGGCCTTAATTGGGGTGCCGGATTGGGTAAAATATTCTTTCTGACCGGCATGGTTGTAACAGAATACCGGCTTGCCCTTATCCATGTACAAGGCATAACCACCAAACAATCCTCCTTGTGTTGCGATCACGCCACTGGTGGCTGCATCTTTCAGATCCAGTTCAGCAGTCAGTGACCAGGAAATATTCTTTATTTCAGGAGCGGCACCCTCCGGTATGCGTTTCATTCCCTGAAAATAAGTAAAAGAAGTACGGCCACGGGTTAAGCTGGGGCGGTTTTCGGTAGCGAAACGGGCGGCTTTTGAATTATCAATGGGTAGAGCATCATTTTTAGCCGCTTCCGCAAAAAACAGGTTCTTCATTTCAGCTAACTTTTCGGGATATAGAGCGGCCAGATCTTCGGATTGTGAAAAATCTTTGTCGATATTATACAATTCCCATTTTACATCTTTCATCCAATCCACTTCAACGGACTTTCCACTCCAGGGATCTACAAATACCTTTGTGTTCGCCATCCAACCTTCATGATAGAGACCTGCATTACCAAAAATTTCAAAATACTGCGTAGTCCTGCGATCTGCAGCTTTAACACTATCAAACGTGTATGTCATGCTGATGCCTGACATTGGTTTCTGTGCCACACCATTTACAATAGCAGGCTGTTCTATTCCGGCAGCATCCAGGATGGTAGGTACGACATCGATCACATGGTGGAACTGAGTTCTCATCTCTCCCCTGGCCTTGATGCCTTTTGGCCACGAAACCACCATCGCGTTTCTGGTGCCACCAAAATGGCTGGCAATCTGTTTCACCCACTGAAACGGTGTATTCATCGCCCAGCCCCATCCGGCAGGCACACTGTTATTAGCTTTCCAGGTTCCCAATTCAGCCTGATGGGCAAGAATGGCATCTGGTTTTTCGTCAATCATACTCAGAATAGTGAGGTCATTGTATTTTCCATGTACCCCACCTTCACTGGCTGCTCCATTATCCCCAACTATGTAAATCACCAACGTATTGTCAAGTTGCCCCATATCTTCTATAGCTTGTAATACACGTCCGACATTATAATCGGCTTGTTGCAAATAAGCAGTATAGATCTCCATCATATACGAATACATTTCCTTGTACTTCGGATCCATACTATCCCATGATGGCAATGATTTATCGCGGGGAGTCAACTTGGCATCTGGCGGAATAATCCCCATTTTCTTCTGACGCTCAAAAGTCATCTCACGTAATTTATCCCAACCCATATCATATTTCCCTTTCTGCCTGGCTATCCATTCTTTGGTGGCATGATGGGGCGCATGGGTTGCACCTGGCGCATAATAGCAGAAGAAAGGCTTATCAGGGGCGGATGCTTTCTGCATTTTTATCCAGTTGCTGGCCTGATCAGCAATATCATAATCAAGATTATAATCGGGCTTTCCCTGATATGGCTCGATGGGCGTAATGCCATCGAATAACAAAGGACGGAACTGATTGGCTTCTCCTCCGATGAATCCATAAAATTTCTCAAAACCCAATCCGGTTGGCCAAATATCAAAAGGTCCGGCAGTACTTGAATGCCAATCGGGCACATTATGGTTCTTACCTATCCATGCCGTGTTATAACCATTTTGCTTTAAAATTTCTGCAACAGTAGCATTCTCCTTGCCAATTAATGAACTATATCCGGGAAATCCGTTGGCCATTTCTGTAACCACTCCTGAATGAACCTGGTGAGAGTTTTTTCCGGTTAGCAGGGCTGCCCGGGTTGGGCTGCAAACTGCGGTTGTATGAAATCGATTGTATTTTACACCATTATCCGCCAATCGCTGCAATGTTGGCGTATTTACGGGCCCTCCGAAGGTGCTACTGGCACCAAAGCCCACATCATCCAATAAAACCAATAATACATTAGGGGCGCCTTTAGGAGCTTTGGGTTCATTAGGGAAGTCTTTTACTGACTCCTTTGGCGAAATGGCAACTTTGCCTTTGAAAGGTTCCTGGGGAACTGGCAATACTTTTTGAGCATTTGCTGTACCAGTTAGCTTAATGAAAGCACAAAGCATCAGCAGCTTAAGTATGTTGCGCATTTTCGTTTTAACTGGCTTTTTGTTGTGAATACCAACTTATACAATTTCTTTCAAAATAGCATTTTACTTTCTATTTATTTATGATAATGACCATGATTTTTCCACGGGATCTTTCTTGGCTTGCAGACAACGGTTAGGGCTTGTCGCAGTGCGGGACAACCTTGAATTGGTCTGCCGGAAATTGCCTCACCTTTTTCCTTCAAACAGATTTATGGCAGTACGGTCATAAATAAAAATTGGTGGTGTGCTGAGCTCCGGGTTTTAGCAAGACCATGTCTGGTGATTATCATAATTTATTAATTAAAGTTAAGCATTGCATAAACTCTTTCAATCACCCAAAAAGCCGCTACACTTCCAATGGCATAAGGCACGAGGTATGGTTGCCGGAAACGGTTGGTAAACGGCAGCTTTTTAAAACCAGCAATCAGCAGTAACACTGCCCCGATAAATAATAATTGTCCTGCTTCTACACCTATATTGAAAAAAGCAAGTGCCAGCGGAACACCTTTCTGCGGTAGTCCAATATTTGCCAAAGCACCGGCAAAACCAAAGCCATGTAATAGCCCAAATACAAACGCCACAATCCATGGACTTGTAGCACTCAATACCTGTTTTCCCTGATAGTGATTGACGAGTTCGACACAAAGAAATAATATACTCAATGCAATGACGGCTTCTACGGGTGGGGCGGGCAATCCTACAAAACCCAATACTGACAAGGATAAAGTGATGCTGTGCGCCAGCGTAAAAGCTGTAACAGTTGCAATTAACTTTCGTGTACCCTGGGTAAGCAATAGCAAAGCCAATACAAAAAGCAAATGATCAAATCCAAATAAAATATGCTCTATCCCTAATTTAAAATAAGTTCGAATGGTACCGGCATAAGATGTTTCATACGGAATAGTAGTGGTTGCTTTTGCGGGCTGCAACAGCATCGAATACTTCTCTCCATTGCTGAATTCAACATATACCAATACATCAATCAGTGATTCCTGTAAGCCACTCACACTGATGGGCATGCCATGAATGTCTTTTGATGAAATGGCTTGCATATTGAATAAAGCACCCGACCCTGCTTCTACCCCATTGTCTTTTTTGTGAATGACAAACCATGATGGGAACACCGGGTTGATCACCGGCAGCATATCATCCCTTCTCGGAATTTTCCACAACACCTCATAAGTGTTACTACTCACCTGTTTTATCTGCAGCAATGCCGGCCTCACCTCATGTGCAAGTACAGGAACTGCTGTTGCGGAAAACAGTCCTATCAGAAAAAGGCACCTATAGAAAACTTTAAGGAACATTCTTCTCCTTTAAATTACCAGCCAGTCGTTGTTGCAGTTTTGTATTTGAAATGTTTAGTTTGATGGTGTATTGCTTCTTAAAGTCATCATACACGTTCTGGTTAAACTGCTGCTGATAATCGTAGCGGTAATCGTTTAACAATTGTTCTTTGATGGATGCAAAAGGTGCTTCAGTTGGAGGTTTTACTGCATTAATAAAAACAAGGTGAGCGCCAAAACCAGATAGAATGGGGCCGCTCCATTTACCCACAGGAAGTTTTGCCAGTTCTGCTGAAAAACCTTCTCCCATTTGGGCATCAATTTCTTTTGCTGGAGCATTGTCGGTATGATAGGCAAAAGCAAAAGCATCTCCCAGTTTTGTAAGTTCAGATAAGTTGCTATCTGTTGGAGGTAAAGAAGAGAGCAATGCTACTGCATCTGCTTTTGCATGAGGCCTTTTATCTGCATTAAAATAAATATGGGAAAATGAGAAGCTGGCCTGTTGTAAATACTTGTCTTTGTGTTTTAAGTAATAGCCTTGCAACGCCGTATCAGCAGGCGCTTTCATCTGTGCAAGATCACTGCTGATAAAATCAAGCTTTTGATTCATTCTTCTGCGAATGAGTTCATCATTGTGATCCAGGTTCATCTTCAAAGCCTGCCGATAATACACCTCTTCTCTGATTTCATTATCAAGTAAACTCGTCCACTCAGCGTCTGTCGGTAGCCTGCCCCATTGCTTCTGGAACAGGCTGCCGATTCTGCTTACCATTTCATCATCAATAACAATCGTCTGTTTTTCATCACTTACCGGGTTTATGGCATAATACAAAGCAAAAATGCCTGCGCCAATCATCAGAAAATGAAATAAAGGCTGCCTGATGATTCTTCTAAATATTGATCTCAAAAATCTACTTTTTGGGTGTGTACCAAATGGGCGATGTATATGCCCTTTCCTGTAAAGTCATTGGTACGTCTTTACTCATTTTTATTTTATACTTTACTGCATCAAATGCAGTCCAGCGCGGGGTGGGAATTTCCAAAACCCTTACATAATAAAATGCCGGCAAGGCCGCATTAAAATCAGGATCTGTCCAAACAGTGCTTAATTCCGGATCACCAATGCTGTTATCTACTGTCGCAGTTTCCAGGTTAACGGTATTGCCTACAGCAGGTAATTTTCCTTTGGCATTAAGCTTTCTTTTATCAGCATCACCCCAAACTACCTCATACACTTTTTCCTGTTTGTTTCCTTTGGCATCTACCCAGCCTTTGATGATTTGCACCCTGTCGAGGTTGGCACCCATAGGGTCTTTGGCAGCCATTACTAAAAAGCTTGGTGCTTTACCGGCCGGTGCAATAGCAAGATCACCACCCATCGGTACACCTTTACCATAAGCAGCTTCTGCCCAATTAGGATTGCCCATATCAGCAGTTGAATACTCATAGCCACCAAAAAATCGTACGGTCATACGAGGGCCTGTTGAAGCATAGGTTTCCTTACGTTTCATGGCATCCCAAATGGCTTCACGGGTATTGGCCGTAGCCCACACGCCTGTCCAACCGGCTGCGCCAAGTTCCCATCCCTTAACAACACGACCATCAAAGTTCATCGCATTTTCACTCCACCTGTCTTTGCGGGATTCTGAAGCTTTAAACTTGCCAAAGAAATTATCTTCTTCTGATGAGGCTATGCCAGTATGATCATCTGTGCCACCGGCCATACCATATTTGTAGGGGTTTACGCCTAACTGCTGTTCTAATTTCAAGCCGCTTTTCAATCCTTCCCGGATATACTCAGCCTTGAAGTCTCCCGGTTTCTTAGGTTGGAGAATCAGGTTGCCCCTGTCCCAAATCTCAAAATTGGAAAACTCATCCGTAGGAGACAAGGAAGGGTGCGTTTCACTTGTACCTTTTACCTGGGTTACTTCATACAACACTTCCCATTTTTGCCTCTCTAATGCATATTCTTTTGTGAGCGGTTTGCCCGATAATGTGGTTTGCGCAAACATAAGGCCGTTGCTAAGATTGCCGTTGTGTGGAATCGCCAGTACTTTACCACCCGTTTTCTTTTCATAGGCGTCCATCCATTTCCAAAGAGTTTCAGGATCATCCGACTGAAAAGTGGTATAGGGTGTCACCTGATTTGCTTCTTTAGCATTACCCCTGTAAATAACATTTCGATGCAGGTTATTTCCACCATTATAGTTGCTCGTCCATTCGTAAGCAATGAATGTGGTGAAACTGCCAGGTTTGTAATATTTCTCCATGATGGCGTTACTCTTCTCCCATACAGATTGTGCATATTTGGGATCCATGGCTGCTGCGGGCAAAGTCTTCGTTGACTGTCTTTGGATCATATCCATACTTGCTGCACTGGCTCTTTTCTGATCGCCTGAGTTAATGTCATCGTGCCATCGTTTGATGATGGGATCTTTCATCAGCTCAGGATCACCACCAATAATACCGGTAATCAGACCCATGGCATCCGAATGATCTGTTACACAAAACCAATCTAATGGGCGTTGTATTTTAGCCACTTGCCCGGTATTGCTCTTTATGGCTTCGCCCATGGCAAAGCGTACCGCGTCTTCCGGCCCCACTGTGGTTCCGGCCGAACCGGCATCCGCAGACCATGAAGTATGCAGGTGGGTGTCACCCCATAAGACCTTGTCAGGGAATTTTGATTCGGGAACCTGGCTGGGAGTTTCCGTTGTAGTTGTCGCAGTTGCTTCCACGGAATCTTTACCTGATGGAGTATTGGTACTTCCCCCACCACAACTTGCAAGCACCAGGCCAACAAGTACAATTAAAGACTGATTTTTTCTGCTCATGTTTATACTCATTGTTAACAATATTAGAGTTGAAAAATATACTATCCTACTCCGGACACCTAATGCCTCGATGCGCCTCTTTTTGTCTCATTTCTGGAAATGTCTCTATCAATACCAGACTGATGCTACTGATTAAACTAAATACCTGCTTCCATTTAATCTTTCCATACTTCATGGTTTTCAATATCACGCCTGAATAAATTGAAAACATGGTAAAAACTTACTATAAGTACCTTTCTTGGGTTAAAAATACTGTTAAATTTTATTCTCAAAATGAATAAAATTATTTGAACGGGACTTGATGTCCTCCGCGATACTAAAGCAATTGATAGCAGAAAAATGGGGCTAATTTACGTTTTCCTGGTCAGCACCCCGGCATGGCAGGCGCTGCTGCCCAACGATACCTACACAAGATTCCTTGTGATCTCTTTCAGTTTGTAAAAATAAGTGGCCAACCACTCGTAGCAGAGGTTATCCGCGTTGATCTGTAGAAAGAAGTTTTCCAACGCCAGGGCAAAGACGCTCTCCATTTGTTTCTGACTGAGTGGCTGGCTTAGGTCCCTGGCCCAAACGGTTACAAAAGCGTCACCTACTATTTTATTCGACTTACCAAGGCAATCAGCAAATGGCTGTATGTTTTGATTGATTCTCAATTGCCTGTTAAAGAGCAAATCCATCTTGTGTTCTACAAGGACATGTATCAAATCCGGATCTACGTTTAAAGCATTTCGCTCCTTAACTGCAATGATATGTGATTGACCAATATGATATTTCAGCAACTGATCCACAAAACTTTCCTGGTCCGCAAAGTGATGATAAAAGGAAGACTTGCCGATTCCCACCTTCCTCGAAAGGGGTTCTATCTTAAGTCCGGCCGGTCCTGACAGAGCAAAAACTTCATACCCTCCTAAAACCCATACCTCCTTGCCGTCTTTTGCCATACCCCTTTTCTGCAATATTACTACAGTTGGTGCTTATCTGTCACCCACCAGAACCCGATTAAAGTCTCCATGTTCCCTATTTATGAGCCAAAGCAGATACGGTGCGAAAAAAACGATCCCTAAAACCATGGCAGCTAATCCAAGAAGGATAGACACTCCATTGAACTTGTTCCTCCACATGATCCAAAGTCCGGAAATGGTTAAATAACAGGAAAAATCCAAATTGAACTGACCAGTCCAGGTTAATGACTGAAGATTATTCAGGAATACGCTAAAGAGGTTCGGCCCTTCCGCCTGAAATGCAAACCAGGTATACATAAAAACGCCTATGGCCTGAACCAGTAAAAGAATTCTAAAGCCTATGCTGTTGCCCATGATGGATAATTTTTCGCAACATTAGTTTTCTTAATGCTTTATCTCTGGACGGCAGCGTACAACAGCTCAAAACGGTTTCCCAAAGAAGGCGGGTATATGCATCTATCTTTTGAATAGCCTGAATCAATTGGGGAATAAATTAATATCTTCCCATGAGCTATGCAGTTCTTAGGCTCGCAAAAAATACCATCATTAAACTTCTCTATAGTGAAACAATTATCTGTTTTGGTCCTTGCCTGTTTTTGCCTCTTCGGATTATTCGCCTGCCAAACCAAAGAGAAATCGCTGCCGCGCATCGCCATCGCGGGGCTGGCCATCGAGTCCAGCACGTTCTCCCCGGCACGGTCTGAAGAGTCTGCCTTCCACCTGAAATATGGACCGGAGGGTTTGTCGTACTATCCTTTTTTCAAAGCGGATTCACCCCTGCTGAAACGGGCCCACTGGATTCCTACCGTAGTTGGATATGCGATCCCCGGGGGAATGGTCACCAGGGCCGCCTATGAATCCATGATGGGTAAGATGATCGATTCGCTGAAGAAAAACGCGCCTTACGATGGCCTGTACTTTGATATCCATGGCGCCATGAGCGTGGAAGGCCTGGATGATCCGGAAGGCGATATGATCAAAAGAATCCGTGCTGCGATCGGATACAATACCATCGTGTCTACATCGATGGACCTGCATGGCAATGTGACCGAAACACTGGCGGAAAACACAGACCTCATTACCTGCTTTCGGATGGCACCGCATGAGGATCGGTACATAACCAAAAAACGCGCGATCGAAAACCTCCTGCAACGCATCGAAACCGGGAAAGGAAAGCCCGCCTACAAAGCATGGATACCCGTACCCATCCTGCTGCCTGGTGAAAAAACAAGTACGCGCATCGAACCCGGTAAAACACTCTACGCCGCCGTTGATCCGGCATCCAAACAACCCGGCGTGACCGATGCCGCTATCTGGATCGGATATGCATGGGCCGATGAACCCCGGAACCATGGTGTGGTGATGACCTATGGCGACGATAAAGATCAGGTGAAAAAAGCCGCAGAGGATTTGGCCCGCCGTTTCTGGGATGCCCGGCTCGCTTTTGATTTCGTTGCACCTACAAAATCCTGGAAGGAAAGCATAGACACGGCCATCAGGAGCGATAAACGACCTTTTTTCATCAGCGATATGGGCGATAACCCAACAGCAGGTGGTGCCGGCGACGTCAGCTGGACCCTCACCCAGTTGCTGGCTCATCCGGCCTTTAAAGACAGCACCGGACCTTCCCTCATCTATGCATCTCTTCCGGCACCCGAGATCATTGAACAAGCGCTCAAGGGCGGCGTGGGCAGCATGGTCGATGGGTATGCCGGTGCCAAAGTGGATGCGCGATTTGCACCGCCTGTGCGTGTAAAAGGTGTGGTGAAATCGATCGTAAAAGGTGATAAGGATGCCCAGGTGGAAGTGGTCGTAAACGTGGGAAGCATACACGTGATCCTCACACAAAAACGCAAGCCCTACCATCATGAAATGGATTTGACCAAACTTGGATTAAACCCCCGTAAAACGGATATCATCGTGGTGAAGCTTGGCTACCTGGTAGAAGAATGGTATGCCATGCAGAAGGGCTGGGTCATGGCACTGACACCCGGCGGCGTGGACCAGGACATCGAACATTTGCCATATAAAAGGATCAAACGGCCTATGTTTCCTATGGACAGGGATATGAAAGATCCTGATCTCTCGGCAAGGTTCATCCCCTTGTCAAGCCAGAAGTCCAGATAAAAGCGAAAGAAGTAAGGAGTGATACTTTATTTCGAAAATTCCACTTCAATGGAATGAACGGCCTTCTTTGTCCAGGTTTTACTTAAAGATGGAGTAACAGGCGAGAACTCGTACTCGCCTTCAATACCTTTCGATTTTTCCAATGTGAAACCCACTTTGACTGTAAACCCGGAAAGTGTCAACGTTTCTGAATTATGTTTAAGCACTTCCCTATACGCATCCCTGATGGCAAGAGAAAGACTTTGAGTTAATGTCGCATCAAACCCCTTTATGGGAACAACATCATAGTTAAATGTAGTTTCACTAGATCTGGAAACCGATTTCTTCCCACCAGCCTTAAAAAAAAGGATCTTTAGTCCGCCTTCAATTTCCCTTGATATTTCCGACTCAAAAGTAATTGTCAGCTTCTTAGGCTTCGGTAAACCTGCAGAACTATCAATCAAATTAATCTCATTAATCACTAAGTCAACTTCCTTTACAATCTGGCTTAGCGGAACGGACTTCTGCGCAGCGGAGGTCATTGCAAATAAGAGGAATATAAAGCAGAAAAAAAATCTCATATGCGTCTATTTTGGCCTACAAAATAGACACCGCTCCGAATAAATCAAACATCTAAATATTTCAAACTTATAGATCTTGCCACATTATTCACATTTATCCTCGCTTCCCCCTCTCCTCCGCCTTCCGGCGAATAACCTCCTGCACCGGCACATTCTCGATCTTGCTGTCCAGCCAGGAAATGAAGTCGAGGTACATGAAAGAACGGCTCTCCAGCGGATTGGCTTCGTATCGGGCCAACTTAGCACGAAGTTGCTCAAGCCCGCGGCGGATCTGCGTCCGGTTCATCCTGAATGCCTGTTGCAGAAACTTAAAGATCTCCTTCTCCACCACACTCAGGTTCTGCATTTTCGCCATGAAGCGGTAGACTGATTTGATCAAATATTCGAGTATCTCGAAATTTCCGAGTTCATAATGCGCAATGAGATGAAGTAGCCGCGCATAACACTGGAGGTCAGTGCGCAAATCAACTTTCCAATTGATGATCCGATTCAGGTACTCAATGGCCTTGTCAAAATGCCCGGCGCCAAAATACATACACGCGATCTTGTAATAAAACACGAGGATCCGGTGACGGTCAAGCAGCAACTCATGCGCTTCCAGTTTCTCCTCGATATGCGGAACCAGTTTCAGGCCCTGCGAGAAACTGCCATCCATAAAATGCTTATTGATCTTTGCGATGTACAGATACACAAAAGTCTGCACCCGATTATTGTCGTTGCTGTTGGCTTCTTTAGACCGGTAAAAATTCTCAAAATCGTGCAGGACCTCGTTGAACTTCGCCACATTCTGCAACATGAAATGCGCATTCAACAGGTTATGCATGCCCTTGATGTACTGCTGTGATTCCACCCGCTTCATAAAGGGCTCCTTCTCAAAAAGGTCAACCCAACGCTGGCAGTTTTTATAATACATGAGGAAATCCTGCAAAATGAACCCATACCAGGCATAGCTCTGGGCCAGGTACATCTTCTCATAAAACCCAGTATAATGATTTGCGCCGGCCGGCAAGTGATTCTCAAAAAAGGCCTTTACCGCTTCCTCGTCTTTCTTATCCCGGGCATGACCCATTCGAATATACCAACCATAAAGCTGCAGGGCCAGGTTGGACAACTTCCCCACCATCACCAGCCGGTCGTCCAACTCATTCACTTCCTTCGCCAGTTGCTCGGCCCGGTTCTCAAAACTCCGCGTTATGTGCAGGGACTCTATCTTTTTCTCAAAAAACAGTGCCTGCAGCCAGAAAGTGATCTGGTTATGGGTCTTGGCCATCTCCTTGATCCGCTGGAGGATCTTCAGGCTCTGGCCATAAAGCCCCTTGTTGTACAGGATCCGGGCATGGTCCATCTGCTCATGAAGCTGGATATCGATGTTCTCATCGTCCCTGATGATCCTCAGGCTGGCCAGGATCTGGCGGTATAAATGGGCTTTCAGGTTGGATAACTGCTGCTTCCGGATGGCCTTGTTCTTCTTTAATAAACCCTCCTCATCATACTGCTCCATTTTGTCGAGGGCATCGAATAACTGTATGATTTTCAGGTCGTCCGACGAAGAATTCCTCTTCACAAACAACTTGAAATTCCGTTTTTCGGCCTTCTCGAGGGTTTTCACCAGCTGGAACAATTCATCTTTCGATCGGTTGGGCATCGTACATGATCTCCTTTAAATCCCTTGTAAATCAATATATTACGACAATATTAAAGAATTTCGCAGGCGTAAAATACAACTCAAATTGACTTTAAATTCCGGTAACGGCAGTTTAAATTCGTGATAGCAGGGCTGTTTTTGTTCAAACCTTCGGGGAAATTGAAATGAACAGCCCTATTTTTTACGACTCAACAATGCTATGGCTTCAGACAGGATATATATTTTCGATACCACATTAAGGGACGGTGAACAGGTTCCGGGGTGCAAGCTGAATACGAAGGAAAAGATCGAGATCGCGCTTGCCCTCGAGGAATTAGGCGTTGACATCATTGAAGCAGGCTTTCCCATTTCCAGTCCTGGCGATTTTGAGGCCGTGGCTGAGATCTCCAAAGTGATCAAGGAGGCCCAGGTCTGCGGACTGAGCCGGGCCGTCCAAAAAGACATTGAAGCGGCAGGGGCTGCCCTCAAACAGGCCGCCCGCCCGCGTATCCATACCGGCATAGGCACCTCCGATCTCCATATCAAGGCTAAATTCAACAGCACACGGGAAGATATCCTGGAACGCGCCATCCAGTGCGTGAAATGGGCCCGGAACTTCACAGACAATGTGGAATTCTATGCGGAAGATGCAGGGCGGACAGATAACGAATTCCTGGCCCGCGTGGTGGAAGCCGTGATCAAAGCCGGAGCAAGCACCGTGAACATCCCGGATACCACCGGCTATTGCCTGCCCCATCAATACGGTGGCAAGATGGCCTACCTGCTGAATCATGTGCCCAATATCGACAAAGCCATACTGTCCTGCCACTGCCATAACGATCTTGGCCTGGCTACCGCCAATTCCATTGCAGGCGCCATGGCAGGAGCAAGGCAGATCGAGTGCACCATCAACGGGCTGGGAGAAAGGGCGGGAAATACATCGCTCGAAGAAGTGGTGATGGTGATCAAACAACACCATGATATCGGTTTATACACCAATATCAAATCACAGCTGCTTAACCCGGTCAGCAAACTGGTGTCAGACACCATGCGCATGCCGGTTCAGCCCAATAAAGCCATCGTTGGCGCCAACGCATTTTCCCATTCATCGGGTATCCACCAGGATGGATTTTTGAAAGATGCACAGACCTATGAGATCATCAACCCGGTGGATGTTGGGGCAGACAGCTCCAAGATCATCCTTACGGCAAGAAGCGGCAGGTCCGCACTGGCCTATCGCTTTCGGAATCTCGGGGAGGAATTTTCCAGGAACGATGTGGATGTCCTTTATGATTGGTTCCTGAAGGTGGCTGATGAAAACAAAGAGGTGAACGACAACGACCTGCTTGCGCTGATCAAAAAGTATAAAGAAGTCAGTGTATCAATTTGATAAAGTTTTTTCTCATGTTCCAGCTTTGGTGGCGTGGCGTCGAGCCACGCCTTTTTAACTAAAATGGACGAATCAATTACAATGGGTACAACACTATTTGAAAAGATCTGGCACACACACCTGGTGACCTCCATAGAAGGAGGCCCTTCAGTGTTATATATCGACAAACACCTGATCCACGAAGTAACATCTCCGCAGGCATTTAAAGGGCTTTCCAACAGGGGCCTGCAGGTGTTCCGGCCAAAACAAATTGTGGCCACGGCAGATCACAATGTGCCAACCGTTGACCAGCACCTTCCCATTAAAGAAGAACTCTCACGTAAACAGGTGGAAGCCCTCAAAGAGAATTGCGCTGCTTTCGGGATAGACCTTTACGGACTCGGCCATCCCTACCAGGGCATCGTACATGTCATAGGACCGGAGTTGGGCATCACCCAGCCGGGCATGACCATGGTTTGTGGCGACAGCCACACGTCAACGCATGGAGCATTTGGAACCATCGCCTTTGGCATTGGCACCAGCGAAGTGGAGATGGTTATGGCTACCCAGTGCTTACTACAGACCAAGCCCAAACTGATGCGCATCAACGTGGAAGGAGAGCTGAATCCGGGCGTATTATCGAAAGACATCATACTGCACATCATTTCCCTGATCTCGGCATCAGGCGCTACCGGATATTTTGTGGAATACGCGGGTTCAGCCATACGCAACCTCTCCATGGAAGGCCGCATGACCATCTGCAACATGAGCATTGAAATGGGCGCGCGCGGCGGCCTCATCGCCCCCGATGAAACCACCTTTGCATATGTAAAGGGAAGAAAATTTGCGCCCGAGGGCGAGGCCTGGGAGAAGAAACTGGCTTACTGGAAAACGCTGAAGTCAGACGAAGACGCCATGTTCGACATGGAACTGCACATCAATGCTGCTGATATTGAGCCCATGGTCACCTATGGCACCAATCCAGGTATGGGCGTGGGCGTCAGCAAGAACATACCCGACCTGGAATCGATGGATCAATCTGAACAATCCAACTTTGTGAAAGCCCTTAACTATATGGGCCTTGAAGCCGGCTCTGCCATCAAGGGAAGGAAGATCGATTATGTTTTCATCGGCAGCTGCACCAATTCACGCATCGAGGACCTTCGCCTCGTAGCCGGTTTTGTACAGGGTAAAAAGAAAGCCGACAATGTGGAAGTATGGGTAGTACCCGGCAGTAAGCAGGTGGAAAAGCAAGCCATAGAAGAAGGTATAGATAAAGTATTTGAAGCAGCCGGTTTTCAGCTTCGCAGCCCGGGATGCTCGGCATGCCTCGGTATGAATGAAGACAAGATCCCTGCCGGCAAATATTGCATCAGCACCAGCAACCGGAATTTTGAGGGCCGTCAGGGTCCCAATGCCCGGACCCTTCTCGCTTCCCCATTGACCGCTGCCGTTGCGGCCATCACGGGAGAAGTGGGCGATGTGAGGGATTATCTAATTAACTAATTAACTCATTAGCTAATTATAGCCAATGAGCAAATGAGCCAATGAGTCAATTGAAGCCATGAGTAAGAAAAGCATACAGATCGTCTCCTCCACCGCGGTTCCGCTCCGCGAGGAAAATGTGGACACTGACCAGATCATCCCCGCCAGGTTCCTGAAAGCGACCACCCGCGATGGTTTTGGCAAGAATCTGTTCCGTGACTGGAGGTATGAGCAGGACGATGAATCCAAACCAAAAACCGATTTCGTCCTGAACAAAAAACAATACGCCGGCACCATCCTGCTGGCAGGAAAAAATTTCGGATGCGGATCGAGTCGCGAGCACGCAGCATGGGCGCTGAAAGATTATGGATTTGACGTGGTAGTGAGCAGCTTTTTTGCAGATATATTCAGCAACAATGCATTGAACAACTTCCTGCTTCCCGTAATCGTTTCCCCCGGATTCCTGGAGAAATTATTCAACGCGGTGGAATTGGATCCCGAATGCGCCATCGCAGTGGATCTCCCGGCACAAACCATCACCATTGTTGAAACGGGGGAATCAGAAAGTTTCCCGATCAACCCCTATAAGAAAGAATGCCTGATCAACGGATATGATGATATTGACTTCCTGCTGAGCATTAAAGGAAGAATTGAAGAATACGAAAATCAACGTGAAAAAATATAATTACCATGCATAAGAACATTGCTGTCATACCTGGAGACGGGATAGGACCTGAAGTAACAGCCCAGGCAGTAAGGGTACTGGACGCGATTGGCCAACAATATGGCCACCAGTTCTATTACAAATCATGCCTCATGGGTGCAGACGCCATAGATAAAACCGGCGATCCCCTGCCCCAGGAAACGATCGACATCTGCATGCAGAGCGATGCCATCTTATTTGGAGCCATCGGCCACCCGAAATACGATAACGATCCCAATGCCAAAGTAAGGCCTGAACAGGGTCTCCTGAAAATCCGGAAAGTCCTGGAACTGTTCGCCAACATCAGGCCCGTAAAAACATACAAATCACTATACCATTTATCACCCCTCAAATCAAGCAGTCTTGAAGGGGTGGATGTGGTCATCTTCCGCGAACTCACAGGTGGTATCTATTTTGGCAAGAAAGAACTGAGCGCTGATGGCCAGGTGGCGCTGGACGAGTGCACCTACAGCAGGCCGGAGATTGAACGGATCAGTGAACTGGCCTTCCAATTCGCGGGGAACAGGAGAAAAAAACTGACCCTGGTGGATAAAGCCAATGTCCTGGAAACCTCCAGGCTCTGGCGCAAATGCGTTCAGGAGATCGCTGCAAAATACCCCGATATCCAGGTGGACTACATGTTCGTAGACAACGCGGCCATGCAGATGATCATCAACCCCAAACAATTCGACGTGATCCTCACCGAGAACATGTTCGGCGATATCATCAGCGATGAAGCCAGTGTGCTTGCAGGCTCTCTCGGACTCCTGCCTTCCGCATCCATTGGTAACGGCAAAGCGCTTTTTGAACCCATTCACGGATCATATCCCCAGGCTGCCGGTAAAGACATCGCCAATCCACTTGGCTCTATCCTCTCGGTTGCATTGATGCTGGAATATTTTGGCCTGCACAAGGAAGCAGATGCCGTTAAAACAGCAGTCGACTGGACACTTGAACATGGGTTCGTTACGAAGGATATCGATCCGGTCAACTTCTATTTCACCACCACCATCGGTGAGCTGATCGCGGACCATATCATCAACAAGGGCCCGGAAGGCATCAACCAGGCAAATATTGAAGTAAGGAAATCAACCATCATATAAGGGATGAATTACTATAACGAACATACTTCGATCTGGCTCAACGGCAATATTGTAAAAGCAGCTGATGCAAAGATCGACCTGTACAGCCAGACCATGCACTATGGCTATGGTGTATTTGAAGGCATAAGGTCGTACAAAACCGTTACCGGTGAAACGAGGATCTTCAAACCCGAAGAACACTACACGCGGTTACAGAAATCTGCTGAAGCGCTGAACATTCCTTACGCGTTTTCCAACCAGGAACTGATCGAAGCAACCTACCGCGTACTGGATTTGAATGGCCAGCAGGATGCCTATATCCGGCCATTGGTTTACGCCCCGGCCAATATGAGTTTTGTGAAGAACACGGAAACCAACCTGGTCATCATGACCTGGGAGATGGCGCCGTTCCTGGGCGACAAACTCCTTCGTGTGGTGAGTTCATCATTCCAAAGACCAAATCCAAAAGGGTTTTATATCCATGCCAAGGCAGCGGGACATTACGTCAATTCCATCCTCGCCAGCCAGGAAGCCAAGGCGAAAGGATACGACGAAGCCCTGCTGAGCGATATGGATGGCGATATCGCGGAAGGGCCCGGAGCCAATGTATTCTTTGAAAAGAACGGTGTATTGTTTACACCCTCCACTGGCAACATCCTTCCCGGCATCACCAGGGCCACCGTGATGGAGATCTGCGCTGATCTGCAGATCCAGGTGGTGGAGAAAAAATGCACCAGGGAAGACATTTATGATGCAGATGCAGCCTTCTTCTGCGGCACAGCAGCCGAAGTCATCGGCTGGGATTCACTCGATGACCACGGATTCCGCAAGCAGTGGAACAACAGCATCAGCAGAACCGTCCAACTCGCGTACAAAAACAGGGTCATAGAAAAATCAGAAACTTTAACTCCAATATAAAGGGAGAATTAAACAAATACAGCAAGGTCATTACACAGGATGTAACACAACCAGCGGCCCAGGCCATGCTCTATGGAATAGGCCTTACAGAAGAAGACCTTAAAAAGGCCCAGGTAGGTGTGGCCAGTATGGGTTACGATGGTAACACCTGCAACATGCACCTGAACGACCTGGCAAAAAGCATCAAGGAATCCATTTGGGCCAACGATCTCGTGGGCCTGGTATTCAACACCATTGGCGTCAGCGATGGCATCTCAAATGGTACAGACGGCATGAGGTATTCACTGGTCAGCAGGGACATTATTGCAGACTCTATTGAAGCGGTTTGCGGCGCGCAGTACTACGATGCGGTGATCACCGTGCCGGGTTGCGACAAAAACATGCCCGGCTCACTCATTGCCATGGGCAGGCTGAACAGGCCTTCCATCATGGTCTACGGCGGAACCATTGCACCCGGACACTACAAAGGGCAGGACCTCAATATCATTTCTTCGTTTGAAGCCCTTGGCCAGAAGATCGCGGGGCAGCTGGACGAAGCAGATTTCAAAGGCATCGTGATGAACTCATGCCCCGGCCCCGGCGCCTGCGGCGGCATGTACACGGCAAATACCATGGCATCGGCTATTGAAGCGCTGGGCATGAGCCTCCCCTACTCATCTTCCAACCCCGCCCTCAGCGAGGAAAAACAACAGGAGTGCAGGGATGCGGGTAAGGCTATCCGTTATCTGCTGGAGCACGATATCAAACCGCGTGACATCATGACCAGGGAGGCGTTTGAAAATGCCATCACCATCGTCATGGCCCTTGGCGGTTCCACCAATGCCGTGCTTCACCTGATCGCCATGGCGAAGAGTGTTGACATCAATGTTACCCAGGATGATTTCCAGGTCATCAGCGACAGGACCCCTTTCATTGCTGACCTGAAACCCAGTGGCAAATACCTGATGGAAGACCTGCACAAGATCGGTGGGGTACCCGCGGTGATGAAATACCTCCTCTCTGTGGGATTGCTGCACGGCAACTGCCTCACGGTAACCGGAAAAACGATCGCAGAGAACCTGGAGCAGATCCCTGCCTTGGATTTTGATACACAAAAAATAATCTTCCCCATCACCGAACCGATCAAACCATCAGGACATTTGCAGATCCTGTACGGTAACCTGGCCACAGAAGGCAGCGTGGCCAAGATCACCGGAAAGGAAGGCGAATTCTTTGAAGGTCCTGCACGCGTATTCGACGGCGAAAAAGATTTGATCGCCGGTATACAGTCGGGCAAAGTCAAATCCGGCGATGTAGTGGTGATCCGTTATGTTGGTCCAAGGGGTGCCCCCGGTATGCCGGAAATGCTTAAACCCACCTCCGCTATCATCGGTGCAGGATTGGGAAAATCAGTAGCCTTGATCACTGACGGCAGGTTCAGCGGTGGAACCCATGGCTTTGTGGTGGGCCACATCACACCTGAAGGCTTCAACGGTGGCAACATTGCAATCGTTAAAGACAACGACACCATCAGGATTGATGCCAGGTCCAGAACCATCGATGTGCTGATCAGCGATGAGGAACTCGCCCAAAGAAAAGCAGGATGGAACCAGCCTGCGCTAAAGGTGACAAAAGGTGCACTTTACAAATATGCGATACAGGTCAGCAATGCCGCCCAAGGATGCATCACGGACGGTAACCCGGCAGAAAATAGCCCTATAACGATAAACAAATAAGCGAAATCATTTAAACGAAAAGGTATGAGCACAGTAGATGTTCTGCAACAACCCGCAACAGCAACTGGTAACGAAACACCGGCGGTTACAAAAGTGACCGGATCCGTTGCCGTACTGGAGGCCTGCATTGCCGAGGGCGTTACAACAATTTTCGGATACCCCGGTGGCGCGATCATGCCCATTTATGATGCGTTGTACGACTATAGGGATAAGCTTGAACATATATTGGTCAGACACGAGCAGGGAGCCACCCATGCCGCGCAGGGCTACGCTCGTGTGAGTGGCAGGACAGGCGTTGTATTTGCCACTTCCGGCCCCGGTGCAACCAACCTGGTGACTGGACTGGCTGACGCGCTGATCGACTCTACACCCATGGTCTGTATCACCGGCCAGGTGTTTGCACACCTGCTGGGTACGGATGCTTTCCAGGAAACAGATGTGATCAATATCACCACACCAGTGACCAAATGGAACTACCAGGTGACTGACGCCAGCGAAATACCTGCTGTGATGGCCAAAGCCTTTTTTATTGCAGGCAGTGGCCGTCCCGGCCCCGTGCTGATCGACATCACCAAGAATGCCCAGTTGCAAATGTTCGATTATGAGGGCTATACCAAATGCAACCACATCAGGAGCTACCGCCCTGTACCGGTGGTCAGGAAAGAATACATTGAGCAAGCCGCTAAACTCATCAACGAAGCGGAACGTCCTTTCGTGATCTTTGGGCAAGGTGTTTTACTGGGACACGCTGAAAAAGAATTCAAGGCCTTCATTGAAAAATCCGGTATACCCGCTGCATGGACTATCCTGGGATTAAGTGCCCTGCCAACAGACCATCCGTTGAATGTGGGTATGCTGGGCATGCATGGAAACTACGGCCCCAATGTACTGACCAATCAATGCGATGTACTGATCGCCGTAGGTATGAGGTTTGACGACAGGGTGACGGGTCGATTGGATAAATATGCCAAGCAAGCCAAAGTCATCCATCTGGATATTGACCCCGCAGAAATAGATAAAAACGTAAAAACCACGGTGGCCGTTTGGGGAGATTGCAAGGAAACCCTGCCGCTGCTGACAGAACACATAGAGCAGAAAGTGTACCCGCAATGGATCCAAAAATTCAAGGACCATAGTGAACAGGAAGAAGAAGTGGTGATCAGGGAAGAACTCAATCCCACTACTCCCGTCATGTCCATGGGCGAAGTGATCAATGTACTAAATGAACTGACAGGTGGTGATGCCATCATCGTAACCGATGTAGGTCAGCACCAAATGGTGGCTTGCCGTTATGCCAAGTTCAATAAAAGCAATAGCAACGTTACATCAGGCGGACTCGGCACCATGGGCTTTGGCCTGCCTGCTGCGATCGGTGCAAAATTCGGAGCCCCTGAAAGAACCGTTGTTGCCATTATAGGCGATGGCGGCATCCAGATGACCATCCAGGAACTGGGCACCATCATGCAATCAGATGTGCATGTTAAGATTTTGATCCTGAACAACCGATTCCTGGGCATGGTGAGGCAGTGGCAGCAATTGTTCCATGAAAAGCGATACTCGTTTGTCAACATTGAAAGCCCGGATTATGTGATGGTAGCCAAAGGGTACCGGATAGAAGGCCAGTCCGTATCTGAAAGGGCTGACTTACGCGGCGCCTTGAAAGCCATGCTTGACCACCCTGGCGCTTACCTGCTCGAGGTGATGGTGGGCAAAGAAAACAACGTGTTCCCGATGGTACCCCAGGGCTGTGGCGTACATGAAATCCGGCTGAAATAAAAGAATCAGTCAATCAGTTAATTAGCCAATTAGTCAATTGAATTATGAAACAGGAATTTACCATCACAGTATATACAGAGAACCAGATCGGTCTGTTGAACCGGATCGCCATCATGTTCTCCAGGAGGAAGATCAATATCGAAAGCCTGAATACCTCACCCTCGGAGATAGAAGGCATACACAGGTTCACCATCGTGATCCACGAATTGGAGGACGTTGTTAAAAAACTGATCCGCCAGATTGAAAAACAGGTGGATGTCCTCAAGGCCTACCATAACACCAACGACGAGATCGTTTGGCAGGAGCTGGCGCTGTACAAGGTACCTACGGAAGAAATTGCCGAGAAAGTGAAAGTGGAAAGGCTGCTGCGCGAACACGGTGCAAGGGCCGTAGTGATCAGGAAAGATTACACCATTTTTGAAACTTCCGGCCATCGGGAAGAGACGGACAAGCTCATTTCCGTACTCGAACCAATCGGACTCATTGAGTTTGTAAGAAGTGCCCGGGTGGCCATTATCAAAAACAGCGCAGGCTTCCACGAGAAACTCCGCGAATTTGAACAACTCGAACCCGGTGACGATGTGATCGAGAATGAGTTCCTGGGCAAGCAAGACGAGGTTTTCAGTATGTGATCAACAATCAAACAATAAATCATTAATCAAAACGACAAATATGGCAAAGCTTAATTTCGGTGGCACTGAAGAAAATGTGGTAACACGTGATGAATTCCCTTTATCCAAAGCACAGGAAGTGCTCAAAGATGAGGTAGTTGCAGTGATCGGTTACGGTGTGCAGGGTCCTGGTCAGGCACTGAACCAGAAAGAAAACGGGATCAACGTCATTGTTGGACAAAGGAAAAATTCAAAGAGCTGGGATAAGGCCGTTCGCGACGGTTTCGTTCCCGGTGAAACATTGTTTGAGATCGAAGAGGCGCTTGAAAAAGGCACCATCATCTGCTACCTCCTTTCCGATGCAGCACAGATCGCCATGTGGCCAACGGTAAAAAAACACCTGACCCCCGGCAAGGCACTTTATTTCTCCCATGGTTTTGGTATCACATATAATCACCAGACCGGCATCATTCCTCCACCGGATGTTGACGTATTCCTGGTTGCGCCAAAAGGTTCAGGTACTTCCCTGCGCCGCATGTTCCTGCAAGGTCGGGGTCTGAACAGCAGCTATGCCATCTTCCAGGACGCAACCGGCCGTGCCTTCGAGCGCGTGGTTGCTCTCGGTATCGCCATCGGAAGCGGATACCTTTTTGAAACCAACTTCAAGAAAGAAGTATACAGTGATCTGACCGGCGAAAGAGGAACACTCATGGGCGCCATCCAGGGTATTTTCGCGGCACAGTACCAGGTACTGCGGGATAACGGACACTCCCCTTCTGAAGCTTTCAACGAAACCGTTGAAGAACTTACGCAGTCCCTGATGCCACTGGTTGCAGAAAACGGCATGGACTGGATGTATGCCAACTGCTCAACAACCGCGCAGCGCGGGGCGTTGGACTGGTGGAAGAAGTTCCGTGACGCTACCCTTCCAGTTTTCTCTGAGTTGTATGCAAGTGTTGCAGCAGGAAATGAAAGCCAGCGCAGCATCGACAGCAACAGTAAAGCCGATTATCGTGAAGGCCTCGAGAAAGAACTCGCTGAACTGCGTGATAGCGAACTCTGGCAAGCTGGTAAAACAGTACGGAGCCTTCGCCCTGAAAATCAACCCGCTCCCGTAGCTGGTTAATACCTGATCAAACCATGATGACTTCCCAAACAGGAACTATATCTAAACAAGATCCGGCCAGGCTCGTAAAAGAGCTTGGCCTGGATTTTGACAGCGCCCTCGAAAGGGTTCGCAACGTGGCATTCAAAACGCCGCTGGTGCTGAACATAAGCCTTTCGAGAAAATATGCCTGCAATGTGTTCCTGAAGCGGGAAGACCTCCAGGTGGTCAGATCTTACAAACTCCGGGGGGCTTATAACATGATGAGCAGGCTGCCCAAGGAACAGCTGGCTCATGGCGTTGTTTGCGCCAGCGCAGGAAATCATGCGCAGGGATTTGCTTACAGTTGTAAAAAACTGGACATCAAAGGCGTGGTTTTCATGCCCGTCATTACGCCCAGACAAAAGATCAACCAGACCCGGATGTTTGGCGAAGACGCTATTGAGATCAGGCTGGCAGGAGACAATTTTGACGAATGTGCCGTAGCCGCAAAAGCGTTTACAGAAGCAAACGACATGACCTTCATCCCGCCTTTTGAAAACGCACGGATCATTGAAGGACAGTCGACCGTAGGCCTTGAAATATTGCAGGACCTCAACCACATTGACTACCTGTTCCTTCCTGTTGGCGGCGGCGGCCTTGCAGCAGGTGTAGGCCTTGTTTTCAAAACCTACTCCCCCGCTACCAGGGTGATCGGCATCGAACCGGAAGGCGCACCCTCAATGAAAGAAGCCCTAAGACAGGGACATCCGGTGACCCTTGAACACCTTGACCGTTTTGTAGATGGCGCAGCGGTGAAACGCGTAGGTGACCTGACCTACAGGATCTGCCGTGAAGTGTTGGACGGCATGGACGTAGTGCCCGAGGGAAAGATCTGTTCCACCATCCTTAAGCTGTACAATGAAGACGCCATCGTAGTAGAACCCGCAGGAGCCATGAGTATCACTGCATTGGACGATTACGCGGAACAGATCAAAGGCAAAACGATCGTTTGTGTTGTCAGCGGCAGCAACAACGATATTGACCGAATGCCCGAGATCAAAGAACGCTCCCTGCAATTTGAAGGCCTCAAACATTATTTTCTGATCCGTTTCGCGCAAAGGCCCGGCGCACTTAAAGAATTCGTCAACAACGTGTTGGGGCCATCTGACGACATCACCCGATTCGAATACATGCAGAAGACCAACAAAGAAGCCGGCCCTGCACTGGTTGGCATTGAACTGCAAAGCAGGCACGATTACGAATCTCTGATCAGGAACATGCGGGACAGAAGTATTGACTATACCGAGATCAATAAAGACGATACCCTGTTTGGCTACCTGATCTGATTGTTTACTTCTCCCGTTTTTCCGCTGAATTGTGGATTATTCGTGGTTTTTATTGCCACGCGACGTTGCATTCTATTGATAATCATAGAGCAAAAAAAAACTTAATCACATTAGATAAAATTCAGCTCAACAAGTCTAATTTTAATCAACCGATATCTCTTCAAAGGCTTTCATTCCCTCTAATCCAATGCTGACAAAAACCACTGCTTCATCCTGAATGCAGAAGGAAATTGTAAATGTTCTTACAACTTACAAAGCGAACGTTATGCATGAACAGACTTTGAACAATGATAACAGCTCTTCATTCTACTATTGTTTCGATGATGCCGTTGAAGTGATATTCAGAAATATCTCCAACAGTATCCGCTTCAAATACACATGGGAAGATGTGATGCTCATCCTTGAACTGAAGGATGAATATTACGATCTTTGCAGCCAGCACATCACAGACGATACCGTATGCGAATTCCCCGTGGAGATCGATGAGGAAGATCTTCGTAAACATATTCTTTTCCACGCCCCCTATAACGATCTCCAGATCACCGAGGAAGACCTCATTGAGATCCTCGACGCAGAACTCGTTTACTTCGAGCAGAACGGCGCACTACGCGATGCGGGCGAGTGGCTCAATTAGTCAATTAGCTAATTAGCTGATTGGCTGATTGGCTGATTCGCAGATTTACGGATTTACGGATTGATGAAAGAGTCAATTAGCCAATTAGTCAATTAGCCAATTAGCCAATTGAATTAAGAGCCAATTGCTTTTTTTTATCCCTCACAATTCTCGTTTTTTCACCCTTTTTTTCGTAGATTTGACCATCGGTTGTCTTGCTTGTTGAGATCTATCCATTGAAATCTCCTTTTTTTTGAAAAACTTCTAAAATTGCTTCATGAATATGACAAGCAAACTGGGATTGTATCGCCCGGAATTTGAACGTGACGCCTGCGGGATTGGATTTGTTGCCAATATCAAGAGCAATAAAAGCCATAAGATCGTCTCGGACGCGTTGACGATCCTCGAGAATATGGAGCACCGCGGTGCTTGCGGATGTGAGAACAACACGGGTGATGGTGCTGGAATACAGATCCAGACGCCGCATGAGTTTTTCTTTGAAGAATGCCTGAAACTGGGCATACACCTGCCGCCTTATGGCAAATACGCGGTGGGCGTGATCTTTTTCCCTAAGGAACTGAAGCTGCGTGAGGAAAGCCGCGAGATCTTTATCCGTACTGCGGAGAAACTGGGCCTCGAGATCCTGACCTGGAGAAAAGTACCGGTGAACCCTTCAGGTATTGGTCCTACCGCACTTTCCGTAGAGCCCATCATGGAACAGGTATTCGTTGCCTGTCCGGATCACATCACGGATCCACTGGTGTTCGAAAGGAAATTGTTCGTGCTCCGGAACCACTCCAGCCACATCATCAACAACACTGTCCGTAAAGACAGTATTGGTTTCTATATCGCTTCGCTGTCGTACAAGACGGTAGTATACAAAGGCCAGTTAACGAGCGGCCAGGTGCGGGAATATTTTCCTGACCTCAGCAACAAACGCGTGGTCAGCGCTTACGGACTCGTGCATTCAAGGTTCGCGACCAACACATTCCCTTCATGGAAACTGGCGCAGCCATTCCGTTATATTGCTCACAATGGTGAGATCAACACCTTGCAGGGAAACCTGAACTGGCTAAGCACCAGCGAAAAAGGATTCAACTCACCCTTCTTCACGAAGGAAGAAATGGAGATGCTGCTTCCCATCGTATCAGACGGGCAGTCGGACTCCGCAAGCCTCGATAATATGATCGAGATGCTCACGCTCACCGGTCGCTCATTGCCACATGTGATGATGATGCTGATCCCGGAGGCATGGGACAACAATGATGACATGGATCATGCCAAGAAAGCCTTCTATGAGTTCCACGCATCTATGATGGAGCCCTGGGATGGCCCGGCATCCATCTCGTTCACGGATGGAAAGATCATTGGCGCCACGCTCGACAGGAACGGCCTCAGGCCTTCACGCTATTGTGTAACCACAGACGACCGCGTGATCATGGCATCTGAAACCGGTGTACTTCCTGTTGACCCTTCCATGATCAAGGAGAACGGCCGCTTGCAGCCTGGAAAAATGTTTGTGGTAGATCTTGAAGAGGGAAGGATCATCAGCGACGAAGAATTGAAAAAAGACATCTGCTCCAGAAAGCCGTACGATGAATGGCTGAATAAATACAAGATCAGGTTGAACGAATTGCCCGAACCCCGGGTCATGTTCACCCATCTCGAAGAAGAACAGGTCTTCAAATACCAGAAAGCATTTGGCTATACGCATGAAGACCTCGAAACCCTCATCGCGCCAATGGCTGAGGATGGAAAAGAACCGATCGGCTCAATGGGTTCTGATGTGCCGCTGGCTGTACTGAGTGACCAGCCGCAACACCTGAGCAGTTACTTCAAGCAACTGTTTGCGCAGGTGACCAATCCACCCATCGACCCCATACGTGAAAAGCTGGTGATGTCGCTCGCTACTTTCGTTGGCAACAACGGGAACCTGCTGAACGAGGATCCTCTCGCATGCCATACCATCGCGTTAAAAAATCCTGTACTCACCAACTATGATCTGGAAAAGATCAGGAGTGTTGATACAGGTATTTTCCAGGCCAAGACCCTGCAGTGTTATTTCAGGGCCGATGGCAAACACGGCTCATTGAAAAGGGGGCTCGACAGGCTTTGCCGTTATGCGGTGGATGCGGTGGAAGACGGATTCGAAGTGTTGATCCTGCAGGACAGGGCGATCGATTCGGACCACGCTCCCATGCCTTCGCTGCTGTCTGTTGCGGCGGTACATCACCACCTCATCAGGAAAGGTCTGCGCGGGAAAGTGGGCATCCTGGTAGAAGCCGGCGACGTTTGGGAAGTACATCACTTCGCATGCCTGATCGCCTTCGGCGCCACCGCGGTGAATCCATATCTGGCCATATCGTCCATCCGGGCCATGAAACAAAGGGGGATGATCGGGGCCGACCAGGATGCAGAGCAACTGAAGAAAAATTATATCAAAGCGGTTTGTGACGGCCTTTTGAAAGTATTCTCCAAAATGGGGATCTCCACATTGCAATCTTACCAGGGCGCGCAGATCTTCGAGATCATCGGCCTGAACAAAGATGTGGTGGATAAATATTTCACCGGCGCGGTGTCCCGCATCGAGGGCATGGGGCTGGATGAGATCGCACAGGAAGTGTTGGTAAAACACCAGGTGGCGTTCAGCCGTAAAGAAATTCCGGTTGACCGTTTGCCCGAAGGCGGAATTTATCAGTGGAAAAGAAAAGGTGAGTTCCACCTGTTCAATCCGCAGACCATCCACCTCTTGCAGCATTCAACAAGGATCGGCGATTACGGCATCTTCAAAAAATATTCGAAGCTGGTGAACGACCAGGGCGAGAAAGCATGTACACTGAGGAGCCTGCTTGATTTCAAACGCACGCGTGCTTCCATTTCAATTGATGAAGTGGAACCTGCAGAGAACATCTACAAACGTTTCGCAACCGGAGCCATGTCGTTCGGCTCCATTTCATGGGAGGCACACACTACGCTGGCCATTGCCATGAACAGGTTGGGCGCGAAGAGTAATACGGGTGAAGGTGGTGAAGATGATATCCGTTATGAAAAACTTCCTAACGGGGACTCCATGCGTTCAGCCATTAAGCAGGTAGCCTCCGCCAGGTTTGGCGTAACCAGTCTCTACCTGACCGAAGCCGATGAACTGCAGATCAAAATGGCCCAGGGCGCAAAGCCCGGGGAAGGCGGACAACTGCCAGGACATAAAGTAGACGAGTGGATCGGAAAAGTAAGGCACTCCACACCAGGGGTTGGCCTGATCTCGCCGCCCCCACACCACGATATCTATTCGATCGAAGACCTTGCCCAGCTGATCTTCGATCTGAAGAATGCAAACAGGAACGCCAGGATCAGCGTTAAGCTGGTATCCAAGGCAGGTGTTGGAACCATCGCCGCTGGTGTAGCAAAAGCAAAATCAGACGTCATCCTCATTTCCGGATTTGACGGCGGCACCGGCGCATCACCGATCAGTTCCATCAAGCATGCCGGTCTCCCATGGGAGCTTGGCCTGGCTGAGACCCACCAGACTCTGGTAAAAAACAAATTGCGCAGCCGCGTGGTGGTACAGGCCGATGGCCAGATGAAGACTGGCCGCGATATAGCCATGGCTACTTTACTTGGTGCCGAAGAATGGGGTGTAGCCACAGCGGCACTCGTTGTGGAAGGCTGTATCATGATGCGTAAATGCCACCTGAATACCTGCCCTGTGGGTGTGGCCACACAGGATCCCGAGTTAAGGAAAAGGTTCAATGGCGCCGCAGAATATGTGGTGAACTTCATCAAGTTCCTGACCCAGGAATTAAGGGAGATCATGGCGGAACTGGGCTATAAGACCATCAACGACATGGTGGGCCAGGTGGAGAACCTGACGCAAAAAACAGAGATCCGCCACTGGAAGTACAAACACCTTGACCTCTCGCCCATCCTGTACAAAGAACCGTCGTCAAAGTATACCGGACTATATAACCAGGAAGCACAGGATCATGGACTGGCCGATGTACTCGACTGGAAACTGCTCGCGGCGGCGAAACCAGCTCTTGATCATGGTGACAAAGTGAAGGCTTCGTTCCAGATCAGGAATATCGATCGTACCACGGGTACGATCCTGTCTAACGAGATCACGAAAAAATATCGTGCAGCAGGATTACCGGACGATACGATTCATTTTAAGTACAAAGGAACAGCAGGACAAAGTTTTGCAGCCTTCAATACCAACGGCGTGACGCATGAACTCGAAGGCGATGCCAACGATTATTTCGGCAAGGGCCTGAGTGGTGCAAAACTCATTATTTACCCTGATGCAAAAGCCAGCTTCGTACCTGAGATGAACATCATCATCGGCAACGTGGCCTTTTATGGAGCCACTTCAGGCAAAGCCTTCATCCGCGGTAAGGCGGGGGAAAGGTTCTGTGTCAGGAACTCGGGCGTGGAAGCTGTTGTGGAAGGCGTGGGCGACCATGGCTGCGAATACATGACCGGAGGCAAGGCCGTCATCCTTGGAGAAACGGGTAGAAACTTTGCTGCTGGCATGAGTGGTGGTATCGCTTACGTGTATGACGTTAAAGGCGTATTCCCCGGCAACTGCAACAAGGAGATGGTTGACCTGGATCCGGTGGATGACGAAAGCGCAACGGAACTCAAAAATATGATCACTGAACACGTTCAGTATACGGGCAGCGCGGTTGCCCAATTCATATTGGACGATTTTGAGAACCAGCTTAAACACTTCATCAAAGTATTCCCGAAAGACTACAAGAATGCTTTGCTAACAAGAGGGATAAAGAGCGGTACAAACAAAGTGTCCTAATTAAAAACATTGACCAACGTTATCTGAATTAATATGGGAAAACCTACAGGTTTCATGGAGTTTACAAGGGAACTTCCTTCTAAACTTCCAGTAGAAGAAAGGCTGAAAAATTACAATGAATTCATTCAACGCTATAGCGATGAGAAGCTGAACCAGCAGGCTTCGCGCTGCATGGACTGTGGTGTTCCTTTTTGCCACAACGGATGCCCGCTGGGAAACATCATCCCGGAATTCAACCATGCAGTATACAGGAAGAACTGGCAGGAAGCTTATGAGATCCTCAGTTCCACCAACAACTTCCCCGAGTTCACCGGGAGGATCTGCCCTGCCCCCTGCGAATCAGCCTGTGTGCTGGGCATCAACCAGCCCGCCATCGCCATCGAGGAGATCGAAAAACACATCATTGAGATCGCCTTCGAAAAAGGTTATGTCAAAGCCAAAAAGCCGAACGTTAGAACCGGTAAGAAAGTAGCCATTGTAGGATCGGGTCCGGCAGGACTGGCTGCTGCTGCGCAGTTAAACCACGCGGGACATTTGGTCACTGTTTTCGAGCGTGACGACAAGCCCGGTGGTCTCTTACGGTATGGCATACCCGATTTTAAACTGGAGAAATGGGTGATCGACAGAAGGATAGCTATTCTTGAAGAAGAAGGAATTACATTCAGGTGCCACGCCAACGTGGGCGTGAATGTGAGCATCAACGACCTGCTCCGTGAATTCAATGCCATCGTTCTGGCAGGCGGATCTACGGTTCCCAGGGACCTACCGATCCCGGGTCGCGAGTTAAAAGGGATCTACCCTGCCATGCAGTTCCTGAAACAGCAGAATAAAGTTGTTGCCGGTATAGATCCATTGCAGCATGGCAACGTAGAAAGCAACATCCTGGACAGCCGCCTGATGGCCACAGGAAAAAATGTAGTAGTGATCGGCGGCGGTGATACGGGAAGCGATTGTGTAGGCACTTCCAACCGCCATGGTGCAGTCTCGATCACACAGTTTGAACTATTACCCAAACCTCCTGAATCAAGGGTCACCCATATGCCCTGGCCCACCTACCCCATGACGCTGAAGACCTCCACATCGCATGACGAAGGCTGCAACAGGATGTGGGCGATCACAACAAAAGCATTCATTGGCGATGAACAGGGAAACCTGAAGGCCCTGAAGATCGCTGATCTGGAATGGAAGTTCACCGAAGAAGGCAAAACAGCCAGTTTTGTTGAGGTGGAAGGCTCCGAGCGGGAGATCCCCTGCGAACTGGCCCTGATGGCCATGGGCTTTATCCATCCGGAACAAAACGGCATGATCGGGGAGCTGGACGTGGAACTGGATGAGCGTGGCAACGTAAAGGCTTCGGAAAAGAACTATCATACCAATATCACCAAGATCTTCAGCTGTGGCGACATGAGAAGGGGCCAGTCCCTGGTTGTCTGGGCCATCAGCGAAGGCCGTGAGTGTGCCAAAAATGTAGATGAGTACCTTTCAGGCTACTCCAGGCTGGAATCCAAGGACAAAAGCATGCTGGAACTGGTCAAGTAGTAAAGACCTATAAATAAGTTCATAACAATAGCCTCCGTATTTGGAGGCTATTGTAATTATAAGAACTTTAACAATTCCTCCCCCGCTCTTCCTGATTTCTCAACCAAAAACACAACCTAAGAGCCCAAAAAGGACAATTTGGAATTACTATTTTTCATATGTGTTTTCTAAATCACATATTTTTTTCTGCAATGTTTCTAAATCGCGTGTCAATTAAACTTCCAATCACTTATCTATCAATGTTTTGCTGTACCATCCTGCTCCAAACCTATTCATATTATATTTTATTCTATGTTTATAATTACTAACGATTGGGGTTACTTTCTTTGAAATTTTGCATTAATATTGTGTGCCAAAACGATTTTACCCAACAAAACACACACATTATGAAGAAAATTGGATTAAGGGACGTACTACCTTTTGCCTTGTTGGCTACCATAGCCGTTGCCGCCATCTTTGTGCCGGCGCTCCCGAATTTTGACGACGGGGGAACTAAATACAGCGCTGCTGACATCGGTTGGATCATTGTAGCCACCGCCCTCGTGTTCTTAATGACCCCAGGACTTGCGTTTTTCTACGGTGGTATGGTACACCGCAAGAACGTTATTTCAACCATGATCAAGTCGGTTGTAGCAGCCGGGGTTGTCAGCATCATCTGGGTAACCGTTGGTTACAGCCTTTGCTTCGGCGATTCTCTGGGCGGTCTGATCGGTAATCCCTCAACCCACCTTTTCTTTAAAGGGGTGAATTCAGGCGAACCCTGGAGCCTGGCCCCCACCATCCCTAAAACCCTATTTTCACTGTTTCAGCTGATGTTCGCCATCATCACACCCGGCCTGGTGGTAGGCGCCGTTGCTGAAAGGATACGTTTCACTTCTTACATTCTGTTCATCGTTCTTTTCAGCGTACTGGTATATGCGCCCCTGGCACACTGGAGCTGGCACCCTGAAGGATTCCTTTTCAAATGGGGAGCCCTTGACTTTGCAGGCGGTACCGTTGTACATATTTCTGCGGGTTGCGCTGCACTTGCCGGCGCCCTGGTCCTGAAACGCCGCAAAACCCATATTGAACAGGAAGAAGTTCCACCGGCCAACATTCCCTACGTGCTCATCGGCACAGGTTTGCTCTGGTTCGGCTGGTTTGGTTTCAATGCCGGTTCCGCCCTTGGAGCCAATGCACTTTCAGTATCTGCATTCGCCACCACAAATACTGCTGCTGCTGCTGCAGGTCTTTCCTGGATGTTCTTTGATGTTATGCGCGGCAAAAAGCCATCTGTACTTGGATTCTGCATCGGTGCCGTGGTTGGTCTTGTGGCCATCACACCCGCAGCTGGCTTTGTAGCCATCCCGCAGAGTATCTTCATCGGTGTGGTTGCTGCCATCATCTCCAACATCGCCGTATACTATAAGCAAAAATCAAAACTGGACGACACACTCGACGTATTCCCCTGCCACGGTTTGGGCGGTATGGTAGGTATGGTGATGACGGGCATTTTTGCTACAAAAGCGATAAACAGTGCCGGTAATGACGGCCTGTTCTACGGCAACTACGAATTCTTCTTTACGCAACTTAAAGCCATGGCCATCGCCGTTGCGTACAGCTTCACGGTGTCCTTCCTGATCTTCAAACTGATCAACATGATTCAGCCGATCAGGGTATCATCAGAAGAAGAAGAACTGGGTCTCGATGCCAGCCAGCACAACGAGTCTTATGTTCAGGGAACCCTGATCTTGCACAAGAAAGGCGAGAAAGAAACAGCTATTAGAATAGAAAAAGGCACAGTAGAAGAAATCGTCGGCTAAAACTTTTTTCTTCACTGCACCCTTTTCCTTAGAACAAAAAAAAGCAATACAATGATAAAAAAAATATTTGTAACTGCCGCTATCGTGGCAGCTATTAACCCTCTCTTTGCCCAAGAGACACCAGCTATAGAAGAACCAAAACCAACAACTATTTCAGGATTCGTGGACGCATATTTCCGCTATGACTTCAGCCAGAACGCATCAAATAACAGGACAAGCTTCACCAACAGCCACAATTCCTTCGAACTCGGCATGGCTTCCGTTAAACTGGAACACACCATGGGGAAAGTAGGCTTCGTAGCCGATCTCGGATTTGGCAAGCGTGCACAGGAATTCGCCTACAATGACAACGGGATCACCCAGGCGATCAAACAGCTTTATGTAACCTATTCACCTAAAGACTGGCTGAAACTGACCATGGGATCATGGGCCACACATGTAGGCTATGAACTGGTAGACGCCCCGGCCAACAGGAACTACAGCATGTCTTACATGTTCTCCTGGGGACCATTCTTCCACACCGGTATCAAAGCAGAAGCTACTGCAGGCAAAAGCGGATTCATGCTCGGTATCGCCAACCAGACCGATTACAAAGGATCACCCACAGGAGCCAAGAAATTTATGCTCGCGCAATACAGTCTTGCCGCATCTGACAACGTGAAGTTCTACCTGAACTATGTGGGTGGCCAGCGCGCAGACTCCGGCCTCTCCAACCAGTTCGACCTGGTAGCTACAGCCAAACTGTCCGACAAATTCAGCGTAGGCTATAACGGAACAGTAGCGAGCGTGAAAGACAAATCAAAAGCGGGCCTCGCTGCCAAAGCAGAAGCCAGCAGCTGGTGGGGATCAGCGGTTTACTTGAACCTGGATCCTACAGATAAATTCGGTATTACCCTGAGAAGTGAATACTTCAGTGATAAAGATCAACTGGTAGCCATGGCACTGGCTCCCGAAGGCGGCGCAATATTCGCCAACACCATTT
>JBBAJN010000019.1:0-24511 GCA_040404045.1 Chitinophagaceae bacterium
GCCACTTTTTCATGGTTGGCGATCTCTTCAGGTATAATGCCTTTGTTAAACTCTTCGATCTTTTCCGGGTCTACGAAATGCATCATCACAATATCCATATCGGGATTGCTTTGAAGGGCATGTCTGACGATGCCTTCCATTCCCCGAACCTGGGCTGTTTTATCATAGCCATTAGTCCTGTCATTGACTGCGGCTTCTTCAAAGAACAGATCGATCGGTCCGGCGGAAAGAACCTCTTTTTCCAGGCGAAATGCACCCGGCGTACTTCCGGTTGAACTGATACCTGCGTTGATGAATTCAAAGGATGTTTCCGGAAATTTCTCTTTCAGGTAATTACAGACCTTATTTCTCCATGCGCCATGTTCTGTTATGGAGCCACCCATGAAAGCAACGCGGCCTTTCTTATCGCGTGTAAACTTGACGAAGCTGTTATTCAGGCTGCTGCGTGAAATATGAAATTGCGCAGGGTCCAGCCGTTTCTTTACCGGATAGCTGTTTGTAAAAATGAAGTCGGCGATCTTTTCCGGTTGTTCGATCGGGAAATGATGGCCCTCGAGATTTTGATCGCCACGGGTCATGGGGTATACCGTCGCGGGGCCTCCTGCCTTTATATACCTGTCCACCAGCACATAGGTATTCTCAGCATTGGGAACGATTTTATCGTTCAGTCCGATCGCGTGCAGAATGGGCACTTTACAGGCAGCCAGTCCCTCCAGGTTGTCAATGGGATTATCCTTGTAAGCTAACGCCTGTTCTTCTGTGAATCCGTAGCTTTTCAAAACGCCTGCCCAGCTTTCTGCAGACCCCTTGCCTGCGCCTTTCCCACCGGGCCAGCTTTTAAAGTCGCACACGGGTGCTTCCGCATAGATGCAGGACACATTCAGCGGATTGCGTTTTGCCCAGTTATATACATACAATCCGCCCCTGCTCACGCCTTCCAGTGCCACTTTAGACGAAAAACCCTTTTTGACCATAAATGAAAAGAAATCGTCCCAGATCTGCATGGCTGCAGGAGAACCGTACATGTCGTTCGTATTCAGGTAGACCACATGAAAGCCGCGGGAGAGCAGGATGGAATCGATGTCCGTATGCCAGTCGGGGAAATGCGCATTCCAGATCCATGGATTCCCTTCAAGTGGGCGTGCGGGCTTTACGATCCATGCGGGTTTGTTATGAAAAACAAAGTGGGATCGCTGGAAACCGTGCCAAAGATCGGTCTTCGTGATCTCCTGCGCACTTATGCTTGTGGTCATGGTAAGGAACAGGAAAACGCGGACAAGATTCTTCAAAACAAATGGGCTCAACACATTCATGGTCAGAGATTAGACTTGGTAATGATGACTTTTACTTTGAAATTAATCATTAATGCCGGACGGCAAGCCATTGATGGCAGCGCTGGAAAAAAATTGCGAAAATAACCAACCACTTGCAGCTGTTTTACTGAGCAGAATCATAGAAAAGAACACGATGGGTAACCCAGATAATTTGTACCTTAATGCAAACAGATGCGTATGGAAAGGTTTCTCGTTCCGCTGGACTTTACGGAAGTTTCGGCTAATGCTCTTCGTTATGCCTACGCTTTTAACAAGCATTATTTTGCGCAGCTTCATGTACTCCATGTTTTTGACGTTCCTTTTGCAGCGTCCATGGAAAATGATGCCGGGCTGGTGGAATACGAGCGCATCCGGAAAAGTTTTACAGATAAGATCTGGACCTTCATTGCAGATAACCGGGAGGAGTACCATTACGATACCCAGGTGACCGCCATTTCCGGTGGAGACCTGCAAGGCATCATGAATCATGTGGAGGAGAACGACATTCATCTGGTCATATTGGGCAATAAGGGCAAAAAAGGACTGGGGCGGTGGTTCTTCGGTACAGTCACCCGCAGTTTGCTGAGGCATCCGCCATGTAAAGTGATCTCGGTACCTGGAAGCTACAATTGGACAGAGATAAAACAGATCCTGGTTTGTACGGACCTGAGCCTGCCGTTAACGGATGAGCAGTGCGATGAATTGAGGGATATGGCCAATCGTCTTAAGGCCCGGCTCGTATTCCTGCATGTGCAGGATAAGGTGGAGATCGCGTTACCGGAAGACAGTATCTCTGTGAATAAGATCCGGGGCGAGTTTGGCGTAGAACCCGTGACGATCCCGTTCCTGGAATCGATTGCAAGCTCTGTGAACCATTATATCAAAACCCATGGTGGGGAACTGGCGGTTACGTTGCCGCACCATCACAGCTGGCTGGATAATCTTTTCCTGGGAAGTGAAACGGCTGCTTTGTCCGATGAACTCTCGGTGCCTTTACTTTCTTTGGGTGGAATGAAAAAATGATCAGCGCCTCCTGCGGGTCACCATTTTATTTACAGCAGAATCATAGGCTTTAAGCTGCGATTCGTTAAGCTCTTTCCGCAGTTCCTTAAAATGTTTGAAGAGCATGATATCTGACTGCCTGTTCACCTCGGTCCAGCTTTTCGTATAATGTTCAATCACGGAGTCAGGCAGGTTTTCGTCGCCAATATGCTGATAGAGGCTGTCTTTAAACTTATTGACCTCTTCCCAGTGCGGCTTCATGGCTTTCATAAAAGCCTCTTTGCGCTCATCGAAGAGCTTCTCCTGTTTTTCACTCAGTCCTATTTGCTTACGGAATTGGTTCTCGGGTGGTTTCTTGGTTTTTATCGACGAAGAAAAAGCAAAGAAGACCAGCGCAAGATTAGTGAGCACCAGGAAGATGACCAGCAACATGACCCATTTATTGGATGTTATCGCTTTCATGGATTGTGTGAATTTGACTCGAAATAAGTGATCTGCTGGGCAACATAGTCCTGCTGGGTAGTCTCTTCTTCCTGCGACATATTGCTCAGGATGAGATACCCGTTCATAATCAGAAAGATGAACAAGATGCCCAGGGACACTGCGGGCCTGGCAAGGACCTCAATCCAACGGCTCCAGACGCTGGCGCTGCGGGATTCCATCCTGGCGACCAGGCGGGTATAGAGAAAAGCGGGCGCTTCGGCCCTGGACGCTCCGTCGAAGCTGTTCAGGGTAAGGTCCACTTCCTTTTGTAAATCCTCCTTTTGTTGCATAGCTATGAATTTAGATGCCTTTAAAGTTAAAAAATTGTGTGGTTAAATATTTTTTACATAATATTCTTTCAAGTCCTTCTTCAGGTTGCTTTTAGCCCTGTGTATCAGGGACTCAACGGCAGACACTGATAACTGCATGATTTCCCCTACCTCTATATAGGAAATCCCTTCCAGCTTATGGAGCGTAAATGCAACTCGTTGGTTTTCAGGCAGTTTAGCGATTGCCTTAAACAGGGTGGCCGCACGTTCCCGGTTATCCAGTAAAATTCCCGGATGGTGAAACTCAGGGGGATCATGTTTCAACTCGTTATTTTCCCCCAGGATACTGGTAATAAAAGCGAATCTTTTCTTTCGTTTCCGGCTCCGGATCAGTTCGAGCGACTTGGTCACGGCGATTTTGTACAGCCAGGTGGAAAAAGCGGATTCCCCCTTGAACTGGTGGACGGATTCGTAAACCTTGATGAACACCTCCTGGGTGATATCTTCTGCATCCTCAGCACTCTGGAGCAATCCAAGCGCTGTATTATACACCAGATCTTTGCGGGTTTCTACGATCAACCTGAAAGCCGACTCATCACCATTACGGAGGTTTTCGATCAGCTTTTGTTCATCGGCCCGTGGGGAGAATTTTTCTGGGTATTCCTTCATCAAACGTCCTTGCCGGGTAAAGTTAAGGGTATCCGAATATTGCCTTGCGGGAAATCATTTGAAACTTACCTTTATTACCTAACGAACCAAAACTATCGCAATGAGATCTTTTGAATGGAAAGGAGTATTCCCGGCGTTGCTGACGCCTTTTACAGCTGGTGACCAACTCGACCTGCCCCTGTTTGAAAAGAACCTGGAGGCGCAACTTGCGGCAGGTGTTGAAGGAATCATCTTAGGAGGCACACTTGGCGAAGCTAGTGTATTGACCACTGAAGAAAAAGAACAACTGGTGAAGTTTGCGATAGAAAAGACAAAGGGCCGCGTACCTATTGTACTCAACATCGCCGAGGGTGCAACCCGGGAGGCGCTCAACCAGGCCGCACTTGCCCGAAAATGGGGAGTCGATGGACTGATGCTGCTTCCACCCATGCGGTACAAATCAGACCACCGCGAAACCGTTCACTATTTCAAAACGATCGCCAGGGCCACTCCCCTTCCGATCATGATCTACAATAACCCGATCGATTACAAAATTGAAGTCACGCTTGACATGTTCAGCGAGCTCATTGATTGTGAAAATATTACGGCTGTAAAGGAGTCAACCAGGGATGTGACCAACGTGACGAGGCTGTTGAACCGCTTCGGACAACGATTGAAAATCCTTTGCGGCGTAGACACCCTTGCCATGGAGGAACTCTGCCTGGGAGCCCACGGGTGGGTAGCCGGGTTGGTCGACGCCTTCCCCGCGGAAACCGTGGCCATATACAAATTGGTCAAGGCCGGAAGGATCGGCGAAGCTGCGGATATCTACCGCTGGTTCATGCCGTTGTTAGAACTGGATATCCAACCGAAACTGGTACAGTACATCAAACTGGCTGCTTCGGCCACGGCATTGGGCTCAGAGCATGTACGGGCACCCCGGCTGGTACTGGAGGGCGCAGAGCGTGAGCAGACGTTAAAGATCATTGAAAAAGGTTTAGCGACCAGGCCCATACTACCTGTTCTTTGAGAAGGTATTGGACAACGGATCAGGAAAGTTTAAAGAACCCGGAAAATAAGATAACATGAACAGCGATATTTCACAGCAAGGCATACACGAAGTGATGCTCAGATCATGGAAGGCATTTCTGGAGTACAGGAATGTCCCGGTCAAAGAACGTGCGGGACTGATGAGGAGGATCGCTGAAAAGCTTGAAGCGTCTGGAGATGATCTTATCCATACTGCCATGCGCGAAACCAATCTTCCGGAGGCAAGGCTGAAGAATGAGCGTGCAAGGACTGCGTTCCAGTTAAACAGCTATGCTGAAGCCTGTGAACAGGGTCATGGCCTAGAAGTACGGATAGATTCGGCTATGCCTGACCGTAATCCCCCCCGCCCCGATATCAGGAAGATGAATACAGGGGTAGGTCCGGTAGTGGTATTTGGCGCATCTAATTTCCCATTTGCCTATTCCACAGCCGGCGGGGACACTGCAACGGCTTTGGCAGCAGGATGCACGGTTGTGGTAAAGGCGCATCCGGCCCATCCCGGCACATCGGACATGGTGGCCAAACTGATTTCAGAAGCAATGCGGGACGCCGGACTTCCGGAAGATATCTTTCAACATGTGCATGGAGCATCATTTGAAGTTGGGCGTTGTTTGGTTATGCATGATCATACAAAAGCAGTAGGATTCACGGGATCCTACCTGGGCGGAAAGCAGTTGTACGACTGGGCGCAGCAGCGCAAGGAACCGATACCGGTATTCGCAGAAATGGGAAGCATTAACCCCGTGTTCCTGTTGCCCGAAAAACTGGAGCAGGATGCTGCGGGATTAGCGGAACAACTGGCCGGATCGATCACGCTCGGCGTGGGCCAGTTCTGTACCAACCCGGGATTGATCATAGGTTGTGAAGGACCTTCGTTGAATGCCTTCATTGATAACCTGTCACAAAAAATCACAGCAGCGGTTCCGGGAAAAATGTTGCATGCGGGTATCAGCAAAGCGTATACGGAAAAAAGGGAATTGGCCCTCGCCCAGGCGGATGTTGATATAGCGGGCGTGGCTGAAAAGGATCCGCGTGAGGGTGAAGGCCACGCAACGATCGCGGTGGCATCGGGTGAAGCATTTTTAAACAATCCCGTTCTGCATAAAGAAGTGTTCGGTCCCTATTCACTGGTGGTCAGGTGCCGCAACATGGTAGAAATGAAAGAAGTGGCCGAAGCATTAGAGGGCCAGCTTACCTGCAGCCTGATGGCCACTGAATCCGATATGCTTGATCATCACCTATTGGTTGAACGGGTGAGCCTGATCTGTGGCCGGCTGGTGATGAATGGCGTACCTACGGGAGTGGAAGTATGCTGGAGCATGCAACACGGGGGACCTTTCCCTGCCAGCACGGACGCCCGTTTTGGATCGGTTGGTCCTGACGCCATCAAGCGGTTTGTAAGGCCACTGAGTTTCCAGAATTTTCCTGATACACTTTTACCCGAAGCATTGAAAGAGGGAAATCCCCTCGGCATTGTCAGGCTGGAAAATGGGAAATTGGTTGGATAGAATCAATCATTGAATGTGGTGAGCAGGCGCAATGCGTCTGCCTACATCGCTGCTACAGACTCCTGGTGGTCTTCCCGGTAGTGCTTATAGACAAAACCAGCGGTGACCGCCAGCGAGGTCAGGAAATATCCGCCCAACACGGGCAGAATCCACGAATACTGGCTTGCTGCACCGAACCAGTCGCCCGTGGAACTCAATGTGTAAATTCCGAAAATGCATTTGACCAGCTCCCAGAAAAATGCCCAGGCGTGTCTGTCCATCAGTTCCGTCAGGGCATAGACGAAAAGGAAGACGAATCCGCCATAGACGATCATGGCGGGCGCACCAATGGTGGCGATGTTGCCGAAAAAATAACTGATGAACAGCAACAGGGCCACCAGCTGAACCCAACACCAGACATGAAGCGCCGTAGAGGCCTTCGGATCGTACTTTTCAAAATGATAGACATCCCCGATCTTCTCAACGGGATATGCAGCTTCTACATCAGCCGGTCTCCAACCGGTTGGCATGAACCAGATCCGGAACTTATCTGCGATATTATTTGTGCGCCATGCATCTTTGACCAGGAGCCACAGGTGCTGGAAATTGATCTTGATCGGGTTCCAGGTGCGGACCGGTCTTGTGATCCCGTATACCGGTGGCACATCAGGAAGTTCTTCCTGGAAGGTGCCGAACCATTTGTCCCAACAGATAAAGATCGCTGCCAGGTTCTTGTCCAGGTATTCAGGATTCAAAGCATGGTGTACCCGGTGGTGGGAAGGCGTTACGATGATCTTCTCCAGGAAACCCAGTTTTCCAATATGACGGGTGTGATACCAGAACTGCGCAAACAAGTGCAAGGGAGCCACTAGTGCGATCACTTGGGGTGGAACACCTAAAAGAGCTGCAGGCAGCAGCAGGAAGGTGAAAATATTGATGAACACCGAAATACTCTGGCGTAGCGCACAGGCCAGGTTGAATTCCTCGCTGCTGTGGTGAATGATGTGCCGGTTCCAGAAGATATTGATATGGTGCGACCAGCGATGGACCCAGTAGCTGGAAAAATCCATGGCAACAAAAGCCACAACATACGTGAGCCAGCTTGCCTCTATATGGAAAACCGCTACATGCCGTTCAAGCCAGGTATAGGACAGGATGGTGATGCTCAGACCCAGTACATCTTTGGTAACATTGGTAACTCCTGAAGAGAGGCTGGATATCATATCCATATTCCGTACCGTATCATTCCCTTTATACCAGCCGTATAATTTTTCAAGCAATACGAGCATGAGGAAAATAGGCATTGCGATCAGTAATATCTTACCATAGGTTTCCATAACTTGTAATCTCTATCCCAAAGGTATTAAATGAAAGGATTTGTTTTCGACTGCATCGACGCCCATACCTGCGGCAACCCCGTCAGGGTGGTTGCAAAAGGCGGACCCCGGCTGGAAGGTAATAATATGAGCGAGAAAAGGCAGCATTTTCTCAGGGAATATGATTGGATCCGGAAGGGCCTGATGTTTGAACCCCGGGGGCATGATATGATGAGCGGAAGCATCCTGTATCCTCCACACGACCCTGCCAATGATGTAGCGGTACTCTTTATTGAAACGAGCGGCTGCCTGCCCATGTGTGGCCACGGCACCATTGGCACCATCACCATAGCCATTGAGAAAGGGCTGATCAAACCCAAAACGCCCGGAGTGGTTCGAATGGAGGCGCCAGCCGGACTGGTCAATATCGTTTATGGGGAAGAAAATGGAAAAGTAAAATGGGTAAGGCTCACAAATGTGGCATCTTATCTTGACCAGGAAGGATTGATGGCGGAATGCCCTGAATTGGGAACACTAAAAGTTGACGTCTCCTATGGCGGAAATTTCTACGCCATTGTAGATGTACAGGAAAATTTCCAGGGCCTGGAATGTTATCCGGCCGATAAACTGATCGCCTGGGCAAGGGAGTTAAGGAAAGACATCAACAAAAGATATACATTCAATCATCCGGATGATCCAACCATCCAGGGATGTTCGCATATCCTCTGGGCAGGAGCGGTGATCGATCCCCTTTCCACTGCCCGCAATGCGGTGTTCTATGGAGACAAGGCGATCGACAGATCACCCTGCGGTACGGGCACCAGCGCAAGGATGGCACAGTGGTATGCCAAAGGCAAACTGAAGAAAGGCGATGAATTCATCCATGAAAGCATCATCGGCAGTAAGTTCATTGGCCGAATTGAAAAAGAAGAAACCACCTCCGCAGGTAAACCTTCCATAAGGCCCAGTATTGAAGGTTGGGCAAGGATCTATGGACATAACACCATCACCATCGACCCGGAAGATGACCCATACGCTTATGGATTCCAGGTTGTTTAATTTTTTGCAGATGAAAAAGTTTTTGTTCTTAGTCCTGTTAGTGTCGTACCAGGGCATTTCGCAAACGCATGTAAAGATGGAGCCAGTCAACTTTTCCAAGGTAACCATCAATGATGCCTTCTGGAAGCCTAAGCTGGATAAGGTGGCCACCACAACCATTCAGGCATGCATTTACCAGACGGAGGTGAAAACCCCCAGGATCAAGAATTTTGAGAAAGTAGCCCGCAAACAGGGAGAGCAGCATGAAGGGATATTTTATGATGATTCGGATGTATTCAAAGCACTTGAAGCGATCTCATATTCTTTGAAGAATAAACCGGACGCCACGCTCGAAAAAAAAGCCGATGAATGGATCGACAAGATCGCTGCAGCCCAATTGCCAGATGGTTACCTGAACACGTATTATACCCTGACCGATCTTTCCAAAAGATGGATCGATATGAGCATGCACGAAGACTACAACGGCGGTCACATGATCGAAGCCGCCGTTGCCTATTTTGATGCAACGGGTAAGAGGAAATTCCTGGACGTGGCCATCCGGTGGGCCGATCATTTTGACGCCACATTCGGACCCGGGAAAAAGCACTGGGTCACCGGCCACCAGGAACTGGAGCTTGCGCTGGTAAAACTTTACCGGGTCACAAGTGATGAGAAATATCTGAAACTGGCGCACTGGCTATTGGAAGAACGCGGCAAGAAACTTGCCTTCGGGTATACCTGGACAGATTGGAAAGACACGGCCTATGCCCAGGACGCCGTTCCCGTCCGGGAGCAAAAAGAGATCACGGGCCATGCGGTACGGGCCATGTACCTGTACACCGGGGCGGCGGACGTGGCTGCACATACCGGAGACGAGGGCTATATGAAAGCCATGCGTACCGTTTGGGAAGACGTGGTGTTCCGAAACATGTATATCACGGGCGGTATTGGATCGGCAGGAAGCAATGAAGGGTTCTCCGTAGACTTTGACCTGCCTAATGAGCAGGCCTATTGCGAAACCTGCGCCTCCGTAGGGATGGTGTTCTGGAACCAGCGAATGAATGCACTCACTGGAGATGCAGAATATGCAGACGTGTTGGAAAGGAGTTTATATAATGGCGCACTCGATGGCTTATCGTTAAGCGGGGACCGATTCTTTTATGGCAATCCCCTCGCTTCATCCGGTAAGCATTACCGGCGCGAATGGTTCGGCACCGCATGCTGCCCCTCCAACATCGCCAGACTCGTGGCCTCTATCGGAAACTATGTGTATGGCGTATCAGACAACGGACTCTGGATCAATCTGTTCATAGGCAATAACAGCGAGGTAACCATCCGGAACACGCCTATTGCCATAAAGATGGAAACAGATTATCCCTGGGACGGCACCACCAAGATCAGCATTGATCCTGCCAAAAAAATAAAAACCGCATTGAATATCCGGGTGCCGGGCTGGGCCACCGGGCTGGCTGCACCGGGGGATCTATATCACTTTACCGATACCCAATGGGAGAAGCCGCAGCTGCTGGTGAACGGGAAGCCGATGGAATACCAGATTGAAAAAGGATATGCGGTCATCAACAGGGAATGGAAAAAAGGGGACAATGTCGAATTTCGCATACCCATGCCCGTTAAGATGATCGGTTCAAGGAAAGAAGTCGGGGAAAATGAAGGTAAAGTTGCCTTTCAAAGGGGACCGCTGGTGTACTGCGTGGAGGGTGCCGACAACCAGGGGCGTGCACTGAACATCATAGCAGACGGAACTCCCGAAATGACTATGGAGAAAGGACTGATCCTTGACGAACCCGTGGTGATGCTCACCGGGAAAATGACAGCCGTGGAGATCCGCGATGGCGGCACCAGCATCGGCACAGAAAAAAAGACCTTTAAAGCCATTCCCTATTACAGCTGGTGCAATCGCGGCAGCAACGAAATGCAGGTATGGCTTCCCCAATACGTGAAATCTTTAAGGGTTAACAGTAAATAACATATCATGAGAAAACTTTTGCTGATACAACTGATCGTAGCAACCGGGCTACTCTCATACGGACAGGAATGGAAGGCTGCAGGCAACAAGATCATGAGCCCATGGGCAGAAAAGATCAATCCTGCCCTGCCCCACCCGGAATATCCGCGGCCCCAAATGAAAAGAGATGCCTGGATCAACCTGAACGGGATCTGGGATTATACGATCAAGTATAAAGACGAGCCTAAACCTAACTCCTATTCCGGCAAGATCCTGGTTCCCTTTGCCATTGAATCAGCCCTGTCGGGCGTTGGAAAAACCGTTGGCGAAAACAACGTGCTCTGGTATAGGAAAACATTTAATGCTACCCCGGCCATGAAAGGGAAAAGGATCCTGCTCCATTTTGGGGCTGTGGACTGGCAGGCGGAAGTATTTGTAAACGGCAAAAAAGCAGGTGCCCATCAGGGTGGTTATGATCCATTCAGTTTTGACATCACAGATCTGCTCTCTAAGAAACCCCAACAGGAGATCGTAGTTGGTGTCTGGGATCCAACGGACATGGGCCCCCAGCCGAGGGGTAAACAAGTCATTAAACCCTCCGGCATCTGGTATACACCCGTCACAGGCATCTGGCAGACAGTATGGGTAGAAGCCGTACCCGATACCTATATTGATCATATTTATACCGTTCCGGATATTGACGCAGGAAGCCTGACGATCAACACCTCGGTTAAACAATTCAATGCAGGTGATGAGCTGCTGGTGCGGATCATGGACAAGGGAAAGCAGGTGGCAGAGCAACGTTTTTCCAAACCTTCCGGCAATGAGATCAATGTAAAAGGACTTGCTTTATGGTCGCCGGAGAAACCCGTTTTGTACGACCTGAAAGTATCCGTCCAGCGCGGCGGCAAAACAGTGGATGAGATCGACAGTTATTTCGCTATGAGAAAGTCGTCTTTATCAAAAGACGCTAACGGGATACAGTGGATGATGCTGAACAATTCCTTTGTTTTCCAGTTTGGCCCGCTCGATCAGGGTTGGTGGCCGGATGGTTTGTATACCGCACCTTCCGCAGAGGCCCTGAGGTTTGATATCGAGAAAACCAAAGAGATGGGTTTTAACATGATCCGTAAACACGTGAAAGTGGAACCAGCCCTTTGGTACAGGTACTGCGACAGCATTGAGATGCTGGTCTGGCAGGATATGCCCAGTGGTGATAATGTGGCTGGTGACCGCTGGAACCAGAATCCGTCATTGGAATCCACCGATAAAGTGCGAACCGAGGAGTCAGAAAAAATCTATCGCACTGAACTGAAAGCCATGCTCGATGCCTTCCGGTTTTTCCCAAGCATTGTGGTTTGGGTCCCGTTCAACGAATCCTGGGGCCAGTTCAAAACGGTGGAGATTTCCAACTGGGTAAAACAGTATGATCCCAGCAGGCTCGTAAATCCTGCCAGTGGTGGCAATTTCCATGCTGTTGGTGATATACACGATTTACACAATTACCCTGACCCCCAGATACATCGCCCGGAAGTTTTTGGTAAAGACCGTTCCGTGGTTCTTGGTGAATTCGGCGGCCTGGGCCTACCGGTTGAGAACCACACCTGGACCGACCGCTCTAATTGGGGCTACCAGAGTTTCAGGAATAAAGAAGAACTGTTCTCGCGCTACCAGCAGTTGATCGAGCGGCTCATACCTTTGATACCGAAGGGACTCTCGGCAGCGGTATATACACAAACAACAGATGTTGAATCAGAAGTGAATGGATTGATGACATACGACAGGAAAGTGTACAAATTCAATGTGGACGAGATACGCAAACTGAACAAAAGATTATACGACACAAAAAGATAGCATCACATGAAGAAAGTGACGATCATTGGCGGCGGGGTAATAGGACTGTGCAGCGCTTACTATTTACACAAGGCAGGACACCGGGTACGGGTGATCGAACGGGGCGACATTCGTTCCGGTACATCGTTCGGAAATGCCGGTTATGTATCGCCCTCCCATATCATACCCCTGGCTTCTCCCGGCATTGTTGCCAAGGGATTAAAGTGGATGTTGAGTTCGTCGTCCCCTTTTTATATAAAGCCCCGCCTGAATCTTGACCTGATGCGCTGGTGCCTGAGCTTCTGGGCCAATTCAACTGCCAGGACGGTGGAAAAAAACACCCCGCCACTGGTTTCGCTGCTCCTTTTTTCAAGAGAATTGACAACCGATATCAAGAACGAAATCGGGAACCATTTCAGAATGGAAGAGAAGGGCTGCTTCATGATGTACAAGAATGCTGACACAGAGAAACATGAAATTGAACTGGCCGAGGAAGCGGCGAAGTATCATATAGAGACCCGGGTTATGAATGCGGCAGAAGTGCAGGCACTGGAGCCGGACGTTGAAGTGAATGTACGCGGTGGTGTATTGTACCCTATCGATTGCCATCTGCATCCCGGGGATTTCATGCATTCGCTCCGTGATAAAATGGAGAAGGAAGGTGTGGAGTTTCAGTTGAATACTATGGTCACCGGATTTGAAAAAAACGGGGACCAGGTGAGTCGGGTGCTGACTGACAAAGGCGCATTTGATTGTGAAGAACTGGTGCTGGCCGGGGGTTCATGGCTGCCTGTCATCACCAAGTCGTTAGGCATCCACATGCTGTTGCAGGCTGGAAAGGGCTACAGCATGACCTTCGAAAACATGCAAAAAAATCTCAGGTATCCAGCCATCTTAGTTGACCATCGGGTGGCTATGACGCCCATGGGAAATGACTTGCGGATGGGTGGTACGATGGAGATCAGCGGACTGAGTTCACCCACCCTGATAAAACGTGCCCAGGCCATCTATAATGCTTCAAAGCTCTATTATCCAAACCTGGACGTAGCCTTCCCCCAGGTTGACAAGATTTGGAGTGGATTGAGGCCGTTAAGTCCAGACGGCCTGCCCTATATAGGCAAACACTCTAAATACCAGAACCTGACCATTGCCGGCGGACACGCCATGCTTGGCTTATCGCTTGCTGCAGGTACTGGAAAACTGGTGGAGGAATTGATCGGCCGAAAAAAAACCAGCGTTGCCTTAGAGGCTTTCGACGTAGAGAGATTCTCTTAATAATGTTACATTCGATATTCAAACCAATGTTATGAAAAAGACTTACTTACTGCTGACCCTGCTGATCGTTGCTTGCACCATGACCATGGCGCAGCACAAACTTGAAAAGATCTGGGAAACGGACGCGAGCCTGCTGGTTCCGGAATCTGCCCTGTTTGATGGCGACAATAAAGTGTTGTACGTAGCGAATATCGACGGCCAGCCCTGGGAAAAAGACGGTAAGGGATCAATTGGGAAAGTAGGGTTGGATGGCAAGATCATTCAGACCAACTGGGTGAGCGGACTACACGCGCCAAAAGGCATGGCGAAGGTGAAAAACAACCTGTACGTGGGCGATGTTGATGCCGTGGTGGTGATCGACATCAAGCAGGGAAAGATCGTGAAGCGGATCACTGTCGATGGCGCGCAGGGATTGAATGATGTGTCGGCCGACAGCAAAGGCGTGATTTGGGTGACGGACTCCAAACTAAAGAAACTCCATCGCATAGAAAATGGAAAAGCAGAAACCTATCTGGAAGGCTTAAAAGGACCCAATGGCATACTCGCCCATCAGAACGAACTGTATATTCTTGACGCCGGTGGCATGTACCGCATCGAAAAAGATAAGACCCTGACAAAGATCACTGACGGCATGGAAGGCGGCACTGATGGCATCGAGCATGTGACAGGTAAAGACTTCATCGTTTCTGCATGGGCAGGCGCTGTATGGTATGTGGATGAAAAAGGCAACAAAGAACTTTTACTCGACACCCGTGATAAGAAGATCAACTCTGCAGATATTGGATACGATGCCCGCAAGCGCATCCTTTACGTACCTACGTTCTTCAAGAATACAGTCGTTGCCTATCAATTGGCTAATTAGCTAATTGGCTGATTAGCTCATTCTTCGGCGCTGTATTCAGTAAAGAATGTAGGCATAAAGAATGAGCCAATGAGTTAATTAGCTAATCAGCCAATTGTCTAGCTAATGCCTATTTCGTAGTGGAGCTCCGGTATCTCTACATCAAATCCCTTTCTGATCAGGCGGTCGCGGAAATCTTCCTGCACGTTTAATTCGCCATGGACCAAAAATAGTTTCCTGACTTTAGCAGGATCCTGGCAAGCCAGGAACTGGCTAAGGTCTTCATAATCCCCATGCGCGCTCATGCTGCGAATAGATCCTACTTCGGCATGCACTTCGTGCTCCACACCAAAAATTTTCACTTCCTTTTTTCCCGACATCAATCTTGCCCCGAGTGAATTAGGCTCGCAATAGCCTGTCATCAGGATCGAATTTCGGCTGTTTTCGATATTGTTGCTGATATGGTGTTTCACCCTTCCGGCTTCGGCCATTCCGCTTGCCGAAATGATCACGCAGGGTTCGTTACGGAAATTGAGCAGTTTGGATTCGTCAACAGATTTTACGTACTTAAGGCCCCTGAACTTGAAAGGATCGGTATCGCTTTGGAGAATTTTCTGAATGGACCCGTTGAAATCTGACGGATACCTTTTAACGATCTCTGTTGCCTTGATGCTGAGCGGACTGTCCACAAAATAATCCAACTCGGGCAGCCTTCTTTCCAATTCCAGCTGGTTCAAAGCGAACAGGATCTCTTGTGTACGGCCTACCGAGAAGGCAGGTATGATGAGTTTTCCCTTCTTTTTGATACAGGTTTTCTCGATCCACTCGAGGATGTGGTCAGGAGTGGTCATATGCAGATCATGCAGGCTGTTGCCGTATGTGGATTCAAGGACAATGATATCCGCCTGGGGAAATTCGGCTGGTGATTTCAGGATAACGTCGCGATATCTGCCCACATCGCCACTAAACGTCAGGTGTGTGGTTTTGCCATTCTCATTAACTCGAAGATTAACAACGGCACTTCCTATGATATGCCCTGCTTCCGTATACAACAATTCAACGTCTTCATCGATCTTTACCCACTGGTTATAATTTACTTCTTCAAAAAGGTCTATCACAGCAAGCGCATCTTCTTCTGTATACAAGGGCTTTAAATAGGGTTGCCCGTCAGCGGCCCGGCGCTTGTTTACGTATTTCACATCGTCCTGCTGGATCTGTGCAGAATCCTGCAGCAGTACACCCGCCAGTTCACGTGTTGCCGGCGTGCAGTATATCTTGCCATTATACCCGTCACTCACCAGTTTGGGCAACAGTCCACTGTGATCGATATGGGCATGAGAAAGCACTACAATGTCCACTTCCCGCGGCTCAAATCCCCAATGCCTGTTGAGCGCATCCGTCTCCCGACCCATACCCTGGAACATGCCGCAATCGAGCAATATTCTTTTGCCATTAGAAAGTGTGAGCAGGTGTTTTGATCCGGTCACGCATCTTGCGGCACCGTGAAAAGCTATTTTCATAATGTTTTTTTTGCTTTAAATGTCCACTGGACCATAAAATCCGCCACCAGTTCCTGTTTCTCGTTGTACCCTTTTGATACCACATCGACCGTAACCCCTTCGCCAGTTTGGATGGCCCTTTCGATCGCCTCTTTCAGGTGCAGGCCTTCGTCGCACCTGAATGTGGTAATCCCTGTGGCTTTCTTATGGAAATTCCCGTGTACTTTAAGTACCAGCATGGACACAGCGGGCTTGATCTTATGCAGGTACATCAGTGCCGGAAGGCCGGTACTCATTTCCGCGGCCATAGACAGGCAGGCGAAATACGTAGACCGGAAAGGGTTCTGGGATAACCATTTAAAAGGCACGGTTACTTCGGCAAACCCGGGCTCAATCCTTTTAACCCGAACACCGGCAAAAAATGCTGCAGGGAGTTTCGTCAGCATGAAATAGCCCATTTTGAAGGGGCTGCGTGCCAGGGCCAGGAATTCTTTTTGTTCTGCTGTCATGATTGGTCGAATTCGGACTGACAATATACCAATTCATTGCCTGAATACGCTCAGCAGGCAACGATATTCCTGTTGGTTATGATTCAGTTTGTATCACAAAAAAAGGGCACCGAATCCGGCGCCCTTTTTTATATCGGGAAATGAAGTAATTAGTACCCGGGGTTCTGTACCAGTTTCGAGTTCACATCCATTTCACGCTGCGGGATAGGCATCACCGTTCTGGGATCGTTCCATGTGACTGATGAGCTGAAATTTTGCCTGAGGCGGCGCTTTTCAGGCATATTATGTCCTTCAAACACCAGTTCCAGGTAGCGCTCCCTAAGGATGGCATTCAGATCCACTGTAGCCAAACTGGCCAGTCCTGAGCGGTTGCGAATCCTGTTTACGTCTTCCAGTGGCGTAGCACCAATGGTCGTATTCAGCCTGAAGTTGGCCTCTGCCCTGGTGAGGAACATCTCTGCCAGGCGAATAACGGGAACATCTCCAAATCTGTCAAGGTGCTTCCTGGTATAGTTGAAGCCTCCATTCAGGATGAAATAGTTTCTTGCATCACCGGTCTCATATTTGGCTATGTGTGGAGCCCTGATCTTGCAGTCACTACGACCAGCAGTACCAGGGATCGAACCAATGGTACGTCCGAAATAGGTATTGATCTGGTTAATACCATCCTGGTTGGTCACATCCATAAAGAACAGATATTCACCGGGAGAAGTACCGCCAGAGTTAATTTGAGTAAACCACAAAGCCGGGAAAGTAGTAGCCAGTGTCCTTCCACTGCTGGTGATCACCCTGTTAGCAGCATCCCTTGCCTGGGCAAAGTTGCCATACATCAGGTGGACGCGAGACAGCATCGCCGCTGCAGCCCATTTGTTTGCAAACTTAACGTTAGACTGTGAAGCCGGTAGCAGCGTTTCAGCTCTCGTCAGGTCCGCGATGACTTTGTCGTATACCTCTTTCACACTGCTTCGGGCAATAGTAAGGTCCACAGAAGCATCCGTAGTAGGGGTAAGTACCAGGGGAACTCCGGGGTTTGTAGCCGGGTCGCCATCATTCGGATATTTTGCAAACAACCTGACCAGTTCAAAAAACATAGAAGAGCGGATGAACAGTGCCTCACCTTCTATACGGGACTTATTAGCCGCGGAAGAAGTTACTTTCTCCAGGTTGGCCAGCACCGTGTTTGCGCGGTTAATGGTATTGTAGGCTGCACCCCATGTACCTGTCGCAAAGCTATTGTTGGAAACCATTTGCAGGTTATAGGCATCTGACAAGCCTGCAAAAGTTCCGGTGAATTGTATATCCTCCGTATTTGCGATCAGGTCATTCAGCACCTGGATCTCACCCCCGTAAAGGGCACCGCTTTGCATTCCATCATAGGCTCCCACCAGAGCCCCCTGCACACCACCTTCGTCAGCAAGGGCTACTTCCGGTGATAACGATTGAAGGGGTTCTATATTCAATTTGTCTTCGCAACTCCATAGTGTGGCGGAAACCACGGCCAGGAGGGCGATTTTCCTGAATTGATTTATTGTTGATTTCATATTGTCTTCGATTAATTGATTAGAAGTTCAGGTTGATACCAAACAGGATCGTACGGGGTTGAGGCGGTGTGTAGAAGTCGTTCCCCTTTGCGATGTTTGAGTCGAAAGTGTCCGCGTTAACTTCGGGATCCCAGTAAGGATAATCCGTAAACGTCAACAGGTTGAACGCCTGCACATAAACCCTGAGTTTTTCGATCTTGGCTTTCCTGAGCCAATTGCTGTTAAAGGTATAACCAAGCGACGCAGTTCTCAACCTGATATAATCGCCATTCACGATGTAGCGGCTGGAAGCCTGCGAACCGTTCACGCGATACAGACGAACCTGGGGAACATCCGTGACGTCACCGGGCTTCTGCCAGCGCCTGAGCTGGTCAGCAGTATTATTATCCTCGTACAGCATACTGGCAGAGGAATAACGACCCATACCATAAATGTTGACCTGGTTTCCTGTTACGCCGTTAAAGAATACAGAGAGGTCAAATCCCTTGTAGCTGAAGTTATTGGTAATACCCCAGATCCAGTCAGGGTTAGGATTACCGACCACAACACGCTGCGCTTCAGCATAGTTTGAGGTGGTTGTTCTATCATACGAACCATCAGCTTTTTTAGTGTTCCTGTAAAACAGGGCGTTACCGTTGGCGGGATCGACACCGGCATACTCAGGTGTGAAGAACACGCCGATAGCGGCACCTTCTACAACGCGGTTCATTGAGGATACACCGCCTTCGATGATCTGCCCGCTGATGTTGGTTACGGTATTAATGTTCCTTGCTGCGTTGAGACTGGTTGACCATTTGAAGGCACCGACCGTGTTCTGCGTGTTCAGCACAAATTCGAAACCTTCGTTGGTGAGCTGACCAAGGTTCCTGGTCACACTACCAAAACCTGACGTGGCAGGTATATTAACACCTAACAGGAGGTCACGTGTATCCTTCTTATAGTAATCAACCTCACCGGTGATCCTGTTCTTGAAGAATCCGAAATCGATACCTACATCAATTTGCTCAGTAGTTTCCCATCCCAGGTCAGCATTACCCAATTGGCTTGGGCGAAGACCAGGTGTACCAGTGTAACCGGCATCACCGGCGATCAGGGTACGTGCAGGGAAGTTTCCAATTTCGGCGTTACCCACTAAACCCCAGCTGGCCCGGAGTTTCAGGAAACTAAGAAAATTGAATCCACTCATGAATCTTTCATTGCTCAGTATCCATCCTGCAGAAAGGGCAGGGAAATTACCAAAGGGTTTGGCATTACCGAAACGGCTTGAACCGTCACGGCGGATACTGGCACTGAAGAGGTATTTATCCATCAGGCTGTAGTTGGCCCTGGCAAAATAAGATACGAAAGAGAATTCGCTCTCGGATGAGCTACCACCGGATTTGGTGGCCGCGGAGGCGATCTTCTGATATGCATCAGAAGGGAAGTCCAAACCTTCTGTGAAGTTATTATTGGCCAGTGAATTTTGATACTGCATACCTGCGGTAGCTTCGATCCTGTGATTGCCAAAGGATTTGGTATAGCTCAGGTAGTTGTTGGTGTTGATGTTGGTCACAAAGGCAGCCGAGTTAGAACCCACACCCCTTGATGCCCTGGTCTGGTTTCGAATGGTCTGCGTCTGGAAATAACCTTCTTCATTCTGGCTCAGATAATCTATACCAAATTCCGTGTTCAGAAAAAGACCGGGTATGATCTTCGCTCTTGCATAAGCGTTACCGAATGTCCTGAACACTGTCTGGGTAAACCTCCCATAATTGACCGTCAGAAGGGGGTTATAATACAGAGGAATGTTGACATCTCCCGGGGGAGTACCAGCCGGCAATCCTGTATTGGGATCAGTGAACGGAGTCATGGGCATCAACGCGATGGCCTGCAGCGGGTTTGAGAAGGCGTTATCATCAGGAAGACGTCTTTGCCAGGTCCTCGCCAAATTCAGTGACATGCCTATATCCAACCAATCGTTTGCTTTTTGATCTAAAGACAGTCGGCCTGTGGAACGTTTCAGGTTATTGCCAACAATGGTACCTGTTTGATCAAGATGCTGAAAGGAAGCGAAGAATTTAGTCCTGTCAGTTCCCCCGCGGATTTGCAGATCAGCCTGCTGATATGGAGCGCGCTGGAAAACAGCGTCCTGCCAGTCGTAGGTTTTAGTAGGATCCTGTGACCACTGACCATAACTGAAATAATCCATAACATCATTCTTTACATAGCTGGTCCAGCTATTGGGATCATTCAGCGGCGTACCGGAGAGATCATCCCTGTATTTTGCTCCTTCGAGGATCAGTTCCGCATATTGCTCAGAATTGAGCATGTCTATACGCCTTGTAGCTTCTGCATAACCCGTTTGAACGTTGAGGGTTACCTGGGTACGACCAGCCTTACCACGCTTGGTGGTGATCAGTACCACTCCGTTGGCAGCGCGGGCACCAAAGATGGCGCCGGCAGATGCATCTTTTAATACTTCAATGGATTCAATATCGTTCGGGTTGATATCCACAAGGGGGTTCATGGCACCGCCATAGCCGCTCTGGCTATTAGAGGTAATGGGAACACCATCCAATACATAAAGCGGTTGGCTGTTGGCACTGATGGATGAGTTACCCCTAACCCTTACGGTAACAGCCTGGCCCAGTTTACCGGATTGGCTGTTAACAAATACACCCGCTGCCTTACCCTGAAGGGCCTGGTCAACCGTAGGTGTGGGGAGGTATTCAATATCCTTGCCTTTTACGCGGGCGATGTTGCCGGTAAGGTCTTTCTTGATCTGGGTTCCACCGAAACCGGTGACAACCACCTCAGATAAGCCTTTTACGGATGTAGCCAACGCTACAGCCATAGTGGAGGAATTTACCACAACCTGCTTGCTGTCGTATCCAACGCCAGTCAGGACCAGGGTGGATCCTTTTGAAACAGAAATAGAGAACTCACCTTTCTCATTGGTGGTGACTCCCGAAGACGCTTTGCCCTTCTCCATTACAGTGACGGACGACACGGGGATTCCATTCTCATCAGTCACTTTACCGGAAACGGTAAGCACTTGTGCCATAGCGGTATTCACAAATAGGAATACGGCTAAAAAACTGTAAAAGATTTTTTTTGCCATTGTGAGCAGTTAGTTTGTTAAAGCCAATATTAACAAAAAATTAAAGACTATGCTCGTTGTGTTGAAAAAACAAACGAGCAAATAGAAACTTCTCAAACAGAATAGCTATAATTTCCTCTCAACCTTAAAAAAAATGACACAAAACAGGCCGAAAACAAAAAAAATGCCCTGGAATCATTCCAGGGCATCATATTAATGAATTAAGCTATTTTACTGCTTGTCGAACTCAACCACGCAATGGACCACTTCGTTGTTAGACACTTCAGCGGAAAAACCAATACTCCCTTTAGAGCTGGTTGTGAAGTTTACATCAGCAGCGGGCGCACCGGGTATGGCACGTTTCACTTTCTCCGGCCATGCCAATGAAGAGGGCTGGCTATTGATCGCCTTACGCACCGCATTCCAATCCAGCTCTTTACGGCTGACCAGGATGGCGAGCATATCCCGGCTCCCAATGCTGTCCGGCGTCATACTGGCATCGCGCGGAAACAAACGGTAGCCGGTAATACCGAAGAAAGCGGAATACTTTGTTTTAGTGGGATCATCTTTCCGGGGATAAGGGAAAAGCGTGTATGCGCTACCGTCAGTTTCCATCCCGAAGATATAAATGAAGCATTCGTTATTATTCTTCACTTCTGCCTTAAACTTACTGCCGATCCTGATAGGTGCAGTAGTCCGGTAATGATGATTAGCCACTTTGCTCAAATTGATATAGTTTCCCGGGACCATCTTCTTGCTGGCGTCAAAACTAACCTGAACAAGTCCGATCTCGCATTGGAGCTTGCTGGACAGTGAACTGGCTCTGGCCATGGGTTCGAGTCCATAGGCTTCACGAACGTAATAGTTGAATTCAGGATACCGTACCCAGGCAAATCCGTTTCTGCCCCATTCCGGCCCCCAGCTATTCATGATCAGGAATGCACCATCATACTTTCGATCGTCGTATCCCACCACGCACATGGCATGTCCGCCAAAACCCATCATATTCTTATCGGACGGCTGTGGAACCCAGACATCCTGCCCCATCATGTTCTGCATAAAACTCTGTCCAACCATCATACCGATCACCACAGGGGCTCCCTGGGCCAGGTTCTCCTTGATGGCCCTGATGTCAATAGCATCATTCCTGTCGCCCAGTGAAAGGCGTGTAAAGCCCTGCATTTTATTGGCAGAAGCCTGCTTGATCAGACTCATGTCCGGCTGCCGCGAACAATCCCTTTCATCATAAGGGAACTGTTGGTAAGCCACCGATCCCTGCTTGGTCATGTATTCCATAGCCCTGATGATGTAACTACCCTGGCAGTCTTGAAGACCGATCTGGTTGTACAGGAAAGACGGGCTGTATGGTGTTTGAGCCTGACCGGTGCGGGCAGATTCCAGTATCGTCCGGGCTGCATAAGCGGAGCTCCAGGCTACACAGGACCCCTGCTTTCCCTGGTTGCCAACGGCCGGCGCGAACTGCTGGAGGTTAGCCGATTCAGGTAGTGGGTTCCGGGAGTTATCTTCCGCCAGTGGTTCATAGATATTGGCACGCTCGAATTGTTTGGGATCAAGGAATCCACCGGTTGTCAGTTTGGCGATCGTATTGAGCAGGCCTGATCCACCACCGGACCCGCCACAATTGCCTCCAAAAAAATACAGGCCGGCTACAATGGCGAGCAGCAGAAAAATACTTTTTCCCCTGAACAGTTTGAGAATGAGCGGAAGCAAACTGAACAGCCCCCCTCCGCCACCAGCTGTTCTCCGGGATGGACTCTGAGGATAATTCTGGTCATCATTCTGACCCTGCGGCCCCATGGGGTCATCTTCCATACGTATAGGCATACAACGAGCTTTTTAGAGCACCCAATTTAGCGAAGAAAGACAAGGGGCAGTCAAATATTGAAAACCTGATACAAGGATGCCTGAGCCGCTGATTGGAATGGCAGCATTATAGTGAGGATCCAATTTTAAAATGGGGGCGAATGATCAGAGGGATCCCAGGTCAACCTGGTTACGTAAAAGGTCATCGAATTCATCCCTATGCCGGATCAGACGATGTTCGCCGTTCCAGACCATCACTTCCGCTGGCCGCAAACGTGAATTGAAATTGCTGCTCATCTCAAACCCGTAGGCGCCGGCGTTGTAAAACACGAGAAGGTCGCCTTCGCGTACTTCGTTCAACTTACGGTCCCATGCAAAGGTGTCTGTTTCGCAGATATGTCCTACCACGGTATAAATCCTCTCCGGCCCGGTTGGATTGGAAATATTGGCTATGTAATGATAGGCATCGTAGAACATGGGTCTGATCAGGTGGTTGAAGCCGCTGTTTACACCAACAAAAACGGTAGCCGGGGTTTGTTTGATCACATTGGCTTTAACAACGAAGTAACCTGCTTCGCTGACCAGGTATTTGCCTGGTTCAAACCAGACGTCCAGTTTCTTACCGGATTCCTTTTGAAATGCCTTGAAAGCTTCAGCTACGCGGCGTCCCAGGTCCTGCACATCGGTTTCAGGATCTCCCGGTTGGTAGGGCACCTTGAATCCACTGCCGAGATCGATCAACTCCAGATCAGGAAAATGTTTTGCGAGGTCGAACATCACTTCCAGTCCCTCCAGGAAAACGCCGATATCCTTTATCTCGGATCCCGTGTGCATATGGATACCTTTCACCCTGACCTTGGTTGTTTTCACAACGCGCTCAATATGGCGTATCTGGTGAATGGAGATCCCGAATTTGCTGTCTACATGGCCCGTGGAAATTTTAAAGTTCCCACCCGCCATGATATGCGGGTTGAAACGGATCAGCACAGGATAGCTGCTGCCGAAGGTATTGCCGAACTGCTCCAGGATGGAGATGTTATCTATATTGATGTTAACCCCGAGGTTCTTGGCTTCAATGTATTCTGAGAAGTCCGTACAATTAGGCGTAAACAGGATGTCATCCGGGAGAAACCCTGCCTTTAGACCGAGTTGCACTTCGTTTATGCTCACGCAATCCAGTCCGGCCCCCAGGCTCTTGATCAACCGGAGGATATTGATATTGGTCAGGGCTTTGCATGCATAGAAAAACCTCGCAGAACTGTCTTCAAAAGCATCCTTAAGCTGTTTATACTGATGGGCGATCCGCTCGCCATGATATATATAAACGGGGGTGCCAAATTCGTTTGCAATTTGCTGTAGTTGCTCTCCGTTGAGCGTGGGGGATGCTTTTGTTTCTGTGTTCATACGAAAATTAGCTAATTGGCTAATTGGCTCATTGGCTAATTAGCTTTATCCTTTTCAACGTCATCATCATCTTCTTCTTCTTCCTCATCGTCATCATCATCTTCATCGTCGCCTTCATCTTCATCGTCGCCTTC
>JBBAJN010000019.1:24611-29373 GCA_040404045.1 Chitinophagaceae bacterium
TCATCTTCATCGTCGCCTTCATCTTCATCGTCGCCTTCTTCCTCTTCTTCTTCTTCTCCATTATCCTCATTCATCACATTCTCCACATTATCATCCGCCCCATCTTCACTATTTTGATCTGCTTCTCCAGCTTGCATGTCTTCTCCATTCTCCACACTCATCACATTCTCCACATTCACATCCACCAGTTCCCCTTCCTCGGAGACCACCAGGCTCGCTCCCTCTTCAACGTCAAAATGTTCCGCATTGACGAGTGTTGGAGCTACAAACTGATCCGCGAGCACTTCATTGATCTTTGGAAGTTCGTCGGCCGTGTTGATCCCGAAATAATCCATGAAATGCCTGGACGTATTATACACCAGCGGCTTGCCGGGCAATAATTCATTGCGGCCACTGATCACGATCAGTTCCTTTTCCAATAACTTCTGGATACTGTAGTCGCTATTCACTCCCCGGATGGCTTCAATATCACCCTTGGTAATGGGTTGCTTGTATGCGATGATGGCAAGGGTTTCAAGGGCAGCGGAAGAAAGCCTTTTCAGGAACTTGTCGCCATTGAGTTGCGCAATGGTTTTATGATAATCCCTTTTGGTCAGGAACTGCCAACCACCACCGCTCTGACGGAGTTCGAAGGGATAGAATTCCGATGAATACTTCTCGCGGATACCGTCAACCGAAGCCTCGACCTGGTCAAGCGTGATCTTATCTTCCATGAACCCGAAAGCATTGTTCACGAGTTCCACCACATCCATGGATGTCAGGGGTTTCTCACTGGCAAAAATCAGCGCTTCTATGTGCAGAATGAGGTTAGAGATTTCCATGCAGGAAAAGTAAAAAAATTAAAGTTTACGAAATTCAACACATATCCACATCGCGCGGCCCTTAGCCCTGCAATGCAGCCGCGCCGCTCACGATCTCCGTAAGCTCGGTGGTGATCGCAGCCTGGCGCGCCCTGTTGTAAGATATCTTAAGTGCCTTCAGGAGTTCATTTGCATTCTCTGAAGCCTTATCCATCGCCGTCATCCTGGCTCCGTGTTCAGAAGCATTTGCATCAAGGACAGCTTTGTATAATTGGGTATTCAGGATCTTGGGCATCAGCTCAGAGAGTAACTGGTCGATGGCAGGCTCAAAAATAAAATCTGCCTTGGTCGCCTTCTGGCCTTTTACTGCAACTGTTTTTGGAATGGGAAGAAAACGCTCAACGGTAAAACGCTGGGTAGCGGCATTCTTGAATTCGCTGTACACCAGTTCCACCACGTCAAACTCTTTGTTGGCAAATGCCACCACAGCCTGCTGCGCAATTTCCTGAACAGTTTTGAACGACAGGCGCTGAAAGGTATCCCGATGGTCAGTGTTCACGTTGTAGTTCCTGCGCTGGAAAAATTCCGCGCCTTTTTTACCAATGCCCCAGATGGTAACATTGCCTTTGCTGAATTGCTCAGCATATTTCTCTTCAACGGTAGTTTTGGCCAGTTTGGAAACGTTCGCATTGTATGCGCCACACAATCCCCTGTCGCTCGTGATCACTATGAACAGCACCTTCTCTACGGGACGCTCCAGGGCGAGGTTCGTTCCCAGGTCACCGCCTTCCACATTGCTCACGATATTGCTGAGCATATCCTGCAGTTTGCGGGCATAAGGGCGCATTTGGATGATGGCATCCTGTGCCCTCCTGAGTTTTGCCGCACTCACCATTTTCATCGCCTTGGTGATCTGCTGCGTAGACTGTACCGATTTGATCCTGTTACGAACTTCCTTTAATTGACCAGCCATAGAGATTTGCTAATTAACTGATTGACTAATTGGCTCATTGGGAGCCATTTGTTTCAGGCGGCAAAGGTAAGGAATTTGCTGATTAGCCAATTAGCGAATTGATTAAAACCGCATCTGCCGTTCCATGCTCCTTGGCGCTTGCTGGCCGCCCTGACTCTGCTGACCAGTGAACTTCTGCAACCTGTAGGTAAATGCCAGCATAAAATACTGGGTTAGCCTGTTTACGCGGGAGTCCGTGATCGAGTTGGGGCCAAAAGTCCGGCTCACGGCCTGGTTTTGTTTCAGGATATCGAAGCCCGACAGGCGGATGAAGCCGTTCTTCTTCTTAAAGACGGTCTTTTCAAGGGACGCGTTCAGGATCGTAAAATTGGGGTCTATCCCTTCGGCGAAGCCGATATTGATGTTATGGGTAACGTCGTACCTGAAAATGATGCCACCCGGGAAATCCAGGCGTCCGTTCGATACCAACCCCCAGGTTTGGGTGAAATTCTCCAGTTCCGGCTGCAACGTGGCTGACTGGGAAGTCAGGCTGTACCGAACCCCGAAATCAAACTCGAGCCACTCCTTGTGGTTGAACTCAAAGTTAACCCCCTGCATTGCTGTGGTGTACTTGCTGATGCTCTTCTCTCCGTCTATAAAACCAGGGTTGTTGTTATAAATCAGGTTACCATTCAGGCTGAACACGTATCGGCGGTTCTGGTAGGGCTTGCTCCAGTTGTAAAAACCCATGATCTGGTAAAACCCGTTAATATTTTCAGGCCTGGTGAACCTGCTTCCGCTGGGACCAAACGTGGTATAGTCGGTGATCTGGTTCTGGATGATCGAAGCGTTCATACCCAGGAAAAGGACCTTGCCCGACTGGAAATTGAAGTTATTGAAGAACGCATTCAATCCATGGGTGACAGCAGGCTTTAGGTTAGGATTACCAGAGGTGATGTTCTGCGGATTGCTGTTATCCACCAGTGGCTGCAACTGCGTCAGGCTGGGCTGCTGGACATCGCCCTGGTAGCTGAAGTTCATGGTTTTTGTACGGGTGAAATTGTAGGCCAATCGTGCTACCGGTATCACATTCACCCTGGTCACCGGTGTATACACACTGTCTTTGGTGATCGAATACCCTTTTTGTGTAAAAGGCTGTGCTACCAGACCCAGCGTATAATTATACTTCTTCTTCACGGTCCTGATGTTTGCCCCGATCCGCTGCTGTATGAATTCGTTCTCAAAGGCGTTGGTCAGCGGACTCAGGATCGGCACCCCGGTCTCGGTGTTATATACCCGGCTATCATTCTTTGAATAGCTGTTGCGGATGGTATAAGACATATCCATGTAGCGATCTTTCGCAATTGGTTCCGTATATACCAGCCTGGTGTTGAAACTGGTGCTCCGGTTATCGGTATTCCTCAACTGGTCAGTAATGGTTTGACGAGCAGGCACGTAAAACTCGGTATAGTTGTAAGAGTCCCGGTCCGACTGGCTTTCAGAGGTTGAAATGTTCGCATTTACAGAGAAGTTCCTGCCCCTTTTCCTGAACTTGTGGTTGTACAGGATATTGGCCGACAGGTTGGGGGTATATCCCAGGGTGGAATCCCTGGAAAAACCGTCCTGCAGCAATAATCCTTTCTCATTGAACATATTGAAATCTGCCGAGGTCTGGTTATTGGTTTCTGAGAACGAAAGCTGGGGACTGATCTTGATATAATTGAACGAGTCAATATTATACTCCAGGTTCAGGAAGGCACGATGAGTATTTGACTGGTTATAACTGTTGGTGTTCCGGTTGTCTGTAAAGGTATTGGTGGTAGCCAGGTTTTGGGTAGACACACTACGATCGATATCCGTCATCCGGCGGGTAAAGGTATAGCTGCCGTAAAAAGAAGATCCCTTGCTCTTTACAAAATCGTTCCGGAAGTTGGTTCCTATGGAATGGGTTGTGGTGATCCCGTCCCCGCCCTGGTTGGCAGCACTGTTGCCCTGCATCAGCTGGATTCCGCCCATCATACCGCGACCACCGCCGCCGCCACCTCCGCCTCCGCCACCGCTGAAGTTATTTCCCCCACCGCCGCCGTTGCCGTCGAACAGGTTTGCGTTGATATTATTGGTATTTCCGATCAGGGAAAGCTGCTTGTTATTATTAAAATAGTTCATGTTTCCCGACACCTGGTACCTTTCATCGGTTCCTGCACCCGCCGTGATCCGGCCGAACATGCCCTTATTCTTATCCTTCTTCAATTGCAGGTTGATCACCTTTTCGGGTTCCCCGTCGCGGATACCGGTCATATTGGACTGGTCGCCGTAATCATCCACGATCTGGACCTTGTCGATCATATCCGCAGAGAGTTCCCGGGTAGCCGTTTTTACATCCCCTTGGAAAAAGTCCTTTCCGTTAACCTTCACCCGGGTCACCTGCTTTCCCTGGGCCATCACATTACCATCCTTATCCACAGAAACACCCGGCAGCCTCTTCAGGAGGTCCTCCACCATGGCGTTGGGCTTCACTTTGAACGAGTCGGCTTTAAATTCTACGGTATCTTCTTTTATAACGATGGGGGGCGTAGAGATCACGATCTCCTGCATGGTGGTGAAAGACGGATTGAGGGCCAGGCTGCCCAAATCCACCTTATTGGCCGTGTCAGACGACATTTTGACCAAAGATCCGAATCCAATACTGGTGGCCTTTATATAAAAGGGGCGATTTTTGACCTGGGTGAAAATAAAGTACCCTGTGTTGCCGGTAAGGGTTCGGAGCGTATCCCCCGGAGTGTCGTAGAATAACATGACCGAGGCCTTGGCGATCGGCGATTTTGACGTGTCCAAGATCCTTCCCTGCACGGTTCTAAGCTCCTGGGCACCTGCAAATGCCGAAATAGCGAGGAAAAAGGCCAAAAAAAGCAGTTTTGGTGAAATACGCATAATTCTCAGATGCCGAAACTATACGTTAACCTTCGTGTAAACGGTAATATTGTGATGAAAGGCCATTAGCGATGAAATG
>JBBAJN010000020.1:0-29054 GCA_040404045.1 Chitinophagaceae bacterium
TTCAGCATTACTCACTGCTTCGGATGTTCGTTTGGGAAACAGGTGTTAACCCCTTTGCCTTATACGGTTCTAACCTGCCCAGTGCAATACCCCAAAGCCTTCGGTGTATTTTCCGTAACAATGGAAAATTGAAAGTATTGATCTTCCCGTAGTTATTCACTATGGCACCAAGTGGCTGATCAGTCGCCAGGCCATAGGCATCTCTGGTGAATTCCCTACCACTATACCATTTGAACCAGGTATAGCCGATCAGCCCGGGATGCGTGAACGCCTGTTCCAATGCCTGCCGGCCCCGCCTGCGAATCTGTTCTTTTTCTGTTTCAGAAAAGTACTCCTCCCTCAGGAACTTTCCCCAATCGAGAAAATAACCGGATGCCCAGTTGAACTCACCTATCAGAATAGGCAAGGGGGCATGTACATAAAACTCATCGATGCGTTCACGCAGATTACTTCTGTAACTGTTCATAGCCAATACATCTATAAGTCCATCCTGGAAACAGGCATTCATTTCACGCAGCACATGCACACCTGGTGGCGAAGGGCAACGTGTTGTCATGATAAGATGATTGGTATCATATCGACGGATCGTTTCATGCATGCGAGCATAGTACCGGCGCACATAGGCATACGTGAATGCCTGATGATCTGCGGAGTATGCATCTGATGTCAGTATCAATCTATTTTCATTGGTCCTGCTTCTGAACTCATTTACATCCATTCCAGTCAGCCCCCATGCAGAAAGCAACTTGTCATAACTACCCAGATAACGGTCCAGTAACCATTTCCAGGCCCATGCACCTCCCGGTCGTGTTTCGGGAAGAGCTAAATAGGATTGTAACAATGTAGGGGTTTTGAGCGGAGCAGAAAGATCTGATAATTTTCCCGTCCATGCAGGATCGGTCGCAGGCTGCCCATACACAGATTCATTATCACAAAAGTATCCCAATAGGTTAGGATGATCTGAAAGTCCCTTTGTAGACATGGCAACCATGGTATCGATCCGTTGCCAGGTGGATTCGTCAAACACATCAATATTTCCGCTAACCAGTAAATCTCTGGCAGCGGCCCTTGGTGTCAGTATTTCTACGAAAGGCAGACCGATTTCCCTATGTCCTTTGGTTGGTGTGAACAGCATAGACCAGCCTCCAAATCCATTGAATCCAGCATTCCGCAACTTATCTACCGCATCGTCTATGAACTTCTTATGATCCGCACCATACGTTTGCTCAACCCATTGGTAATACATGTTCTCCCCTGCCTTACCCACTTCCTGCCGGATTACGGCATTACAGCCTTTGTAGATAATCGGCTTCCCATCCGGCTGCAACAACCACCAACGTCCTTTTGTTGAACGAGCAACCCTATAGAAACCTTTTTTGCCGCGAAGGGTGGAAGAATCGATAGCTACTTCAGACCGCCTGCCTTTCCTGAGGCCAGATTTGTCAATGTGGCCTGCAGATCCATTTTCTTCATGGAAATGTCGACCAACAATAGGGTTGTTATCGCTTCCATTCACGTTCAAACGCAATGGTGTTGCACACAAATGCCCTGTCAAATGCTGACATAATGAAAAACAAATCCATATCCTGAATATATATTTCATATTTAGATGATTTTAAATGTGCAAAACACACAGGCGATGAATTTCTAATTTGATCGCATGTGCCATTGATACATCATGCCGGAGGCCCGCTGCATCACTTCTATCATGTGTTGGTGCGGGCTATCGGCAATGTCTACAAGACCTACGGTCTGGCATTCTCCATCGGTAGAACGACCGGTAAGGTGCTGGTCAGCGAACTGGTACCAGTGGCAGCCCAGTGAAAACGGCATTTTCGCCCATCGCTGCACATAATTCAGGTAATAGGCCTGGCGCTCAGTTTCAGGAAAAGCTTTGTAGTTTGGCGGAAACTGACGGGGGCTGGCGAGTGGCGCATGGTGCTCCCCTATCAGGATAGGTCTACCGGTAGCGGTATGCCAGATCCGCATTTCATCCTCCACAAATGTGTAAACATTTACTGTTACCACATCACAGTACTGCCCGGCTGTCTGCATGATATGCCAGGGCTTGAGTTGTCGCGTAAACCGACAACCGAGATAAAGATGGTTGGGGTCATACTTTTTCAGGGCAGCTTTTATGGTGCTGAAATACTGACGGGCAAATCGTGTTTCAAAATCCACTACTGCTGACTTCAGCATTCCGTAATGCTTGGGATCATTGATACGCATGGCTTCATCCCAGCTGCTGATATTTCGTCCGCATGCCACACCCACAGCCTGAGGATCGGAATAGTACTGTTTCAGTACCTTCAGCCACTCTCTTCGGCTTGCTGCCGTATCCGGCAGTATGTCCAGGATGCCGGCAAAATCTTCGCGTCCCCAGCCCTGTTCATTGTCTACAAAATAGCCGAGTAGGTAAGGATTGTCGCGAAACAGCACCGAACCGGCAGCCATACTGTCCACGCCTTTGACCCAACCCGGGTGAAATACATCACACAAGCCACGCCCTACCAGGTAACCCGGTATCTTGCTGTCGAAACTCTTGGTGAAGGGAAGATTGCCTTGCAGCAGCAGACTGTCTTCGCTCCAATTACCAATGCTGTTGAGTCCCCAGGTCCGCAGCCGCTGCATCACCTTTTCCCGCCAAGCCTGAATATTGCCATATTTGCGCAGCAGGTTGACATAGTAAAAACTCATGCGTGCGGTATCTACCCATGCTTCGGCAAACGGCCCGGTGCGGTCGGGCAGCCACTCGAACAAATGCTCGCGTCCCTTTACCCACGTAACATCGGTACGATCGTTCTTCGGACGTATACCGGTCACGCCAAGAGACCAGAAAGGATGTCCATCTGGTGTAACCCACCACCAGCGATTTTGCTGATGCAGTATATAAAAAAAGCCGGTAGCCTTATGCTGCATCAAGGTATGTCCGCCGTATTGGTCGTATTCCGGTTGCTGGGCCCAGGTGGCCACAGCCGGAATATCAGGCTCCTTTTTCAGGTCTTTGTCCTGCTGAACCTTACCCTGCCATTGCCTGAGCCTTCGTTGCCCAAATCTGTCAATCACAGCCTGTGGCTTTTGGCTGCGGGAAGATACCAGTGCCAGTTGATGCATGGCCATGGTTGCCCCCGTTTTTTTAGCCAGTAATTCCCACACGATGGCACCTGCATGGTAAGGGGTTTCTTTTGCAGCCGCGATCGGCAATTCAGCCAATGGATAGGCAATTTTTTTTCGTTGACCGGGCAAGAAGGAAACCGTATCTACGGCCCTGATCCAGCGGCCCCGGTAGCCCCAGATAACCTGCAGGGTATCGTCTGTTGTATTTTCCAGATCCGCTTCGAGTTGCGCAAATCCCTGCCAGTTAGCGGGAAGGGCTGCAAATGCAGGGCTGAACTGCACACCGCCTGTAGTTGTTTTCAAATGAAGCTCCAGTCTGGCCTCTTTCGCCTGCAACTGCGCATTAGCAGCTATGAAAGGAGGCTGTGCCTTAGCCTCTCCGCCGCCATAGGCACCGGTACCATCGCCTATGGACTGTTCATTTTTCCCCCATCGGGAAAAATCTGCTTTTACAGACTGGGCCAGGCCAACAAATGGCATGCCGATTACCGCACCTGCAACACAGAAGGTAACAGCCAATAAGGTTATGATCTTTCGCCTCATAGGATAATCCATTATTAGTATTTCAGCCTGCCGTAATACATATTTCTTCAGTGCAGCAACCGAGCCTTGTGCCCTGATGCTTTTCAGGTATCCGCCTTTCATTTTCTTTCCCGGGAAAACACTCATTTCAGTCTGCCTGGTATTACTGTAATCAACTTTGTGTATACGCGTGCCGCCGTTATCCATTGGTTCAGGATGCTGCCAGTCATTGGGTGTCAATTCAAAAACTCAAAATGATCCGGATACACCTTAATTCGTTGTGCACCGATCCGCAACTCCATTCCCTTCACCTTTACGTCCTTCTTGTTACCGTTGACCGCTATTCCTTTTACATAGACCGTTATACCACCTGCCTGTATTGCTTGTCCTTCGACAGGGTGTGTACTCAATAACAGTACATCGTATCCGCTTTTACCACTCACATCCACACCCACCGTAATGCCTTGTTCCATTCTGAGTGATGAGGAAGAGTGCTTTTTATTATGTTGCTGTTGTACGATCGCTCCGGAAGGATGTTTCCAGGTGTATCGAAGATCGCCGGCAAGCACATGGAGACCGCTGTCAGGATGCGCTGCCATGAAACCTTTGGCTGTCTGTGTCAGCCAGGTTACCACAGCATCTTTATCATCCTGCCAGCGATTGCGCCAAGCGAAAAATCCGTAAGTGCCATCGCTGTAACCATGCGGCAAAAGCTTTGACGGGTTTGCAGGTTTCATCCCTGCCGGCCAGTTCACAAAAGCGGATACCACAAAATGGGGGTAGGGGCTTGCTTCATATGCGAGATCCTTTGCCTGGTTTGGTATGTGAAGCCACTGGTAATAGCACCAAAGCAAGGCAGGCTGCATATAGGCAGGAACTGTTCCCAGTCCCTGTCCAACATAACCGGCACCACTCAGCGTAGTGCTCCACACGTTTCCCGAATAGCCTCCACGTATCGGCCAGACTACAGGATTGCCATTCCGCATTACCGTCAGGTAAAACCATTTCAGCGCGGTCATGTATACATTGGGCCGTCCGCTGTTCACGAAGTCCATGCCCGATGCGTTTCTCCAACCTTGAATGGCAGCCAGATAGACGAGATGGGAAGCCATCGATCCTGTCCCATCGCCTTCGGCGAAAAATCCCCCATTCCCAAAGCCTTGTGTTACGTTGTGGACCGTGGCCAGCTTGCTTTTTTCAAGGAGGGTATCCAGACGCGGCTGATTCGCCCAGGATTCTTTATGCAGAGCCAGGAGCACCAGAGCCGTTCCTCCGGCCATCATACCGAAATGGTTGCTTTTCGGTGGCATGGTCCCGGTTACCATGGCATCAAGTGTTACTTCCCGATTGCCCCATTTTGTCCATTCGCCGGTGGTGTAGAATTCCATCGCCTGACCCAGACGCCTGCGCGTGGCGGTATCCCATCCATTGTAACAGAGATCGTATCCTACCGCCATCCACCCAAGTACAACGCCTGCGCGCAATGGACCGCCGGGCTTTACCCAACTGTAGCGGTCGTCCCGGTCGCGCTGACCAGCCAGCGCCAGTTCAAAACATTGCCTGCCGAGATCGGCATATTTTTTCTCACCGGTCAGTTGGTAGAGTAACCCGTAGCCCGCCACATGCCCGAATGTGTAAATACCTGACTTCTCAACTACAAGATTTTTTTTCGCTCCTTTTGAATACGCCTCCTTTGCGTCATTGAACTGTGTAGGCATACCCTCACCATTGGCACCATCCAGCAGATAGCGAAGACGTTTCAATAAGGCAGCCCCCTCTTCCGTTGTCATTTTGGATTGTAAAGCTGGCAGGTCTTTTTGCCGAAACAAAAGACGAGGGTGTTCACCCGGTTGTACCTGCTGAAAACCCGGGACAGGTGCATACCAGGTATGGAGATCCGGAACAGGAACATGCCAGCTGCCGTACTCCTGTGCAACAGATGCAAAATCAACCGCAAGTATCCACAATAAGGTTAGCAATTTCTTCATATTCATTTATTACTTATTAATCTTCATCCATTCAGATTCAGGTAAGTTGCCATCCACTTGCAGATTGGTTACCTTATGTAAACTGAGCCAACCATTTTTTTTCCAGTGCTTTTTCACCTGCAGCCATTGCAGGTGAAGTCCGTCTATCATTTCAGCCCAAAGAGCTGCACGCCAAAACGGCTCTTTATTTTCATAATGCCATCCCAGACTTACATGCCGCAGGATTACACCATTGGCCTGCCTGATCTGCAGCACATCGGTGGCCCTTTTATCGGGCCGGCTTTCGGGCAGCAGGGTTAACCTAACATTGTCCAATACTATATTCTCCTGCGGCCTGCCTTCATATCCCTGTATCAGACTTGTACCCATCCCTGTCGCCGTTATGTTTTGTAGGAAAATATTGCGGATGGCCCCCAGCCTTGATTTGGGCGTACGCTTCAGCAATATGAATCGGATAGGATCACCATCACCCCACCAGAAAAAATTTTTCCGGTTGCACTCTATGATCAGATTGGTGAAATATACATTTTCCACCACAGCACCGTCGCGAACCACGATACTGATCCCACGGTTGCTATTGCGTATCACACAATTACTGAAGATGATGTTATTGAAATTACCATGACTTTCAGTACCAATTTTTAAAGCCGTACTGGTACTGATCAGCGTGCAGTTGTTCACCACGATATCCTCGCAGGGATAAGACACCCCCCTACGCACGGTGGATTTGAGACAGATGGCATCATCACCGGTGGCAATATAACAATTAGCGATCCGTACATTCCGGCAACCATCGATGTCGATCCCGTCAGCATTCACCCCTTTATCCAGACTGGATAGTATGGTAATGCCGTCGATCACCACGTTGAATGCATTGCCCAAATGCAGGGTCCAGTCGGGCGACTCTTCCAGCGTGATGTCACGGAAGGTCAGGTTACTGGCATTATCAATGCATATCAGTCTGATCTTGGGTTCTAATACATAATACCGTTCCATGGGAATGCCCGCCTTACGGGCATTCTCTGTTTCTGCTGCAATAAAGATATCTACTTCACGTAGTGGCTCCCATACTCTTACAGCCTGACCATGCAGTCTGCCCTTACCAAAAAAACCCACGTTGCAAACGCTGTCACCATAGAATAAAGCAAGTTCATTGGGCAACGCAGCTTGATTATCGGCCTTATATTCACCACTTCTTTTCCGGTAATCATCCGGATCCTGACTGGCATAGAGGGTTGCATTGGATTCGAAGAAGAAATTCACATTGCTTCTGAGGTAGAGTTGTCCGGACAGGTAGTTGCCGGATGGGAAGTAGACTGTTCCTCCTCCCCTACGATTCAAGTCATCAATAGCGGCCTGCAGGGCAGCGGTACTGTTAGTGTCTTTGTGGGCTACAGCACCATAATCAAGCGCGCTTCGCCATAAATTCTGTGCATGAACATCCATGCTCATGAATGACAGAAGCACACATACAAATCGTGTGAAACGGATGAGATACAAGACGCGTTGAGCAAACATTATCATTGACGGGTTTCTATTTAGCATACTGGCCGGTGAGCTGTTCGAGCATTCACCCCGTACTATCAAATACAATAAAAACGAACGTCTGCCGTACTCCTAATTTTTTTCTTTCCAGCGCAGCAGAGCTTCCAGAAAATAATAATCGGCATAGATAAGGGGCACATCTATTTCTCCGCCATGCGCCAGACTGCCTACACTGTGCTTCAGCAGAAAGTTGGCGTTGGTGCCGGGCTCTGCCAGGTATTCGGGTCCTGACAAAGAATGAAGGATATCCCTGGCGAAAGCTACCATCCCGGCTCCTTCTTTCCGCGGGACATAGCCACTAAGTTCGAGCAAAGCGGATGCTATGATCGCCGCCGCGGATGCATCACGGGGCTGACGGCCTCCATTGAAACTGGCTGCGCTTTTGGTAACAGGAGAAAGACCAGGAACGCCGGCATCATAATCCCAAAATGGTATTTTATCGGCAGGCAGACGTGGATGATTCATAAGATATCTGGCGATGCCCCTTGCCTGATTCAGATACCGCTCATCTTTGGTTTCGCGATAGGTGGAGGTGAATCCGTAAAGCGCCCATGCCTGACCGCGGGACCACGCGCTTTCATGAGCATATCCCTGCGCCGTCTCACGAGCCAGTAATTCACCAGTGACCGTATCATAGAATATCACGTGGTAAGCGCTGTAATCCGTCCGGAAATGATCCCTAAGGGTAGTGTTGGCATGAGCGATGGCCACATCACGGAAATAGGGATCACCAGTTACCCTGCTTGCAAAGAAAAGCAGTTCAAGATTCATCATATTATCGATGATCACTGGGTAATGGTAGGTATTACCGCTAGTCCAGCTCCTGAAACTGTTCCAAGACTTGATCGCCTTTGTTTTTTCGCTGTATCTGCTACATAGGGAACGGGCAGCCTCCACGATAATTTTCTTGTAATTCTCATCGCCAGTGAGTCTGTATCCAGCGCCATAACTGCAATAAACCATGAACCCAAGATCGTGATGGTCCTTGAAATACTGCAATGGCTCCAGAGCGGCGGTCCAGCGACGTGCCTCCTTAAGCCACTGGGTATCTTTCGTGTATTCATAGAGGAACCATATGTTGCCGGCAAAGAAGCCGCTGCGCCAATCATAAAGATCTGCCCACTGTACCATGCTGTCTTTTCCCATGGCTACAGGAATACGACTGCTATCACCCGATTGTTTGGCCATGTTCCTTGTATGCGCTCCGGCCATAGAGAACAGTTGTTGTACAGGTTGTGCCGACAGAGAAGAAAAAAAATGACTTATAAAAACTAAAAATGCGATAACGGTATTTTTGATAATACTCCGTCTCATAGCGCTGACATTATCTCTTATGATCCATCATTCCGACTCAAAAAAAATGGGGTATTCACCGATTAAGTATAAATACCCCATCTTAAAATAACTGCGTTTAACGCGTATCAATTCCCCGCATTGGGATTCAGATTGGTTTCACTAGCCGGGATAGGCATAGCAATTTTATTGCTTCTCCAATCCAGAGGCGCGACACCAACGCGGTCGCCAGGAGGGATATCCCGGCCAATGGCCTGCAGATAAAACAAACGGTCCTGTTCAAAGATCATTTCCCGACGACGCTCAACATGGATCATGTTCTCCGTAAGGCTTGATACTGGTACTGATGTCAAACCTGCACGCACCCTTACAGCATTCAGATCGGCCGCTGCACCCGTAAGGTCACCTTCACGAAACCGAAGGAATGCTCTTGTTAGGTACAGCTCTGCTGACCGCATGAGAGGCAGACTGGTCAGGTTATTGTTTCCTCCGGTGAACCGGTTGAACTTGTTGCACCACAGATAGGCTCGCGTATACGTTGTGAAAGGGGGAATGGGATCGAATCCTGCAGGAATGGCCCTCCATAATTGAGCTAAACGCCTGTCTGTACTGGTGAGAACGAAATTGTTACCATTCGGGATCGTGGCGGGCGGACGATTGGCCGGGATGCTGGTGATTGTATAGGAAGAAGGAGTCCAGCCTACTTCATTTACGAAATTATCACTGGGAGACAGGAAACGACCACCATTGATGTTGTTATTTCCGCGATTCAGAAACCCTGCGTATACGCCTGTGACCGTACCTTTCCATTGCTGCTGTGCCGTATTGTACTGTACATACTGCCAAACCACTTCACGTCCGCGTTGGTTCAGTCCACTCTTGTTCCAGGCTTCGATAGGATCCTGTGTAAGGGTATAACGGTTGCTGTTCAGCACCGTATCGGCCTGTGCCCTTGCATTGGTCCAGTCCTTCATCTGGAAGTAGACCCGTGCAAGCAGGAAGCGGGCCGCATCACGGGTAGCGCGATCCTGGTATTCCTGTGGGTCTATACCCACCCTGAAACCGTCAGGCAGCAACCGTGTAGCCTCAAGCAAATCACTCAACACCAAGTCATATACTTCCTTCACAGTTGACCTGCTTTTGTTTGGAAAGGGGTCTTTTGAGGGTTCTGTCATGAGGGGTATGCCTTTGGCATCATTTGCCGCTGTTGCTCCATAGGCCGGACCAAAGATCCGTACCAGGGTGAAGTAGTTGTAGGCGCGAAGGAAATGTGCTTCTCCTAACAGACGATCCGTCCAGGTAGGGCCGAACTGATCCTTGAAGGCCCCGTTTTTAGCTACCCAGCCTATCACTTCGTTACACAACGCAACAGACTGATAAGGCCCCTGCCAGATATTCCGGTGGATAGCCATATCATTACGTGTATTTACGCGGTTGTAGAGATCCCTTTCCCAATCACCACCGACGTTGATATCATGCAGCAATGCATCGTCACTAAGAAAAGACTCGTGCGCATGTGGCAGGCCTACAGAACCCCGGAAACCAGAGTAACTCGTCATGCCATAATAGGCCCCTGCGATCAGTCGTTCAAGATCGACAGTACTTCCCCACTGGTCGTTGGAAAGATTGGTTTGCGGACGAGCGTTATCCAGTACCTCCTTGGTACAGGATGACAGCAGCAACAAGCAAAACACCAAACCCGGAATAATTATACGCTTAATCATGTTAATCGTTTTTCAAACTTAGAATGTAACACTTAAACCAAAATTAACGGTCACTACCTGTGGCACCGGCACTCCACTAATAAATCCCTGGTTCAGGTTTCGTTCCTGATTCACACCTAAAACCACTGCTTCAGGATCAAACCCGTTATAGGAGGTAAATGTAAGGAGGTTTTGCGCATTTGCATACACCCGCAAACCCTGAAGTCTTGCCTTGGCCACCCACTGTGTGGGGAAGTTGTAGCCGATTTGCAAAGTCTTAAGACGTGCGAAATCACCTCTATACAGGAAGCGGGTTGTCCTTGAGCCTAATGTTTGCGGAGCAGGCGCACCGGTTACAGGGTCATTAAAGTTGTCACGCATGCCCCAGGTGAGCCTGGGATACTTGGCATTCTCTTTACCCGGAGTCCAGGTATTATTCCACACATCGGCGCGGATCACGTTACCTCCGCCACCAACATAAACAGTACTTTGTTCAATCCCATCGTAAATGTAGTTCCCGCCCTGGAACGTGAACAGAACACTCATTTCAAAACCCTTGTAAGAAAAATTGTTGGTCAATCCACCAAACCAGGTGGGAAGACCGGTCTTATCTTCATGGACGATACGGTGATTATTCAAATTGGTATTGGTGGCACGGATCCTGTTTCCTGTCTTCACCGTGCGGCCCGTTTCGCGAAGAACATTCAGGTCGATCTCATAGATCGTTTCGAAGCCTTGATCATCCAGACCTGCGTATTCCGCCAAATACATAGCACCAAGTCTTCCACCTATCTGCGTGATACCCACACCAGACTGGATGCCTGCTGCAACAGGGAAGTTTCCGCTTGGCAACTCTTTAAACTGCGGTGTCAGGTCAATCACTTTGTTCCGGATGAACGATACATTCAGATCGGCACTCCAGGAGAATCCGTCACGTCCCTTCACAGAGGATACGATCGCACCACCCAGTTCGATTTCTAAACCCTGGTTTCTCAAGTCGCCGATATTGGTGATCACACTTTGAGCACCCGGACCAATGCCAACAGTGGGTGCTACAGGAACATTCAGGATCATATCGTTGGACATTCGGGTGAAATATCCTATGGAACCACGAAGCCTGTTACTCAGGAGCGCAAATTCGATGGCCGCATCAAACTGGTCATTCTTTTCCCATCCAATATTGGGATTGGCAAGCACACTGAAGCCCAGTGCCTGAGACTGACCATATACAGGCCAGTTCACATAGTTGTTTAAAAAGGCGAAACTGGGAATATTAGCATTACCAGTCCTGCCAAAGCTCGCGCGTAACTTGAGGAAATTAAAGGCACTCAGAACTTTCGTTCTATCAGCAAACTTCTCATCCGAAATGATCCAGCCGGCAGATAGGGCAGGGAAATTACCGAAGCGGTTATTGGGACCGAAGGCCGTGGAACCATCGCGACGGAAACTGGCGCCCAGTAAATACCTGTCTTTGAACTTATAATTGGCACGACCAAAGGCAGAGACAAAGCCGTTATCGGGGAAAATACCACCAATTGAAGAAATGAACTGATTGGCACCATTGGCGATTTCGCCAACTTCCTGCTGGCTGCCCACAAGTGCCTCAAATTCCATACCCAACCGCCTGTGTTTGGTTTGCTGTACTTCATAGCCCGCTGTTGCACTCAGGGAGTGGTCGCGGCCAAATTCTTTACTGTAGTTGGCATAGACATTACCCAGATAGTTTTCAAGGAAAGTGCCGCCATCACTTCCGAAACGATTATACCGGATAACATCGCTCACCCAGGTTCTCCCGTTTGAGTTCATGAAATCCACGCCCCCTTCGGCACGTATGTTCAGTTCGGGAAGAATGTTGTACTGGAGAAAAGCATTGCCTACAAATCGATTTTGTGAAGTAGCATTGGACATATTATTTGGATCGGAGCCGGCCACTACATTGCGGCCACGGAGCGGATCAAAATAAGTACCATCTGGATTGAAAACAGGCATGATAGGCAACGCACCAAGATTAGCCTGACCCCAGCCTCCGGTCGCACCCCGGTTTTGGCGACCCAGGCCCTGCCCGTTGTTGCCTGTACCCAACTGAGGCTGCGTAAGCTCCATCAGTGAGAACGATAATTTTGCCCCGGATTTGAGCCTGGAGGAAGGATTGAATTCTACGTTGGAGCGAACAGTGTAGCGCTTCAACCCATGTCTAATGATAACACCCTGCTCATCCCGCATCTGACCACTGATATAGAAAGACCCTTTGTCAAAACCATTGCTGGTGCTCACATTTACTTCAGATACATTCCCCTGACGCACCATCGGATCGATCCAGTTGGTATTGGTTTGTTCGGCCAGTGACCGGGTCCACGTGGTAAGAGGTCCATAGCGGGGGTCTGGAATAACGTAAGATGGAATGGGTAAGGGGTTGTTCGACAACAGCATAGGGTCGAACTTCTCCTGACCCGCGACAATACCATAGCCAAGCGAGTTGGTACGTGCCTGATCTACCAACTGAAGCCATTGCGGACCGGATACATACTCAATAAGGTTGGTCACATCACTGACGCCTCTGTTGTAATCGATCGTAGTTTTCCCCTGACCACGCTTGCCATTTCTAGTGGTCACCAGTACCACACCATTTGAACCGCGTGAACCATAGATTGCCGCCGCGGCAGCATCTTTGAGTATCTCGACACTCTCAATATCATTTGGATTGATCGATGCCAATGGGTTGATGCTGCCAATACCACCAATATCCTGGAAAATGGGAATACCATCCACCACGTAAAGCGGCTCAGTGCCGGAAGATACTGAACCGGTACCCCGTATTTGGATTCTAACAGGACCACCGGGAGCACCACCTGCCTGACTAACCTGCACCCCTGCCGCTCGGCCCTGCAGCGCAGCATCAAAAGACGGTACCGGCACACTGGCAATGGCTGACCCTTTGATACTGCTTACCGATCCGGTCATATCCCGCTTCTTCTGGTTGCCATAACCCACAACTACCACTTCAGACATATTTGAAGACTTGGTTAAAAGCCTCACATCTACCATGGCCCTGCCCTTCAGGTCCACTTCCTGTTCCTGGAAGCCGGAGTAGCTGACCACTAACGTGGCTCTCGCAGAGGGGACGCCGATGCTGAAACTGCCTTGTTCGTTGGTGTTTGTACCATTGGGTGATCCTTTCACCCTTACACTGGCACCAACCAAGGGCTGGCCCTTGTCATCGACCACCCGGCCGGTGACCACAGATTGTGCAAATGTATCACTGAATGGCAGCACGGACAGAAATAGCGTCAAGGCAAGGAGTCCTGTCCTTACCATGGCTGCAAACGGTCCAAGTAAAGCAAGAGAATAGTTCCTTTTTTCCATGAATGCAATAAGTTGGTTTTAAAATGGCTTTTTGATTCTGAAATGGGGAGAATGGCAATGGGAATATCTTATAAGGTATCTCAAGCCGCCGAGGGCGGTTCCATGATCCTTGGTCAGAGTTCGGCATCAACTATTCCTCCCGAACCGGCACTGCGCTTCGCCACCGGCTCTATAGCCCAATACAACCGAATCCTGCTCTTTGGAGTACATGACGTTCAACGAAATCTCAAAAATATCGAGGATCGCCATGAGATCCTTGCCGGATAAGTCGCTCATTATGATGGATACCCCCTAGGGATTCACCCTGGATGCGGATTTCGACTCCAATACACTTTGCATGCAGGCCCATTGGATTTTAGGACATTCCATATGTACTCCATGAATAACAGAAGGAGTGTACTCTTTGTAGGGGAAAATCGATGGTGTCATACTTTTCGGCATGACAAGTAATTCCGGAAAAGCATACGCCCGGAGGCCCCGGATCACCCATAGGTGAATATCTGACCCGGATTGAATATCGGCCAGTGTAAACAACAGAATATGAAACCCAGATCGCTGCCTAAGACAATTTTCCTGATCGTCACTGTTGTTCTCAACATGGAAGTCCTGGGCTATGACCCTATGGACAACATAAAGCTTGAGAATGACATTTTGAAAGTGGAATTCGACGGGAAAACCGGGAGCCTTGTCCATATGCGGAATAAAAAAACAGGGTGGATCATAGAGAAAAGAAAGCAACTGGCCCAATCGTTCAAGATGTGGGTTCCAACCACCGACAGAAGCGACAACTCGATCCTTGGTAAGGAGCATGCGTTGTCCAGTTATGATCTGAAAGGCGACAAATTGATCCTTGAATGGAAGAACCTGAATAGTACCACTGTCAGCAACCTCGATATCAAGTTCACGGGGGTTGTGGAATTGAAGGAGGAAGGCCTCGTGTTCACAGGGTCCCTTGTCAACAGGTCCAAGCTGACAGTGGAGGCCATATTCTGGCCTTATCTGGGGGACCTGTACATGCCTGACAGGGAAAACGAGACAAACTGGATGAACTTCAAGTACGGCGGGGGATTGGACAAATCACCCATTTACCCCGGCTTTAGGAACATGCCGGGATACCATGGCGTCGACTATCCAATTCAGATCCACAGCACCCAATACAGCCATTTCGGTCTGATTCAATCGAAAGGCCAGGGAATCTATGTCGGATATCACGACACAACCGATCGAGTCAACGTGAACTTCACGTTCGAATTGAAACCGGGTTTCGAATACGGATACGACACCTGGATGAGGAATGGGAGAGTCGCCGGGGAGGACACCATTGACGGTAAGATCTCGCACTATGAATTCTATTGCACGCAGTTCCCCTATACAAACCCGAATGAGATGACACAGTTGGAATCGATCGTTTTCAACCCGTATCAGGGAGACTGGCATGTAGGCGCCAATTTCTACAGGCAATGGAGAACCACATGGAAGAATACGCTTCCCCTGCCCGACTGGGCGTCTGATGTGCATTCATGGATGCAGATACAGATCAATTCAGCTGAGGACCGTCCCATGTTCCCATACAAGAAACTGACGGACTACTGCAAAGAGTGTCTGGAATACAAAGTGAAAGCCGTTCAATTGACGGGCTGGACCAATGGCGGGCAAGACAGGGGACTCCCCTCACATGACACCGACCCTCTGCTTGGCACCTATGAGGATCTCAGGAATGCGATCAGCGAATGCGAAAAGATGGGGATCAAGATCATATTGTTCAACAAATACACCTGGGCGGACCAAAGCCAGGACTGGTTTAGAAAAGAACTGGTCAAATACTCGGTAAAAGACCAGTACGGCAACTACAGGCTTTATCCCGGATACCAATATGTGACACCCATGCAACTCTCTGACATAAATACAAGAAGGCTGATACCCATGTGCCCCCTATCCAGTGAATGGAGGAGGATCGCAGTAAGGGAATTCAACAAGAGTGTCGATTTGGGGGCATCCGGAATGCTTTATGACGAGAACCAACATCATGGAGGTGCGATGTACTGCTTCGACAAGAACCATGGCCATCATATTCCGGCGAGCATCTACACAGGTGACAAACTATTGCAGGATGATTTTGAGAAGGCGAAGCGGCTGAAGAATCCCGATTATCTTTTTTGCGGTGAAAGCAACCGGGACCTGCAGTTCCAAAACTACCAGATGACATATTTCAGAATAGAGGGGAATCACATTCCCATGCATAGGTATGTTGCACCGAAGGAAAGAATGATCATGTCCATAGGAAATCATAATGACAGGAAATTCGTCAATATCGCGCTCAAGAACAATTTCATTCTAAGCTATGAACCCAGGAATTTCAAGGGAAGGTTGAGCGATATACCCCGCACCATGGTATACGGAGGAATGATGGACAGTCTCCGAAAAAAACACAAGGATTACCTGTGGGACGGGGTTTTCATGGACACACAAGGGGTCAAGGTATTTGATAGATCCGGTCAATACCAAGACTATTCCGTCTTCGTGAATCCGAAGACCGGTAAACGGGCTGTTGTGATCGTGAATAACGAATTCGAATCGACTGTAACAGTGACAGTGAACACCGAGAAGGCGTTTGTCCAAGTGAGCCCCGAAAATCACAAAGAAAAAGATTTTAATGGCAATGTTTCAATAGCTCCCCTTTCCGCAGTTGTGTTGATTGAAAAATGATCGAGCCATATTATACACTGGCCTGCCTTCCTCGTTCACCACCCTGATCTCAGGATGCTGCTGCGTGAGCCAGGCTGGTGGCGTCTGGGTAGGCGTGCATAGTATGACCTTCAGGCCGTATTTCGCCTAAAGTTCCAGGCAGCTATCCAACCAGTCGAACTCATAGCGTCCCTCTTCGGGCTCCAGCTTTGACCATTCGAACTCCGCATAATGGGTGAAACCAAATCCCAGTTCCGAGAAGCGCTTTATATCCCTTTCCCACTGCGTTGGCTGCCTGTGCTCGGGATAGTAATTAATTCCCACCGGAAAGGGTTTCCCCGGCAATGGGAGGTCGAAAGACTGGGCTTGTACACTCCCGGCTGCGGTTGAGATGATGGTACCGATCAAGAGGGCCTGAAGGATCCGGATCATAGATTGTCAGTTGAGTGAAAGGGAATTGCCTATCTTAAAAGTCCTACTCATGGCACCCCTCTCCTGCATCTGTATCGCGCCGTCCCGGATAAGGAGTTGTTCGACTCCGTTGAAATCGCGGGGCACCTCGAGCATGAAGAGGAGATATGATTTCTCGATGGTTTCGCCAGCATCCAGAAAGACGAAAGACGGAACGCCATAAAAACGGGTGTCTGCAGCCAAGAGTTCCTGATAGGAACGACCGATGCCTGTGGTTCCGAATTCAAGACCCTTGGCCTTGAGGCTGCCGTCCTGCCAATGCTGCCAGACATTCACCCAGGGATAGTCCTTCACCAGCCATACATACCCGACCAGAAGACCCGATTTCGGGTTGAAGGCGGTGATCCATCCTATATCCTCTCGGAATATATGGCTGGTTACATAATTGACCGGTTCGGAGGAACGAAGCAGGTCGACAGGCCTGCGGAGGCTGTCGCGTATCCCCGCAGGCCAGCGATATGAAAATAAATGAGGATCGGGATATGAGAGAGACTGCATGAATCCTTCCGCCGCATTGCAATATATTCGGGTAGTTGTGTCCAAGAAGGGGGGGCCGATGGTCGAATGCTGAACCATGTTGAAAGGGCGGATGAGGGTAGCGGTGCTTCGCACGCTCTCTTTCACTTTGACCACCGCCGCCATTGGATCCATCTGCAACGTCCTGCGTACCTGCATGCCATCACGGGGGGCATCTGCGTACATCTCCAACTGAAGGGATCGTGCAGGCGGCATCATCTGCCAGCAGACCGAACCAGCTTCGCCATTATGGGGAATGCCGGCAGCCATCTCCCCTGAAGTGGGGGCACCCCAGCGGCCCAGACAAAGGAAATGCCCCCGGAACGGCGCACCCTTCCGGTTGTTGGGAGGCATGTCGGATGCCTTCAGCGACCATGTGAAGGGATTGATCTTAGAGCCTTTGAACCGGAAATCCGTGATGGCACCGCCAAAGGCCTGAATTCCCAGGGCGGCCTTGCCATTGTCAAGGTACATCATGCTGTCGCAAGGTATCTGCCCATTTGCCTCGCAACAGATGCCTGAGATGTACACAAAAAGACTGTAAAGAATTCTATGCATGAATTGTTTTTTATCCCACATGTTCCAGGCTGCTTCCCTGTCATCGATAGGATGCTTCCAGCATTGATACGATCATCCTCCATCCGATCCTCCCCTATGAACCATCTCAGCCGATCTGAGTCCGGCCATGTTTGTGAAAGTCAGAGGCATCCGTTTCCCGGGGGGATTGCAGCGCCGTGCCGCCCCTTGTTTGAACAAATCATCCATTGCAGCATAAGCCGATTCAGTGATTCAGAGTTTGCGGTATCCATATCTTGTCCCCAGCCCCAGACAGTCTCCGGTTGGAAGCAAACCGCCGGACGAGGTAGGATGCAAGAGGCAGGCTGCGGCGGAACAAACCGCTAGTCTCAACGTCTCATCCATCGGCCATTTTTCATGAATACCCATGAGCATACCGGCGGCAAAAGCATCGCCTGCACCTACAGTACCCGCAATCAATGATGTAGGCAGCTGAACGCTTCCCTGAAGAAAAAATGCGCCATCCGCCCCCATCGCAACTGCCCCATCCGGGAAATGCAGTATTACCCATTGGCGAACCCCCGCGGACAGTAATTCGTGGCAGACCTGTTGCGCATGGGACGGAGAAAAACGGCCGTCTTGAAACACCTGTATGCCGGTAATCCGCTCAGCTTCAAACTCATTCAGGAAAAGAATGTCGGTGTATGGTAGGCAGGGCCTGACGATTCTGCTGAAACCGGGATCATGCACACTCACCAGGTCGGCAGAGGTAATGAAACCCCGTTCAGTTGCTTCCTGGAACAGTCGAGCGGCCTCGCTGATACCATAATCATCCAGTTTATCGAGCCTGTCCAGCAACAGTATGTAAGCAAGGTGGAAGATACGCGCCCGACTATGCTGGAGGTTGACATGGCTTCGGTTCAGCATCGCGTTTGCTCCCCTGTAATGGAAGAAAGTTCGTTTGCCGCCGTCTGCCAAAGTCATCACGTCCGTGTAGGACGTATAGCATTCATCGGTTATGCCCAACCTGCCTACGTCGATGGCATGTGCCATGCAGTCTTCCCGGATCCATCGGCCCCAATGGTCGTTGCCTACCAGACCGGCCGCCTCGAGTGGAAAGGCAGCCTGCATGGCTGCTAGGTCCTTAAGGACGTTATAGGCACCCCCGCCATTACTGTGGTGCTGGTGTTGGATATCAGCCAATGATTCCTGAGGAGGCCATAGGTCTATCAATTTGACCGCATCCACAATGAAATTCCCGACAGCGAGGATTCCCTTTCTCTCCATCATCCATTTTTTATCGCTCAACAGGTTGATGAGCGGCTCCTCATCCTCTTCCACATGCGGAAATCGGCCAACGTCGGCATTGTCGAAGAAATTGTCGTGTGCGTCGTCATTAGCAGTGGACACCTCGCAGATGATGCACTCTTTCGATTCGGGCCAGAACTCATGCCAGACACCGGGCTCGAGTGTCACCCTCTCCCCTGCCCTCAGGAGGAGCAGTTGTCCGGAACGCACCGTACGGAATGCACCGTTTACCTTTATCTGAAACGACCTTCCCGGATTGACTTTATCATCGCGGTCCCACACCTGCATGCAGAGTTCGCCCATGCGGCAAATGATGTCCTCCTTTTTCTGTTCATGGTAATGAGCAGGTGTATGCTGACCGGCTTCGGCATACATGAGCTTTTCGCAATACTCTTTTTCCTCGGCGAGGTTGATCAGTACCAGGCCCCATTGGTCGAATCGACCAAGGCCGAAGTCGGTGATGTCCCATTTGAAATGCGGGAGCAAGGCCCAACCGTTGGCAGTGAAGCAGCGGCTGGCGCTCAGGTATGCCCGGTTGATATCGGATCTTTTCATATCGGGAATGGTTCATTGTCATGAAATCGGCATGACCTGTCCGGAATCAGCGGAGGCCAATGCGGCGGAAAAAAGTCGGTGGCTGAGTAGGGCCTCATCAATGGTGGCGCAGCCGAAGCGCCCGTTGAGCCGTCCCGCGCGTTCCGCAAAATAGGAGGCCAGCATCTGCAGAAAATAGTCCGGAAATCCGGGTTCGAAAATACCCCCTGTGATGGTTGGATGCACGCTCTCGAAGCCAAGATCGGTGGCGCACCAGCTCTGCGTCCGATCCCGTCGATAGCGGTAGAAGGTCTTCGGATGCTTGGTGCTGTATCTCACCCCGCCATTTGTACCGAGGATCTCGATGAACCAGGTGTTGGTTTCGGTGGGAGCCATCCGCTTGGTCTCGATGGTCATTGGAACATATTGCCCGTTCACCAATGCTTCGCAGTGAAGCATAGCGTTGTCCCAGGTGTCACAGGCTACCTTTCCACCTCTCCCATCCGGCCTTTCTGTATAGATCTTTTGCAACTGGGCGTATACACGCTTCGGGACCATGCCAAGACGGAAAGGTACATGCACAGCATGCATACCCAGATCACCCATCACACCGATGGCACCGCAATAGGCCATCTGGCGCTTCCAATTGATGGGTTTTTCGGGGTCGAGATCGCTGGAATGGTGGAAGCCGGAACGCACCTGGAGCAGCCTGCCAAATTCGTTGGAGTGAAACGCTTGGATCACCTGCTGTGGTCCGGGCAGAAAGGGGAATTCCGAACTACACCGCACGAAGCGGCCCGTTTCACGGGCCACAGCAGCGATTCGTTCCGCGGCAGCCAAATCGATTCCAAAGGGCTTTTCAGCCAAAAGATCCTTGCCGGCATGTAATACTTTAATGTAAACATCCTCATGCAGGTGGTGGGGCACGGCTACATACACCACGTCCACATCGGAGGCCAGCAGTTCCTCTATTTGATGAGTACGCAGCGCCACGGAAGGCACCCTCTCATACCAGGCCAGCACGTCCTCATTCAGGTCGCATACCGCGGTCAACGTCACCTGTACCGGATAGTCCTGGAGCACAAACCACCTGCCGAAGGCGCTGGCCGCTTCACGCCCCATCAATCCTCCACCGATTATCCCTACTTTGACCATGGACACATCCTCAATATTTTTCATTTCATTTAAGCTTTTACTGAAAATCAGTCCAGGAATCCGGCTGCCTGTCCTGCAGTTGCATCATCGTGCACGATAGCCATCAGCGCCCGGATAATACCGGCCGGATTTTCGTGCTGGATCACGTTTCGACCGTAAACAATGCCCTTGGCACCCTGACCCATGAGTAGTTCCGTACGCTCCAGAATTTCCTTGTCGGATGCCCGGCCGCCACCCCTCACCAGGATCGGCACGCGGCCTGCTATCTCCACCACCCGGTGGTATTCCCGCACATCATCGCAGGGGTCACCCTTGATAATGTCTGCACCCAACTCGACAGCCTGTCTGACCAACGGCAGGATCTTCCCGAGGTCGCCATCGACCATGTAGCCACCCTTCTCCTTGTTTGGCCGAAACACAAGCGGCTCCACCATCATAGGCATGGAGAGCCTGTCCGCCTCCGGTTTCAGGCGCAGTATGTTTTCGATGCACTGCCGCGTCACCTCTGGCGCTCCCGGGATCTGGAAAAGGTTCACACAGAGACAAGCCGCATCCAGCCGCACAGCCTGGCCCACGCAATCTTCCAGCATGAGCGAAAAAGAATCATGGTGTAGGGAGGATCCATAGACATTGGCCACATCTGTTCGCAGCACCAGAGCTGGCTTTTGCTTGCCGGGAATGGACTGCAGGAAGTGTGCCTGGCCGGTGGTCAACTGCACTGCATCCGGGTTGGCGTCTACAATGGTGGCAATGGCTTGCCCCATGTCTTCAATACCTTGCAGAAAGCCAAATTCATTGAAAAAGCCATGGTCGATGGCCACGTCGAAACATTTGCCCGAGCGGGCATTAAAAAGACGGTTGATTCGGTACTGCTTCATATTTTACAGATCTGGAAGGAGGATAGGGAAAGCATGCAGCCTTCCCCAGAGTACATGCGATGATCGCAAAGTGCGAGAAGTATTATTGATTTTCATCATGGCATAAATTTCGACAACATAGATCCAGTTAGGTTTCTGAGACCCGGCTTCTGTTTTCATGTCGCTGATCTTTACCTGATCGCTCAAGACAGGCCAATCAGCGAAAAAAAGTCGTTTCCTCGATTACAAACAATCTGGACCTTATGGAGTACATATTCATAGCAAAAAATATCGTTCAGTGACAAAACATGGCAACTAAGAAGAGGGCTGACCCGAACACTTCCTGACGTGGGGGGACTGAAAACTACAGATGAGAAGTCGGAAAGAGAAAAGAAGGTGCTCAAAGTACCAGTTGAACACCAGCCATTAATGTCCTTACATGAGGAACCGGCTGACTACTCAGAAAACCCTGAGTCAGATTACGCCCTTGTGTGCCTGGACCGATTACAAGGATCTCGGGATCAGGGCCTGGATAACGGGTTATGGTGAAAAGATTTTGACTAGACAGCGATAAACGGGCGCTCTTCATGCCCAGATTACGTATCCATTTGCCCGCAATCAGATAAGACAAACTCAGTGTTTTCATGCGAAGGAAATCTCCGGGATACAGAAACCTTGTAGTTCGGGAGCTCAGCGTCTGAGGCGCAGGGAAGCCGTTGGCATCCAGTGTGTTGTCTCTCATGCCCCAGGTCAGCCGAGGTAAACTGGCGTCCTGCTTGTCGGGCCGCCAGCTATTCTCCAGTAGTCCAGGGATCAGCACATTACTACCGCCTCGGACGTAAGAAATTGCTTCCTCTTGACCGTCGTATATAAAGTTGCCCCCCTGAAACGTGAAGTGCATCCGCAATTCAAAGCCCTTCCATTGCAATGACTGGGTAAGCCCCCCATACCAGGTAGGAAGACCGGTTTTGCCGTAGTGTACCATAAGGTTGTTACTGACATTGGTGGAGGTAGCACGGATCACCCGTCCAGTACGCACCGTGCGTCCGGTAGCCCTCAAGACATTCATATCCACCTCGTAGATGGTTTCATACCCCTGCTGGTCGAGTCCGGCATATTCTGCCAGATAATACGTCCCCAGACGCCCGCCCAGCTGGGTGATGCCAACTCCCTGCTGGATTCCGTTCGCCACTGGGAAATCACCCACCGGCAAATTGGTGAAGTGATCGGTCATCCTCAATACCTTATCTCGGATCAGCGTTATGTTCAGACTAGCGGACCAGCGCAGTTGGTCTTTACGTTTGTGACTTCCCAGCAGTACACCCCTCAACTCCCATTCAATACCCGAGTTACGAAGATTCCCAACATTGGTGATCACACTTTGACTGCCCGCCCCGATACCCACTGTGGGGGCGACCGGCACATTCAGCAGCATATCCTCCGATACCCTTAGAAATCCTTCCATGGAAACACGTAGCCTATCGTTCCAGAAACCCGCTTCAACGGCCAGATCAAATTGCCTGTTCTTTTCCCATCGAATTTTCTCATTCGCCAGCACACTAAGGGCAAGGGCAGGTGATTGTCCGTAAACAGGCCAATTGACAAAATTGCTGAGATACATGAATGCTGGTATCGATGCATTGCCGGTAAGGCCGTAACTGCTTCTTAGCTTCAGATGGGAAAGGGTCCTGGCCAGATTGGATCTGTTGAACCATTTTTCATCGGAAATAACCCAGCCGGCCGATAAAGAAGGGAAATTCCCAAAACGGTTACCAGGACCGAAAACAGATGACCCGTCTCTACGTATGCTGAAGGATGCCAGTAGCCGGCCACTATATGAATATTGCGATCGTAAAAAAAAAGAGGTGAACAACTGGTCGGGCATGATGCCAGAAAAGGCCTGTATCACCTGATCACCATCGCTGATCTCTCCGATTTCCTGCTGGCTGCCCTGCAAGCCTTCCATGCTTAAACTATAACGGCGACTACCAGATTGTTGGTATTCACCACCAGAAGTAATGGAAAGGTCATGAAGTCTTCTCCAGTTCTTTTTGAAGGTAATGTATGAAGTGGCAGACAGATTCGTTTGGATGTTTCCGGCCTCACTGCCTAATCGATTGTATCGTATGACATCGCTAACCCAGTATCGGTTCTGGGCATTGATAAAATCAGCACCTGCCTCAACCCGGAAGGACAGCTCCGGCAGCGGCTTAAATTCAAAGAATGCACTCCCCATGAAACGCTGTTGTTGCTGACGACTACTGAAATTCGAAGGGTCTGCCCCAGCTACCACATTTCGGCCACGAAGTGGATCAAAGTAGGTTCCGTTGGTGTTATATATTGGCATGATGGGCAGGGCTTCCCGATACACCTGAGCCCAGCCACCGGTAGCCCCGTCATTACCGCGCCCAAGCATGGATCCGTTATTCCCGATTCCAATCTGGGCAAACCGGTTGCGGACAAAACTAGGCGAAAACCGGGCTCCCAGCTGCCATTTGGGTGAAGGACTGAAGTCCAGATTAGACCGGAAGGAAAATCGCTGCAAGTGCTGGTTAGTCAGAATGCCGGACTCATCCCAATACTGCCCCGATAGATAGAAGCTCCCCTGATCAAAGCCATTTTCCAAAGACATCTTAAAATCAGTGATTTGACCGTCCTTCAGCAGCTTATCACGCCAGTTTGTATTCGTCCTCTCAGCAATCTCACGCGTAAAATCATTATTAGGTTCAAATTGCGGCCCACTTACACCAGAAGGAGTGGGCAGCGTATTTGATACGAGCAGGAGTGGGTTAAACAACTCCTGACCCGGAGCAATTCCGAAACCTGCCGAGTTCCTACGGGCCTGATCCACTACTGCCAGCCACTCCGAACCCGATGCATTGTCCATCAGTTTTATCGGTGACGTACTCCCTCTGTTCAAGGTGACAGAAAAATTGCCCTGCCCTTTCCTGCCCTGCTTTGTAGTGATAATGATTACTCCATTGCCACCCCGAGCACCATAGATCGCAGTGGCAGCAGCATCCTTTAGAATTTCTATAGAGGCCACATCATCCGGATTAATTGTAACGAGAGGATTAACAGCATTTGCTGTCATACCGTCCCCTATACCTGTAAGCTCCTGAAATATGTACACTCCATCAACAATATAAAGAGGTTCGGCGCCACTGGATATGGAACTGGTACCACGTACCTGAATCCGTACCGGAGCACCCGGAGTTCCTCCCTGCTGGGATACCATTACTCCGGGAGCTCTGCCCTGCAGAGCAGCATCCACTGTGGTAACTGGAGCATCCGAAATATCCCTTGATCGAATGGTGGAACTGGCACCGGGAATGAATCGCCTCAACTGCGTGCCATAACCGATCACAACCACCTCTCCCATGTCCATGTTAACCGGCTGCAATTGAATGTCCGGCAGGGCACCGGGGCCTGAGAAGTTCTGGACCGCTGACTGATAAGATGTATAGGATGCCTCAACCTGTCCATTTAACACACCCACTTCAAGCATGAATGTACCATCAGCATCCGTAACTATCCCGGTTGAAGTACCCTTCACCAATACATTGGCTCCTTCCAGCGGATTGCCTTGAACGGTGAGCACACGCCCCCTAATGGCAGTCAAATTCCGGTTCGTCTGCCGAACATCTCCTGAACCCGCCATGGAATCCGATCTCAAAGATTCAGAAAAATCGCCCTGCAAAGCTGTCTTTTTCATGATCGAGTAAAGAATAACCTGATCATCAACGAACTTATATCGGATTTGAAGAGGCAGAAAAAGGGCATCCAATGCACTGTTTAAAGGCACGTTCCTAAGTTGACAACTTACCTTTCGATTGGCTCCAACAGCATTGAGACTATAGAAAAAAGAGAGGCCCGCCTGGGCCTGAAGCATATCTATGATTTCGTAGAGAGGACGCTGATCGGCAACCAGGTTCACAAGCTTATGTAAAGACTTCTGGGCCACACTATCAATGACTGTGCACACAACAAAAAGAAAACAAAATATGGCCCTGCAAACTTTTCTCATACTTACGAATGGATCCGGGCAGGCTGTAAGTTAAGGGATATTTAAAAGGTGCCTATCACCACCAGAATAAACAACTACCAAGTTTCCTTTTGGGAATAGAACGGATCAGCCGGAATGCATATAAACCACACTTCAATTCAGTGAACAACCAGAGCCTGAAATAAGGATTCTCGTTTGCTTCCGTTCATATGTAGAACCTATGGACAGGCATATGATCTCAATACTTTTGATCAGATCCTGTCCCGAAAGATCCCCGGTAACCAGACAGTTATTCAGATCGGATGATGACAACCCGATTTCCACCCCATACACCTTCGATAATTGAGACAATACCTCCCCCAATCGTGTTGCCTTCTTAAATTGCAGAACATGCTGATCCTGAAGGATCCGCTCGACCTCCGGAGTGTGAAGTGGCAGGATCGTATCCGCCAGTGTTAAGCTAAGCTTCCTATCTTCATGACGATATGCCACCTTCTGGTTGGCTGTTACCAATACAGGCGCGGCCTTAGTGTCCTTTTCCGAATATCCATTGGCCTTGACACTTACTTTTCCCGTACGCACTTCCACTTCAGTATTTCCAAGCGTTTTATCCTGATGCATCCAAAAACTGGTACCCAATACCTCAGCGGAAACAGAATGCCCATGTACGATGAACCGTACACCTTCCATATGTGTGACCTCGAAAAACCCATCTCCTTCCAGATAAACCTCTCGCATTCCACCTTCGAACCGTTCAGGGTAGTAGATAGTTGCGCCTTTTGCAAGCTTCACCCGGGATCCGTCAGACAAGAGAATCTCTTGAATTGCTTCGGATCGATTCGGCTGCTTCCTGTACTTTGTAGGAATCCTGGCCAACATATGGCTTTCCTTGACCCAGGGGGCCCATACGGCGAGAACTCCAACGATGCATAACAAAATCGCAGCCGCAGCCCACCACATAGTTCGGTATGAAGCAGAGGAAGGCTTTCCCGAACCGGAAATAGGCCTGATTAAGTCGAATACAGCAGATCTCTCGAAAGCCAAAGGACCATATTGGCTTTTCGCCTCCAAATACCCTGACACCCATTGGTATTTGATCTCTTCGTTCAGCATGTCATCAATACGATTATCTGCAATGGCTTCCATTAGTAATTCCCTGTCAGAAGAACTAATGGTATCCTTCATGTACTGGTCTAACCAAACTTTAAATTGCGTGTCATTTCTAGTCATGTTAAGGGTTAATTGGGCATCCAGATTTGTCATGGTGCGACATAGACCGGAATACCTTATATGTTAAAAGAATTACAAGCCAACGCATGCCAGAAATACCTGACAGCAGGCAGAAAATCCGTTATTTCGCACAAAACTTTTCACACTCACCGCAGCCCTGGACATATGCGTCTTGACCGTTAGTGCGGAAATCTGCATCTGATCTGCTATCTCCAACCGGGAATAACCTTCCAGGCGTGCCAGTGTGTACACTTCCCGCTGTTTCTCCGGCAATCGCCTGATTGCCTGCCTCAGAAGATGGTTGCTCTCATGTTCAAGGATTGGTCCATCCGCCTCCTCGGGGGCAGGTAATTGAACTTCCGAAACCGGCTGAGTAGAACGCTTCAACTGTTCACGGGCCTTTTTCTTGAACTGATTTATGACCTGATTACGCGCCACCGTATACAACCAGGCTTCTATTGGTCGATCTTTGTCCAGCTCTTTTCGGTTAGTCCAAAGCTTCAGGAAAACATCCTGTACCAACTCCTGCGACAGTTCCGGGGATTTCAGAAACTTCATGACCAGAAAATAAATACGACCTGAATATTTTTCATAGAAATACTTCATAGCACGCTCACAGCCCTGATTAAGAGATTGGATAAGTTGGGATTCATTAACTTGTATTTGATTCATCAAAAGCCTTTTTAATTCTAAAAAAAAACACTTAAATGTCAAACTAATCAATAGCTAATACAAATTACAAAACAAAAATCAGAATTTGATTCTACTTTAAGATATTTTCCCCTCGCAAATTAGAGACATTCAGTTCTCTCTCATTATCCATAATCATTGTAGTCTTTCCCCTTTGAGGACTTGAGGTCCACCCCGATTATGATACCCCCCATTTTCGAGACCAAAAGGCTGTGTTGCTAAGTTAAGATTCCGGTGGTTTCATTGGTAATCATGCTGCGCTTTTTATGGACTGCTGATACCTGTCATCCGGGGGCTGTCATATACATAAAGCCCTTCTTCATCGGGATGTAAGTGAGGTCCGTACACCATACCTGATTGCTATGGGTGATGTCCATACCTTTCAACAAGTAGGGCTTAATGAGAACGCCTTCAGCCCGGATTTGGTCAGGTTTTTGCGCCGGTACATCGTTTCCCTGCCCACATGATCCTGAACAGACGGCGGATGCGCTTGGGGCCAATGGGATATCCCAGGGATCGAAGCATAAAAACCATTGATTTCACGCCTTCCGTTGGGTGCTCCGTTAAATGTCTATCCCCAATCTCTTGCAACTTTTTTAAAAACTCATTCCCAACCTTCAATTGGCCGATGGCTGCATAGCGCTTCTCCGTACCTCATCCTGAACCTCGGTGGACTCAGAACGCTCAAAATTGGCTGAAAGGTTTTTGAACAAAAATTTTTAACTAACCTCGTGGTCCGAATTTAGGGGGTATAGTTTATTGGGTAGCCGTCACTAGGCTAAAAAAAGGAAGGTGGTGGTAAAAATACCACCACCTTCCGTGCTATGTATTGGAGATCGTCCGATTCCGCGGCCGGCTTCTTGGGAAGCCTGTACCGGGGGCCGGGTTACTGCCTGATCATCCGGGTCGTGAAGGCTTTGCCTGCGACCTTGACGCGTATGATGTAGGCGCCCCTGATGAGAGACGAGGCATCGAGCTCACCGCGGCCGGAGTTGTCGAGTGTCACACCGCGCGACATTTTCATCGATCCTGTATAATCGAACACCTCAACAGTCGAAGACAGCTTGCCACTGTTCGATCTCAGGCCATCCATAGGTACCCTGAAGGTCACCAGGCCCGTTACCGTTGGGTTGGGGTGCAGTGACAGGGAGGCGTTGTCGTCTGATGCAGCCATCATATCCTGTGCCAAGCCCTGCACGCGGCCGCCCGGGACCGGCACCAGGGCCTGAGGCACGGCCGTACGGAACCAGATGCGGCCCGTTTCATCGCCTCCACCAGTGGCACCGTTAAAGGTGATGGTACCGGTGGCGGTGATGTTGCTGAAGAGGCCGGCGGGGTTTTCCCAATCCAGGTTGAGGCTGCCCGAGGCCGGCGACACGTGGTTGCCGAGGTTCACCCCGTTGACCACGAAGTTGTTCAGGCTGATGCTGCGCGTGGCATCACCGCTCATGAAGATGCTGAAGTGCTGGAAGCCCTGGCCGGCGAACCCGGTGGACTGCGTGATCACTTCACCGGCGCCGAAGCTCAGGTCACCATTGAAGTCGATGCTCAGCGT
>JBBAJN010000021.1:0-27451 GCA_040404045.1 Chitinophagaceae bacterium
CGCCGGCACCTCACTGGCAGGCCAGGTGGTGGGTAATGGCATTGTGGTAGACGTATCCAAACATTTCAATAAGATCCTAAATTTCGACCCCACTGCAAAACGAGTGCGGGTACAGCCCGGGGTGGTGCGCGATGAACTGAACTATTTCCTCAAACCCCATGGTTTGTTTTTTGGACCTGAAACATCCACCGCCAACCGCGCCATGATCGGCGGGATGGTGGGGAATAACTCCTGCGGATCCAACTCAGTAGTATACCGAAGCACCCGCGAACACCTGCTCTCCGTGAAAGCCCTGTTGTCTGACGGCTCGGAAGTAGAATTCCGCGATCTCACCATCGAGCAGTTCCATGAGAAATGTGAGGGCAACAGCCTTGAAGCCCAGATCTATAGAACTACGAGGAGCCTGCTCAGTCAGTACGATAACCAGGTGGAGATCCGAAAGGAATTCCCGAGAAAAAGTGTGGAGCGCAGGAACACCGGCTACGCCGTTGACGTGCTGCTGGAAACAGCCCCATTCACAGTTGGTGGACCTGATTTTAACTTCTGTAAACTTATTGCCGGATCTGAAGGCACCCTGGCTTTCATTACCGAGATCGAACTGAATGTGGTGGATCTGCCGCCAAAAGAAACAGGATTACTGTGCGTGCATTTCAATTCGATCGATGAATCCCTGCATGCCAATCTCATTGCGCTAAAATATCATCCCAGTGCCAGCGAACTTATCGATCATTATATCCTGGATTGCACCAAGGACAACCGCGAGCAAATGAAGAACCGCTTCTTCGTGCAGGGCGATCCAGGGGCCATCCTGGTGGTTGAGTTTTGTCGTGCTACCCGCGAAGAGATCACCCGGATATGCCAACAGGTGGAAGCGGATATGCGGGCCGCGGGATACGGCTATCATTTCCCATTGTTATTTGGGGATGACACCAAAAAGATCTGGACGCTGCGTAAAGCGGGCCTTGGCCTGTTGAGCAATTTACCCGGCGACGAAAAAGCCGTACCAGTCATAGAGGATACTGCCGTTGATGTGGCGGACCTTCCTGCCTATATCAGGGACTTCAACGAGATCCTGGCCAAACACGGCCTCTACTCCGTACACTATGCGCATGCGGGGTCGGGAGAGATCCATCTGAGGCCCATCATCAACCTGAAAACAGAAGAAGGGCATCGCCAGTTCCGGGTGATCGCGGAAGAGATCGCCACGCTGGTGAAGAAATACAATGGATCGCTGAGTGGTGAACATGGCGACGGAAGATTGCGGGGCGAATTCATCAGGCAGATGGTAGGCGACAAGAACTACCAGCTGCTCCGCGAAGTAAAGAAAGTGTGGGATCCGGAACATGTCTTCAACCCGGGCAAGATCGTTGATACGCCCCCGATGGACACCATGCTCCGATACGATGCGGGGCAGAAGACGCCGGCATTCCAAACGACTTTTCGATTTTACAAACAGGATATCCTGCAGCATGCGGAACAGTGTAACGGTTCCGGCGATTGCCGTAAAACCCATCTCTCCGGTGGTACCATGTGCCCATCGTACATGGCTACCCGAAATGAAAAAGATACCACCCGGGCAAGGGCGAACATCCTTCGTGAATTCCTGACCCGTTCGGATAAGACCAACAGGTTCGATCACCAGGAGATCTACGACGTGATGGACCTCTGCCTGAGTTGTAAGGCCTGCAAATCAGAATGCCCTTCCAATGTGGATGTGGCGAAATTAAAAGCAGAATTTCTTCAACACTATTACGACGAGCATGGTGTGCCTATGCGCTCCAGGATGATCGCGAATTATACCACTACGTCCAAGCTCGGCGCGATCGTTCCTGGCCTCTATAATTTTATGATGACCAATCCGGTCACCAGCAAATTGCTGAAAAAAGCGACAGGATTTGCCACGGAAAGGTCTATGCCTACTTTGTATAAAACTACGCTGCGTAGCTGGTACAAAAAGAACTACAGACCCTCCGGCAGCACGTCGAAAAAGGTTTACTTGTTCTGCGACGAGTTCACCAATTTCAACGATACCGAGATCGGCATCAAGGCCATCAAGCTTTTAGAAAAACTCGGCTATGAGGTGGAAATCCCCGAACATCTGGAAAGCGGACGTACCTGGTTATCCAAGGGCCTGATCCGTGACGCGCAGAAGATCATCAATAAGAACATCCAACTCCTCAGTCCGATCGTTAGTGCTGACACACCCATGGTGGGCATCGAACCTTCGGCCATCCTGACTTTCAGGGATGAATATCCTGACCTGGCGTTTGAAGAAAACCTGGAGGCCGCTAAAAAAATGTCGACCCACGTGTTCATGATCGACGAGTTCCTGGCTGCCGAAATGGAGAAAGGGAAGATCAGGAAAGAGCAGTTCACTGCCGACACTCGTAAGTTGATACTACATGGCCATTGTCAACAAAAAGCCATCTCCTCCGTAGCGCCATCTGTTAAAATATTATCATTCCCAGTCAACTATACTGTTGAAACGATACCCTCCGGCTGCTGCGGCATGGCCGGATCGTTTGGTTATGAAAAGGAGCACTACGATCTGAGCATGCAGATCGGCGAACTGGTTCTGTTCCCCGCAGTGCGCAAGCAAGATGAACAAACCATCATTGCTGCACCCGGCACCAGTTGCCGTCACCAGATCAAAGACGGGACGGGTAAAAAAGCAAAGCATCCGGTAGAGATACTTTGGGAAGCGGCGTTATAACTGCGGTTAAAAGGGAAAAATAATTTATCCGGCAATATTTAGCTCACCGTGGGGATACGGCTCAACTAGTAACAATTACAGATCATGATTCATTCTGTCGCCCGGCATGCACAAAGTTGATATTGGCAGAAGTATTTCAGAATTTGTACGATAGTGTTGGCGTTAATGTCAATGCTTCAAACCATACAACTGAAATCAAATAATACCCTCTTACTTTCAGACCAAGCTCGAAATGTTTATCTATTGACTTTGATAAGTGTATTCCTGCAAAAAGTCCACCTTCAACTGAATTACTATTTTTAAAATTCGACTCAGTAATTCCTATAAAATCCACTCCTTCAATAACAATGTCTTGGCTAGAAGAATAGACTAAAACAGGGCCAATATCTATTGAAAATTTAATTTTTTTCTTATTCAGTAAATATTTATACCCAGCATAATAGAAATTGTTATAATGCCTGATTTTAAAATCATAAATATAAACCTCGGCATTACCAACTAAGCCACTGAAGTTTTTTTTGCCGGCATTTACACTGCGGCTGTAACCAGCAATTATTGATGATTTTTTGCCAATTCTGTATGCCAGTTCACCCCCCCCCAATCGTTCCTAAAAAATTTTTGTTATAAAAATAAGTATGTGGCTGGGGACCGGATATCTCATCATAGCTTGTAACAAAGAAATTGCCATTAAGGCCATAGTTACCTTCTAATGTAAAACGACTATCTTGTGCTTTAACATTTGAATAAGAAATGATTAAAAAAAGGAAAATAAAACAATATTTCATAAAACTAAACTAAAATAAGGGAGCGGTGTTGCCGCTCCCTTATAGGTTAATAATAAGTTCTGTCATTTAATGTAAAACTAACAGGGCCGTTTTTATCCCTTACAGGCCACCCTTTATGCATTTCGCCTTCAAGATTTGTGCGGTTAAGTGGGAAAAATGATGCATGTTTATATTCAAGCGTTCGTATAATAAGATCATCGCTTTAAAAGGTAACTTTCCAAGAAATTAGATCGATCGTAGTTGTTAGCATGTCGCTGAATTTTAATGTGGTTGAAATCTTTCCTGAAACTTCTAAGGTATTCCTATTATCTTCTTCATAAATATTAAATACTTGATTTAGATTATCTTGCTCCCAATCTCCATCCCACTCATAGGAAAAATCAACCCAATTCTTTTTTCTAATATCTCTTCTGCTTATTTCTTTGGGAGGAGTAGAGAAATTATCTGCCTGTACCTGGCCATCTAATACCTTTAAAAAGCCATCTGAACGTGTAAATACTATTTCGGAACCACCGCCGTTTCCAGTAAAGCTTATAAAATTGTCGTACTGCTCATTATGAATCTTAACCGATCCCACATAAACTTGTTTTACCTCTCTGGGGAAACCAGGCATATCTATAGGGCCAGAGGGAGGAAATGCCGTATTTGGGATATCTTGCAAGTCATATGGCTCTATCCCATTCACTCCAATAATGTGGGTAGGATTTAATATAGCATAGTCGTCATTGACCAACACTTCGTCATACCTCAAAAAACTTCCGTAACTATCGTAAACGGGGATTTGACCAATACCTTCATCAGCGTCTGAGGTTGCAGCAGTAATACTCACAATACCCGGAGAAGCATTAAAACTTTCGTCAGCAAATTCTTCATGGTAAGGAAAATAAATTGATACTCTATAAAAACCGTCCGGATTATATCCCGCAGCGGTTGAACTATTTACAAGAATTTGAGTTGGTTTCAATATTCGCAGGAAACTCATAAAGCCCAGATCGTTTTTCTTTTTCACAAGGGTCCAAAAATCGTCCACAAATTTACTGATTGAAAGATTATGCTTGGTAACCGCATAATTGAAGCGTTTACTATTTGCCAGCCTGCCTTCATCAGGATAAATAAGATCTCCAACCATTATGGACTCATCCGTATACACTTTCGCAAAGACAGCAGCATTGACTACTTTCACGTTGTTCTGATCCAAGTATACACCCTTGAGGATCTCACTAAGTTTTTGTATGTTTTCAACCAATTGCAATTCCGCCTCAGTTCTTGGCTTAAAGGATATCTTGTATTCATCAACCTTTAAAGGTTGTTTTATTTTTAATTCCGAAGTCTCGTTTTTCTTACAAGAAGACAAGATTAACGACAACAAAATAATCGAACCCGAAGCTTTTCTCAATAGGATAACCCCTAACATAGTTTGACTTGCTATGGCTTGCATACCTTTGGGGCAGCAGTTGGTAATATTACCTTGCGTGGTGAAGATAAATACCGCAGCAAGGGACAAACTGGTGTTTTCAGCACTATTATATGGTGTTTTCACCATTACTACATGGGGTTTTCCTCTTTTTCTCAGACCAATTGAATACTGCCGTTTCTCTTCAATGACTTTCTGATAATTGCCCCCGTGTTTAGCTGCCCCAGGTAAACGGAGTATTGCTGTGATAATTCCTATTCTTTTGCAGACGATAACATGAAACTTTGGCGTGCCTCTACCCGGAATACTATGTAAAAGACAAAACCCGCCGGAAGCGGGTTCTTTAAATACAAAATGGTGGACTGTACTGGACTCGAACCAGTGGCCCCTACTCTGTCAAAGTAATGCTCTAAACCAACTGAGCTAACAGTCCAATCTAATTTACGGGGGAGTAAAAATAAGAAGATTCCCCGGATTAAGATCATCCCACCAAAAAATCCCCCTGCGAGGCAGACCAACGTCTTCCGTATATTTGTCCTGTGTTAAGACCCTTATTAGCCGGCATTTTTATTTTTGCATTCCTTTCCGCTTCTGCACAGAAAGTCAACTCCAAATACCGGTTGAACATTCATCGTGCAACATCCCCCATTACAGTAGACGGAGTAATGGACGAAACAACATGGCTGGAGGCCCAAACCGCCGACAGTTTCACCACCGTTCTGCCCATGGATTACCAACCCGTGCGTGTAGCTACTGAAGTAAAATTCAGCTACGACGATAAAAACATGTACCTCGTAGCCATATGCCATAAAAAAGTTCCGGGCGTAAATATGGTCGAATCACTGCGGCGAGATTTCAGCTTCGTCAAGAACGATAATTTCATTGTTTTCATGGATCCCTTCGAGGACCAAACCAATGGCCTGGCTTTTGGCGTGAATGCCGAAGGCGCCCAATGGGATGGACTAATGTTTGAAGGAAGTAAAGTAGACCTGAACTGGGACAATAAGTGGACCTCGGTGGTAAAAAACTACGAAGACAAGTGGATCTTCGAAGCGGCCATTCCGTTCAAAACGCTGCGGTATAAAAAAGGCTTGCGCGAATGGGGCATCAACCTCAGCCGAAACGACATCCGGGTTCCGGAAAAATCGGCCTGGGCGCCGGTACCCCGACAATTCCCAACCGCCTCCCTCGCCTTTACCGGCACCCTGGTCTGGGACGAAGAACCGCCCCCACCCGGACCGAATATCTCCATCATACCCTATGGACTGACCAGCGTCAACAAGAACTACGAAAAAAACACCCCGGCTTCCTGGAAGAACGAATTTGGCGGCGATATCAAGATCGGTGTCACCTCGTCCCTGAACCTTGACCTCACTTACAACCCGGATTTCTCCCAGGTGGAGGTTGACCGGCAAGTGACCAACCTCGACCGGTTCGAACTATTTTTCCCGGAACGAAGGCAGTTCTTCCTGGAAAATGGCGATCTGTTCGCCAACTTCGGCTACACCTCAGTAAGACCTTTCTTCTCCAGGAGAATCGGACTGGAAGCTCCCATTATCGCCGGTGCGCGATTAAGCGGAAAACTCAACAAGGACTGGCGCATCGGACTGATGAACATGCAGACCGATAAAAACCTGGAGCGGGGGCTACCTGCGCAGAATTTCACGGTAATGGCCCTGCAAAGGCGCGTTTTTAAACGATCTAACATTGGCATCCTGGCCATCAACAAACAATCGCCTCCCAACTTCAGCGATACCCTGCCGGGCAAACCGATCAACCAGTACAACAGGAACTTGGGGCTTGAATACAACCTCGCTTCCTCAAATAACAAACTCACCGGCAAAATGCTGGTGATGAAATCCTTCACGCCAGGCGTCAGCGGCAAGGACTGGATCCAGGCAGGTAATCTGCAATATGCAAGCAAACGACTCAACCTCGCCTGGCAACACGAATACGTTGGAAGCAACTATGTGGCCGAAGTTGGATTTGTTCCCCGCAGGGGCTATTTCAAAGCGAACCCGTCAGCAGGACTGCTTTTCTTTCCTAAAAAAGGCCGGATTCTTTCACATGGAGTGAAACTGAACTCCACCTATTATTTCAGCGAGTCCGGAAAACACCTGGACGATGAAAGTTATATCCCCTATACCCTCACTTTCCGGGATAACACCACGTTCACTACCTGGATCGCACGCAATTATGTTTACCTGTTCAATCCATTTGACCCTACCAATTCCGGGAAAGATACCCTGGCAAGAGGCACAGAACACAGTTGGGAAGCTTTCGGTACTGAATTCGTCTCGGCGCCGCAACGCGTGTTCACCTACAGCTTCTCCACCAGGTACGGTGGATTCTATGAGAATGGAACAAGGCTGAACCTGTCTGGCGAGATCAGCTACAGAAAACAACCCTATGCGATCTTCAGCGTGGGTGTAAGTTATAATGACATCCGCATGCCAGCCCCCTGGAACACTACGAGACTCTGGCTCGTCAGCCCCAGGATCGACCTAACGGTAACGAATAACCTTTATTTTACCACCTTCCTGCAGTACAACAGCCAACTGAAGAATGTGAACATCAACACGCGCGTGCAATGGCGGTACAAGCCTGCTTCAGATATCTTCCTGGTATATACCGACAACTACCTCCCTGCGCCATTTTCAGTCAAGAACAGGGCGCTGGTGCTGAAGATCACCTACTGGTGGAACACATAAGGTTTTAACGCCTGCGGCGTTCAAGCTCTTTCTTGATCAATGTCAGTTCCCTGCTGGTCTGTCCTGCCACTGATGAATTCTCCTGTGCCCTTCTCATTAAATATGGGACCACATCTTCAATCGGCCCGAAGGGCAGGTACTTGCTGACACTGCATCCGGCCTTGGCCAGGTTGAACGTAATATTATCGCTCATGCCGTAGAGCTGTGAGAAATGGACATGGGGATGATCCAACGGCAGGTTCTTCTCCGCTAGTATACGCGTGGCTTTCAGATTACTTTCCTCATTGTGCGTAGCTACGATCAGGGATACTTTGTTGATATGGTCAAGGCAAAGCTTCACCCCTTCATCATAGTCCCTGTCGGTCGAAGCTTTGTCGGCCTGAATAGGTGATGCATAGTTCATCTCTTTAGCCCGAAGCCGTTCTTTCTCCATATAGGCCCCGCGGACCAGTTTCATGCCCAGGATAAAATTCCGGCTTTCAGCTGCTTCAATCGAATCACGAAGGAACTCCATCCTGTCGTGCCGGTAATGCTGAATCGTATTGAATACTACGGCCTTTTCTTTATTGTACTGATCCATCATCAACATAGATACCACATCAACCGGATCCTGGATCCATGTTTCCTCGGCATCCAACAGCACCCCTACATTTTTTGCTGCAGCCACCGAGCAGATGCGTTGCATCCTGGCATGCACACGCTGCCATTCAGCCCGTTCATCGTCTGTCAGCAACTCCATGGCCCGCGCATAGCGCTTCATTAACGTCCCGGAATTGGCATCCACTGACTTATCGAGCTTCTCCAGCAGCCCGAACCTCGCCATTCCGGTCAGTTTAATGCTCATGAAAGGAATGTTCTTTTGGGTAGATGCGTAGTTGATCACCCTGATGAACTCATCACAGGCATGGTCGAATCCTGCTTCCCCGTCATCACCCCCTTCCACCCCATAGTCCAGGATCACCTGAACATGGTAACCACCCAGCACTTTGGCCACTTTTGCGGTTTCTTCCAGGGTTTCACCGCCTACAAATTGGGAGAAGATGGTATTGCGGATGATTCCCTTGACCGGCAGTCCGGATTTTATGGCCCAGGGGGTAATACCTGTTCCCATTTTTACCAGCCAGGGATAATGCATCAGGGAAAAAAGGAAATTCGCCTTATTTAACTCTTTACCAGACTTATACGCAAAGGCGTTTTCCGTGTTATCGAAAGATATGGCAGCCATTAAGCAATCTCGTTTTTTGAATGGCAAAAATAGCCTGTTTGGTTAACTAATCCTTGTTGATCCCCCCTTCGTCCACGCCTTTAGCTGGCTTAGGCATATTGTGCAGTACCATCTGCGGGAACGGGATTTGAACATCTGCATCATTGAATACGGCTTTCACCTGCCGCATGACATCACTTCTCACCAACAGCCAGTTGTCGTGGTTATCCACCCAGAACAGGATCCTGAGATCGATAGAGCTCGATCCAAAATTATTCACCAGCACAGCCGGTTCAGGATGACCGTGAATTCGTTTATCCTCGTGCAGTATTTTCATGATCAACTGGATGGTTTTCTCCAGTTCAGTGGAATAGTCAACGCCAACAAGCACTTCCACCCGGCGGGCAGTGGTATTCAGCGTCCAGTTCACCAGGTGCTGGTTCAGCAGGTCACCATTTGGAATTACTACGTCTGACCCGTCAAATGTAGTGATCACACTGCTTCGGAATCCGATCGACTTCATCGTGCCCGATCTCCCTCCGATCTCAACGATATCCCCTACATTCAATGGCTTCTCAAAGGCAATAATAAGCCCACTGACCAGGTTGTTCACGAGGTTCTGCAAGCCAAAACCTATACCCACACTCAGTGCTCCAAAAACGATGGCAATGCGATCCATGGCAATACCGGTAGCTGCAAAAGCAATGAACACGCCGAACGAAATAATGGCTATCCTGATCAACAACATCCATCGTCCAATACCACCCTTCCTTTGGGCACTTGTAGTTGGAACATCATCGGCAAAATAGGAAACGGTTTTTGCTACAACGCCTGATAAAAAAATGATGGAGACAAAGAGCAGGATATTGCTGAAGCTAAAGGCATATTTCCCGATCTGGCGCTCCGAAACAAAGAAATCTATGATGGGGTCAGTGATCTGCTTATACACATAAAAATTCCGGCCGATCAGCACGAACCATCCAATCCCGAGAGCGTAGTACAGGATGGCAGGAACTTCCGCCTCCATCCTTTTGAAATCGAGATAATACCTTTTCTTTCCTCCACCCCGGTACGCTTCCGCGCTCAACTTGAAAACACCATGCAGGATGCTCACCGTCCAAAGCAGGCATACGCCTACCACAACATTGAAGTAACCGGAAGTCAGAAAGGCCTTGCTTAAATTATACCTGCCCGAAATATTCGTGATCACCGCGAAAGCTTCCATGAAAACAAACAACCAGAGGAAGATGACCAGGCGTTTCTCCTTCAGGTTTTCCCGCTCGGGTGAAAACAGGAAACGAAGTCCGCCAATCACCCCGGTCAGGGCCAGCGCCAGCATGAAGAATCGTTCAACACGGGAGGCCTGCAGGATCAGGTTGAACAGGCAGGCTACTACGAAATGAACCAGGGTAAGTGACCAGAACCTCGACCAGAAACCACTGATAAAATCCCAAAGTATGGCGCTCAGGCAAAGTCCGGATATCATCCATAAACTGGCATAAAACGCGAATGGCGGCGTAGGAAATATAAACTGGCCCAGCGATAACACCACCAGTACCGACGTAGCCCAGGGATGCCTGAGCGCCACCTGGTTTTCAAGATCGCCGGTGAGACCTCCCATCGTCTCCATAATATTGTCTTTCAGCGACCTGAGGTACACTGCGAATAGTACGATGGCAATCACCAGCAGGAAAATCTTGGACATGTGATTCCGCAGGTAGAACACATACACCATACTGGCCTTTCTGATCGAGAACCGGAATATGTCATCGAAGGGCCGGACAAAACTGCGCGACTCCCACAGGTATGGCAGTTCCTTCTTCAGTGTACTTCCTGAAATTTCGCGGTGGAAGCTTTCTATATCCTCCATGCGGGACAAAATATCACCCTGCAATACATCTGCGCGGGTATCGAGGTGGCGCATTTGTTTAATGCTGGCGTTCAGGATGGAGTCCGTAGACTTGATGCTCCTGGAAAAGACCGTTAGCCGCTGCATAAACTCGCGAACTTCCAGGGAATCATCCGGAATATAAAACAACAGGCTGTCACTTGCCAGCGAATCGATGGTGCTGCGGAACTCCAACAGATCTGTCAGGTACCTGTCTATCTGCTTCTTACGAAGCCTGCTCCGGTCCAACAACTCCGTCAACAGGATGGCCGAGGTGGAAATATTCCTTGCCGTCTGTATGGTTCCCTGGTTATTGAAAATGCCATCGCCGGCAATTTCCAGCCGATTCTCTGTATGGTCCAGTTCCCCATGTATGGAGGTCGTATCCAAGCCCCGCTTCATATAATCCTTAGTGCGCTGGAAGACCGCCCTAAGGTTGGCATAGATCTCAGCCTGCTTACTGAGTGAGAGTTGCATCAGGTACTTCTCACGCAACCGCTGGTTAGCACCTATGGCACCCTCTTTCACTTTAGACCGATACGTAGAATCTGCCGCCAACAGGGTATCGGCCTTCTCCAGCTTGGACGAATCCTGTGCATATAAACCAACACCCAACAGGGCCAAGACAAAAAGCGCAATTAGTTTCTTCATACTGCCAGCTTATGAACGCGGTCTGACCGCCAAGCAGGGTAAAAATAAACTATCTCGCCAATACGGGTTAAAGATGATGATTCAAAAAAGGTAGCCTACCGAGGGTTATATCGCCTGGTGATTAAAGGGCTGCAGCACCATCTCCGAAACCACGCCGGAAGCGGGCTGCTGGCAGAGGAACCAAATGGCCCGCGCGGCTTCATCGGCCCTGACCATCTTTTCACGCTGCACCCGCATGTTGATATTGTCCCAGAAAGCAGAATCAACACCACCCATAAAAATATTGGTGATCCGGATCTCCGTCCTTTTCAGTTCTTCCCTGATACTTTGCATCATACCTACCAGCCCATACTTCGAAGCAGAATAAGCGGCAGCTCCAGCCATAGGTACTTTACCGAGCACACCCGGAATATTTATGATCAACCCCTTACCAGACAACTTCATGCCGGGAAGGATCGCCTTCACCAGGAGGAATGCACCTTCCAGGTTCACCTGTAAACTCAACCGGAATTCCTCGAGCGAGAGTTGCTCCAACGGCTTGATCAGTCCAATGCCGGTTGCATTGACCAGGATATCTATTTGCGGTGCCATGGCATGGATCTTATTGCCCATCCCTTCCACCGTGGCAGGATCAGTGAGATCAACCTGACATACGCGCTCCAATGGGATATTCAGTGCCCCGGCAAGAGAAACCAGCTTTGCTTCATTACGACCTGCCAGAAAAACATTTGCGCCAGACTGACAAAGGAGTTTTACCGTTGCCTCACCTATCCCGCCTGTTGCACCTACCACCAACACGTTCTTGTTGTTTAGCTTTTCCATATGCATTAAACATTGATCGGTAAAAATTGTTCTATTGAGGTGAGTTCAATTACCCTCATCTTCCCCCACCAACTCTTCAAACAACATCCTGCCCTGGAAACGGGAAGGCCCGTGATCCTTGTAGAAGAATTTCTTTTTTTCTCCCAGTATAATTTTCACAAGAAAAAAATCATCTTCCATCGCGCATCCATGAAATGGTATATGACATACCTGGAGCAGAACGGGTATAAAGTGGATTATGCGGAGCGGATCGATGTCCGGGAACAGATCGGTAAACTTGGGGGATGCGGGATCACCAACATTGTGGTGGCAGATCCGGTAGATGACTGGTTGAGCATGCGAATGCACCACGCCTGTAAAAGCAAGGACATCCTTCTTACGGTAATGCCCACGCCTAATTTTCTCAACACCATTAGCGGCGTAGATGCATTCTTCAGAAACAGGAAGACTTATTTTCAAACCGATTTCTACACCTGGCAGCGGAGATCAAGAAAAATACTTGTAGACAAGACGGACCAACCCCTGGGTGGCCAATGGAGTTTTGATGCTGAAAATAGGGAACGGTTCCCCAAACAAAGCAAGGCCCCAGGGATCACTTGGTCTCCAGACAATGAGTTTGTAAAGGAAGCCACCCTGTATGCTAAAAAACATTTCCCCACAGCACCCGGCGATGGATCTAACTTCGGCTACCCCGTAAACTACAAGGATGCAGAGCGATGGTTTGAAGATTTCCTGCAACAGCGTTTCCGAGAATTTGGCCCCTATGAAGACGCGATGGTCCGCGAAGAAAACTTTCTCCACCACGCTGTGATCAGCCCCATGCTGAATACAGGCCTCCTGGATCCTGAACACATTATACACCGCGCGATAACCTTTGCTTTCGATAACCAGATCCCCATGAATTCACTGGAAGGCTTTATCCGGCAGGTAATGGGTTGGCGGGAGTTCATACGCATCGTTTATGAAAGGGAAGGCCGAAAACAACGAACCAGAAACCATTTCGGCTTTACCCGCAGGATCCCGAGGATTTTCTGGACAGGCAATACAGGGATCGAACCGGTTGACTGCGTGATCGGGCACACGCTGCAACACGGATATACGCACCATATCAACCGACTGATGGTGCTGGGCAATTTCATGCTGCTTTGCGAGTTTGATCCGGATGAGGTTTATCGCTGGTTTATGGAAATGTATATCGATGCATACGACTGGGTTATGGTGCCCAACGTATATGGGATGACGCAGTTCGCGGACGGCGGAATGATGACTACCAAACCCTAGATAAGCGGCAGCAATTACCTGCTAAAAATGGGAAACTGGGAAAAGGGTCCATGGCAAAAGATATGGGACTCGCTATTCTGGAGGTTCATGCACGTACACCGAGACTTGTTTGCCAGAAACCCCAGGATGGGCATGCTCCTGAACACCTTCAACAAAATGAGTGCTGAAAAGCGTGCCGGGCTAATTGAGACAGCTGAAGACTATCTCTCCCGCCTGGAGCACTACTGAAGCTTTAAATGAAAAGAAACCGCAAATAGTTGGTATTTTCGACCACCTGTTTATTATGAAGATCACAAAAACTGAGATCTACAAGCTCACGATTCCCATGGAGCCCTTTGTCATTGCAACGGAGGTTTCTTATTTCACCCAGAATATCTTTATCAGAATCCATACCGATGAGGGCATTACAGGTATGGGTGAGTGCTCTGCCTTTCCCATGTTAGTGGGGGAAACGCAGAATACCTGTTTTGAAGTGGCTAAAGATTTTGCCAGGCTCACAAACGGGAAAGACCCCCTTGACATCGAGGCCCGCATGCTGGACCTGCACCAGTACATCGCTTTTAACTCCACCATCAAAAGCGCCTGGGATATGGCGCTGCATGATATCGGGGCAAAGCATGCCGGACTGCCTCTGTACGCATTTCTGCATGGTCAAAAGAAGACCATCCAAACAGACCTTACCATTGGTATCGATACGCCTGAAGCCATGGCAGGGAAAGCGGTGGCATTTGTTGCCGATGGGGTGAAGATCATTAAAGTGAAACTGGGCAAGAAGGGTCAGGAGGATGTTGAACGGATCAGGCTTATCAGGCAAGCCATTGGCCCGGATATCCAACTCAGGATAGATGCCAACCAGGGCTGGGATTTCGACACCGCCCTTTCCACCCTGCAGGCACTCGGCGAATATGATATCCAGTTCTGTGAACAGCCTATTCCGCATCAGTTCGACAGGCTGCTGCCGCAACTGAAAAAATTGTCCCCGATCAAGATCATGGGGGACGAATCCGTGTTTGATCACCACGATGCCATCCGGCTGATCGAAGCAGATGCCATAGATTATATCAACATAAAACTGGCCAAATCAGGCGGACTCCTCGAAGCGAAAAAAATTGCAGACGAAGCCGAAAAACGGGGTGTTGCCTGTATGCTCGGAGGCATGCTGGAAAGCAGGCTGGCCCTCACAGCCAAAGTGCATTTCGCCATGTCCCACAACAATATCAAGTTTTACGACCTTGACACCTGTTTACTGGGGCAGCTTGCGGACCCCGTGACGGGCGGAGCAAGATACAATAACTATTTCCTGGAGATCAAAGACGAACCTGGCATAGCTGCGGATATCAACGAAGAATTTCTGGCCACCTGCGAAAAGATCATCATCTAACTAAATTTTATGGAACAAAAGCATCCTGCTGATAGCCTGATCATCATGACAGAACTCGTACTTCCCAATGACACGAATTTATATGGGAACCTGATGGGTGGACGACTGATGTACTGGATGGATATCGCCGCGGCTCTTTCTGCCGGCAAACATTGTAATGCACCGGTGGTTACTGCATCGGTAGATAATATTTCATTCGAATCCCCCATCAAACTGGGCAACGTGGTGCATATCGAAGCCAAAGTCACCAGGGCCTTCCATACATCCATGGAAGTGCATTTGAAAGTATGGGGTGAGGACCTAACTCACCAATACCGTTATAAAAGCAATGAAGCATATTACACATTCGTGGCGCTGGATCCGAACCGCAAACCGAGGCCGGTGCCATCCGTTCTCCCGGAAACAGAAGAAGATTTCAAACTCTTTGATGGTGCCCTGAGACGCAGGCAACTTCGGTTGATCCTCGGCGGCAAAATGAACCCGGATGATGCGGCAGAATTAAAGGCATTGTTTATCAAGGACTGAAGAACCAGGGTCTAATGCTCACTTGTCCAGTTTAGACATCAGATGGTGCTTGCTTTTCATCATGTAGTTGCGGCTTTGCTCAATGGCCTCCATCACCTTGTCAAGGATATTTTCAACGCTATCGTTATAGTCAATATCCATCGGTTCCTTGAACCTGACAGACAAAAGCGATCCTTTCTTTTTGAATTGCAGGCCCTTCTTATTGAATGCACGCCAGAAACCGTTGATCACAACAGGAACTACCACTGGCTTGTTTTGCTTGATGATATGTGCCGTTCCCTTCCGTCCCGGCGCGAATGGCTTGGTAGTGCCCTGCGGGAAGGTGATAACCCAACTCTTCTGCAGCGCCTCGTCAATTTTCACAGTGTCTGATACATCCACATCCCGCTTGATATCCTCACCCTTGCTTCTCCAGGTACGCTTGACCGTTAGTGCCCCTGCCAGAGAAAAAACACGACTGATGAAACTGCCCTTCATGGTTTCCTCAGCTGCTACATAGTATACATTGGTAAATGGATTCAACAGGTAGTACGGCAGACCAAGTTTGTTCTCCTTTCTCCATTTCACCGCACAGAAAATGTGCAGGAAAGTGATCACATCAGCAAAATAGGTCTGGTGGTTGGAGACGAAAAGGACATTACTCTTCGGCAAAGATTTCAAATGTTCGGTACCGGAAATATCGATTTTATTGACAAGTGCCAATCCTGGATAGGAAACTGCACCAACCAAAGCATAAACGATCTTTCTTACCGGTCTGAAATCCTTCAAGTGTTCTGTAATCGAACTCATGAACGTTTTATATGTGAAACAATCGGTTGCAATATAAGGAATTTGAAATATGTAGGTTGGAGGACCGCTTTTGCAAGATCAATGTAAAGCCTCCGATATAATACCGCTTGAACACAGGCGCCTGACCAGAGCAAACAAGGATTTTTGTTTAACTATAACTGCTCATAAGTTACACATATTAAACATTAAAAAAAATTACCCCCCTCCGAGCAAAAACTGAAAACCAAATTATAAATTGTCATGTTAGGGACAATGCGGCAATAGCCGCTTTTTAAAAACCATGTAAATCTTCAGTTATGCCCAACACACTTCTAGACATTGTTGCCATTGGAAAAGACAACTATGTCGCTTTCACATTCTTTATTGGTACGATGGCCATGATGGCTGCATCCGTGTTCTTCTTTTTCGAATTGTCAAACACCGACAAGAAATGGAGAACATCCGTATTGGTTTCAGGCCTGATCACTTTCATCGCGGCAGTGCATTACTATTATATGCGCGGCTATAACCTGGAAACCGGTGAATCTCCCACCTTCTTCCGTTATGTTGACTGGATCCTTACCGTACCTCTGATGTGCGTGGAATTCTACCTGATCACCAGGAAAGTTGGTGCTTCACAAAGATTGCTCTGGCAACTGATCGCTGCATCATTGGTGATGCTGGTTACAGGTTATGTAGGCGAAGCGATCTATGGCGGTGAATCACAAAGCTGGGTATGGGGCGCGATCAGTGGTGCCGCATATTTCTACATTGTTTACCTTGTATGGTTTGGAGAAGTTGCCAAACTTGCTGGCGATGCTGGTCCTGCCGTTGCGAAGGCAAATAAAACCCTTGCCTGGTTTGTATTGGTTGGATGGGCCATCTACCCACTGGGTTATATCCTGGGAACAAAGGGCGGTCTATTCGGTATGCAGATCGTTTCGGATCCCGCTGCAGCCGCTGCCTCCATGGATATCATCTACAATATTGGAGACGCGGTCAACAAAATCGGCTTTGGTCTCGTGATCTACTCACTCAGCCGTACTGCTGAGAAAGCCTGATCAATCAACTGAACGGGTGGCTCAACCTGGGCCACCCGTTTATTTTCTCTCAAAATTGTTCACCATGGAATTCGTCCAAAAGAAGGAAGTCGTGCATCAACCCGTATGGGATAACTGGTTACTGATTATCTGGGGAGCATTGTCCTTGTTTCATTTGGTCATTCCCATAAACGAGGACCTGCAAATGATCCTTTTCGTGGCCAGCATCCTGTTGACTGGTATCCCACATGGCGCGCTTGACCATCTGGTGGAAGAGAAAAACCGCGAGAAGAGGAAGATGGGTTTTTCCATGCTCATGTTCCTGGCCCAATATTTTCTCAGGATGGCGGTGTTTGCCACAGTTTGGTACTTTACCCCCCTGATCTCATTGGGCATCTTCCTATTGCTCTCAGCATATCACTTTGGCGAAACCGATCTGTCAAAGCTATCCTTCAAGGTAAGGGGTCAAAAATTGTTTCAGTTGAGTTATGGACTCATGATCCTTTCGTTTATCCTCCTCCCCCATCTCGAAGAGGTTTTACCCATCATTAATCAATTACCCCATGTACGGGAAAGTGCAGTGCTCACATACGTGATACAATTCCGACTCCCCGCATTGATCGTCATAACGGCCATTACGCTGGTCCTAGCCTGGTACATGTATAAAAAAGGCCAGTCCAAAGACCAATTGCAATATCTGGGTTTCACCATACAAACGGCATGTATCGTTTGGCTGGTGATCACTCTTCCCCTGATGCTGGCATTCACCTTCTATTTCGGATGCTGGCATTCCATGCATGCGCTAAATAATATCAGGCATCATTTGTCGCCCCGTCCAGATCAACCCCTGTCATGGCCAACCATGATCCGGAAAAGCTTACCGTTCTCCCTGGTCGCCCTTGCGTTGATCATTGTGGTGATCGCATGGGCAGCAAATACCCATGAAACTCCAGTTATGATGATGGGCTTCTTTATTGGAATTGCCATCCTGACAGCGCCACACCTCGAAATTATGAGTAAGATGCAGCGACATCTTGAGGAATAGTCTGCTGCGAGCTGTATTTTCGTCCATATGAAAATTCAAGCAGCCATCTTTGATATGGATGGCCTCCTCATCGACTCAGAACCGCTATGGTATGAAGCTGCCGTAGAAGTGTTCCAGCCACTAGGGATACACCTGACACCGGAATTATATGCCAGCTCGATCGGGCTGAGGACAAAGGAATTTGTTGACAACTGGTTCACCAGGAATGATATTGATATGACCATAGCTCCGGAAACGGTTGTGGAAATCAATGACGTTGTAGTAGGTAAAATCAGCGCTATGGGTGAAGCCATGCCGGGAGTATACGAAGTACTTGAACAACTCAGGAAAGACGGCCTTACCATTGGGCTGGCCACTTCCTCGCCCAAAAGACTGATTGACGTGGTTGTTGACAAACTTGGTATCAGGGAGTATTTTTCCGCATTCAATTCCGCCGAGCATCTGGTTCACGGCAAACCCCATCCCCAGGTTTATCTCGATTGTGCATTGGCGCTAGGAGCGCCTCCGGTTTCCTGTGTATGTTTTGAAGATTCGTTCTTTGGCATGATCGCAGCTAAAGCCGCCCGGATGCAATGCGTTGTTATACCCCTACCCGCTTCCCGGCACGAGGCCCGGTTTCAGGCAGCAGACCAGCTACTGAATTCCCTAAGCGAGTTTAAGCTATCAAGTTTTACTGGTTGACGAGCGGACGCCCTGAATGAGGCGTATTCCCATCTACATAAAAAAAACCCCGCTTTTCAGCGGGGTTAATTTTATTTACTCGGCTTCTTCCGAGCCGCCTTCTTCCATCTTCTTCTTCAGCTCAGCCAGTATGCCAAGATCACCAAGGGTGGTCTTCTCAACTTTACTCTGAACATCTTTCACTGCTTTCTTGGTTTTAACCGCTTCAGCTTGTTTCTCTTTCACAACTGCTACTTTCTCATCCGCTTTAGCCTGCTCCCATATCCTGGCATGACTTACCACGATACGCTTTTCGTTACGATCGAACTCAATCACAACAAAAGGAAGCGTTTGCTCTACCAATACAGGGCTTCCATCTTCTTTAACAAGGTGACGTCCGGGAGCAAAACCTTCCAGTCCATACGGAAGCTGAACGCTTGCACCTTTGTCATCTTTGCGGGAGATTGTTCCTTCATGGATGCTGCCAATGGCAAAGGTATCCTGCAATGTATTCCAGGGATCTTCTTCCAGTTGCTTATGTCCAAGCTGGAGTTTACGATTCTCTTTATCAATATTCAGGATAGCCACATCGATGGTAGCACCCACTTTCGTGTACTCTGAAGGATGGTTGAATCGCTTCAGCCAGCTCAGGTCACTAATATGGATCATACCGCCAATACCGGGCTCCAACTCTACAAATACGCCATAAGGAGTGATATTCTTCACCGTGCCTTTGTGACGACTCTCCATAGGATACTTGTTCTCGATCTCATTCCATGGATCAGAAGTCAGTTGTTTGATGGAAAGGCTCATCTTACGGCTGTCCTTATCAAGTGTTACCACCTTGGCTTCGTACTCATCGCCCAACTTGAAGAATTCCTTCGCGTTGATCGGTGTATTCGCCCAAGTAATTTCACTTACGTGTACCAGTCCTTCAACACCAGAAAGGATCTCCAGGAATGCACCGTAATCTTCAATGTTTACCACCTTACCCTTCACCAGTGCACCTTCATGCAAGGTTTCAGGTAATGTATCCCAAGGATGCGGAGTGAGTTGCTTCAGACCAAGGCTGATCCTGCGCTTCTCGTCGTCGAAATCCAATACAACAACATTCAGCTTCTGGTCAAGCTTCAACACCTCGGCAGGGTGATTGATCCTACCCCAGCTAATGTCGGTGATATACAACAATCCATCAACGCCACCCAGATCAAGGAACGCACCAAAATCGGTGATGTTCTTGATAGTACCTTCCAGAACCTGGCCTTTCTCGAGCTTGCTCATGATCTCCATGCGCTGCGCTTCGATATCGCTTTCAATCAGGGCCTTGTGAGAAACAACGGCATTTTTAATTGCTTCGTTGATCTTCACCACTTTGAACTCCATGGTCTTACCTACGAACTGATCATAGTCAGTTACAGGTTTCACATCAATCTGTGAACCGGGCAGGAAGGTTTCCATACCGTAGATGTCAACAATAAGTCCACCCTTAGTTTTGCTGGTAACCAGACCGCTGACAACTTCACCTGTTTTGTGAACTTCAACAATCCTCTCCCAAGCGCGTGTGATCCTTGCCTGCTTACGGCTGAGATGCAGATGACCTTCGCGATCTTCTTTTTCAACAACCATTACTTCCACAAGATCACCCAGTTTAAGATTGGGCAGATCGCGGAATTCGTTCAGGGAAATCAGACCATCACTTTTGAAGCCGATATTGATAACGGCATCGGTTTTGGTAATGCCTACGAGAATACCTTCGATCATTTCACCATCGGTGATGGTCCTGAAAGTGTTCTCATACGCTGAGTCGTACTTAACTTTCTCTTCCTCTGTGTAGGAAGTGACGTTTCTTTTGTCTACGCTCCAGTCAAAATCATCGTGTGCTGAAACGAGAACGGGGGCAGTTTCTAGTGTTTTGTTTTCTTCCACTTAATAAGTCCTCCTTTTGTATAAATTACAGGGTTTTTTGGGGCCCTGTTTTGGGGAGGCAAAGTTAAGTTCTTTTTTTTCGTAAAGAAGCCTTTTTTTTCTATTTCCTGTATAGAAGCACCAAACAACCCTAAAAACCTGGTTTTCAGTTAATTAAACAACCCTAGTATAACCCTCCCGGAGCAGAATGAACCCCCAAAAAACGAACCACTTCCCTTCCCGGCCGGCCAACCCTCAACTCTCAAAAAAAAGTAAAGATGCCGTGAAAACCTACCGTATTCTGAATCTTCTTTACTTACTTTGAACCTGAAAATGACAATATGATTACACCCGTACTCATTGATCTCTATTCCCTTGAACTTGACAAACTTAAAAACGAGGTAGTTTCTTTCGAATCAGATGAATTTTTATGGAAGATATCGGAGGCCAGCCTTATAGCCGCCGGCAACCATATCCTCTATAACACCGGAACCCTCCAACATTTTATCGGTAGCATCATCGGTGATTCCGGATACATCCGAAACAAGGAAGCAAAAATGAAAGCCCGGAACGTTTCCAGGGAAAGACTGCTGGAAGAAGTTGATAATACCAAACAAGTGGTCATCGACACCCTCGAGCAGGTGTCTGAATCAGAACTGCAAAAACTCTTACCCACCAATGAATTCGAGGAACCCGTCACCACCGAGTTCTATCTGATCCACCTGCTTAACAGTACCGATCACCAACTAGGACAGGTCAACCTCTTGCGCCAGCTGGCATCCGTCAAAGTGGAAAGTTGATTTAATTCTAATAGAATCACAATAGAATTGAAACAAGCTGCAGCCTTTGGGCCGTATCTTATATATAATCTTTAATATCTTTATACCTCAAAAAAAATAGCCATGCCATTTTCAAAGTTTCTTTTCCTTCCTACCTTACTTATAACTGTTGCCATATTACTGAATGCCTGCGGCAAGGATGATTCAACGCCTACTGCACTTACAGGTACCCTCAGGGGAACGGTCCAGGTATGGAATGATAAAACCACTTCTCTTACCGACCGAAGCGGTGTTACGGTTTCTCTCGATAACCTCTCAGGGAAAACCACCACAACAGGAGCTGACGGCAGCTTCCAGTTCACTGACTTGCCATTCGACTCCTACGATCTCAGCTTTTCAAAGTCGGGCTACGGCACCCTCAAACTGATCGGTGCAAAACTCAGCGGAACAACAGCCGGTACTGTGGTCAATCTGCCTACTGTACAATTCGGGGCACTGTCAACCACCACTGTAACCGCACTGACACTTAACAATACAACATACAACGGCGGTCCGGGGGTAAGTTATAACTACACGGTAAGCCCTGCTCCTACAACCACAAGCCGGGGCTATGTTCGCGCATTCCTCTCAACATCCAATGCGGTAACCAATACAAACTATACCGCTTTCTCATCACTAAACGCTGCATTGAGTACAAACGTTTTGGGTGGCTTCACTGCTTCGGAGCTCTATGCTATGGGATTCGCAACAGGCCAGACCGTATTCATTAAATTGTACGGAGATTCTTACCAGAGTAACGACTACGACGATCCGCTCACCGGCAAAACCATCTTCCCTAACCTAAATCAAACCTCGGCGCCTGCGATCTCGTTCATCGTACCCTGAGGATTTTTGGGGGCATTAAATTTATACCAAAGACCGGATCGCCGTAACCAGGCGATCGAGGTCTTTTCTGTTGGTGTACACATTGGGCGTCACGCGAACGCCATGAATGTTTTCCCAGTTAATAGCCACGGTGTGAATCCTGTGTTTGTTGAACAGCTCCGCGGAAACTTCTTCGGGCTTTTTCCCCTTCACGGCAATATTGGCGATCGCACATGACTGACTGGTATGGTCCGGTTGATAAAATGAAATGCCCGGCAGGTCTCTGACCTGCTTCACCCAATAGTCTTTCAGGAATCTCAGGCGATCTTCCTTTCGTTTGTTTCCCATAACCTGGTGGAAATCAGCCGCGGCACCGATAGCCATCTCTGAAGCGAAAGACCTTGTACCGAGCGACTCGAACTTCCTGATGTCCGGACCGTCAGGCTCGTTATTCGACAGCAATGCCCAAACCTTTCTGATCTTATCTTTCCTGATATATAATAAGCCACTGCCAAAAGGTGCGCTCATCCATTTGTGCAATGATGACGCAAAATAGTCGCATCCCAGGTCGGGCACACGGAAATCGAAATGGGCCAGCGTATGGGCCCCGTCTCCAATTACTTCGATGTTCCGCTTATGCGCTTCATCTGCGATCCGTTTTATCGGTAGAATCTGTCCGGTCCAGTTGATCAGGTGGGTCACATGCACCAGTTTCGTCCTGCTGGTGAACGCAGACGTGTACAATTTTACGATATCGTCATCGTTGGTCATCGGCAAAGGCAAATCCAGCCATACCAGTTTCACACCATCTCTTTTCTCCCGCTGTTTCCAGGCATTCATCATATTGGGATAATCCTGTTTGGTCAGGACCACTTCATCCCCGGGTTTGAGGTCAAGCCCGAAGATCACGGTATTCAAACCCTCAGTCGCATTGCGGTTGATGGCCACTTCCTCGGCATCACATCCACAGATGTCTGCCAGTTTTTTTCGAAGCGGCTCACGGCCCTGGTCCAGGATCTGCCACATATAATAAGATGGCGCTTCATTGCTGTACTGGTAGTACCGTATATGCGCATCCTGCACTACCTTGGGCTGCGGCGCAACACCTCCGTTGTTCAGGTTGAGGAGATTTGGACTCACCGTGTACGATTCACGTATCCAACTCCAGAAATCCTCATCATCCACGTCGCCGCCACTGAAATTGCTGATCCTGGCCATACGTTTCTCCGCTTCCAGTGCAAAAGACGCATTGGCAAAGGCCAGGAAGCCCAGGCCTGTCCCCAGAAACTTTCTTCTTTCCATATCACAGTTGTAAATTTTAAATTAAGGATTTTTGGGCAATGTCCTGGGCTGCAATGAAACCACTTGTCCAGGCGTGCTGGAAGTTATACCCACCCGTGATCCCGTCAACATCAAGCACTTCACCGGCAAAGTAAAGAGAAGGCTGCTTGCGGCTTTGCATGGTATCAGGATCCACTTCCAACAAAGACACACCGCCAGCCGTAACGAACTCTTCCTTGAAGGTTGTCTTTCCTGAGATCCTGATCTGGTAGGCCACCATATTCCTGATCAGTTTGTTTTGTGAACTGGCACTAACCTCAGCCCATTTCTCGTCACCAATATTTGACTCTCCCAATAGAAACTCCCAAAGCCTCTGTGGCAACCCGAATGGTGACCGACTCCTTAACCTGATCGAACCGTGGCGGTCGCGGTAAGAAATAATATAATCCCTGAAACTGTTCTCGTTGAACTCAGGGAGCCAGTTGATCACCACACCCGCCTTGTATTGCCTGGACTCCAGTTCCTTAGCCAACCAGGCTGACAAACGTATGACGGCAGGACCACTCAATCCCCAATGCGTGATCATCAGCGGACCCTGTTCCTTATGCTTCAATTCCGGGATCTTCACCTCCGCCTCAACAACGGCTACCCCCATCAACTTGGTAATCGGATGGCCTGGCGCATTGAACGTGAACAACGAGGGCGATGGCGGCACGAACTGGTGACCCAGGGACGCCATCCATGCATATTGTTCCTGCTTCGGATACCCACCTGTAGCTATACAAACGAAGTCAGCCTGCATGGCCAGCTGCTCTGCTCCCCTGACCGCATTGACCGTCCAACCCTGCTCATCTCGCTTCAGGTCGTTGACCTGAATATTCAGCAACAGTTCTACCCCATACCGATCCGCTTCCCGCATCAGGCAATTGATGATCGTTTCACTGCTATTGGTCACGGGGAACATCCTTCCATCTGGCTCGGTCTTCAGTTCAACACCCCGCTCCGCAAACCAGGCTATGGTATCCCTCGTAAAAAAACGATGGTAGGATCTCTTGACAAAGTTCCTGCCCCTTGGATATCGATTAGCCATCTCCGCTATCTCGAAGCAGGCATGGGTAACATTGCACCTGCCACCACCACTGACCCTGACCTTCGAAAGCAACTTGGATGTCTTTTCAATGATCTTCACCTCCAGACCCGGCGCCATGCGTGCTGCATTGACCGCACAGAAAAATCCAGCAGCCCCTCCACCTATCACCAAGAGTTTCTTGCCCATATCATTTCATCATCATAAATGCAGTGAACTCAACCTAATGAAAACAATTTGCAATCACTTCATAATTCAATGCAGAAAAATCGTTGATCACCAGATCTGCATTAACCAGATCCGCATTCTGGTGAGTACTCGTAATGGCCACACATTTCATTCCTGCCGCCTTGGCAGCGGCAACACCATTCACGGCATCTTCCAGAACCAGGCAATGATCGGGCGGCACATTCAATCTTTCCGCCGCCAGTAAAAAAATATCAGGATTAGGCTTACCTCTCTCCACTTCCTCGCCGGTGACAAAGACCGAAAAATACTTAGCAAGTCCCGACTCTTTCATCACGAGTTTCATTTTCATTGTTCTGGAACTTGTAGCCAGGGCTATGGGGATACGCAGGCCTTGAATCTCCTGCAGGAAGGCCTCCACAAAAGGCATGGTAACAATACCGTTCTTCCTTACGATCTCTTCAAAATACTGCATTTTCCGGTGCATGGCAACCTGTGCCTCTTCACCCTCCAATCCCAGCACATGAAGCACCACATCAAGACTTTTCTTACCGAGCAGAGGGAAATAATCAGCAAAGGTGAGATCCCGGCCATACTCAAGAAACAATTTATTCCAGGCAAGAAAATCACCCTCTGTGGTTTCCACCAGCGTTCCGTCCATATCAAAAATGACAGCAGCAGGGAGGTTGGTCCGATCACCATTCCCGGTCATTCCTGAAGGCTTGGTTGATTTATCTCCATTCATACCGCAACATTAAACATGTTTTATCAAAAAAACGATTACAGTCCCAGGAACTCAACCGAATCTGAGAAAATCAGCATTGCCCGGGGAATCAATCAGAAAAATGAAAAAAGCGGATTAGAAACGGTCAGTCAATAATCGCTGAATAGCTCAGGGTTGGCTTTTTCGTTCAGGATGATCCTGTCGAAGGAAGACAGGACATCTGCCTTGTTTTTCTTAATGCAAACGTTATGTTCGTAATGGGCAGAGGGCTTACCGTCTTTAGTTCTTACGGTCCATCCATCCGTGTCATAATACACCTCCTTTGTACCCAGGTTGATCATGGGTTCGATGGCGATGACAGTGTTCTCTTTCAGTTTGGAACCAGAGCCCTTCTTCCCAAAATTGGGTACCTGCGGATCTTCATGAAGGTGCCTTCCCAGTCCGTGCCCAACGAGCTCACGCACGACACCATAGCCATGCCTTTTCTCGGTGTAATCCTGGATGGCATGTCCAATATCACCCACTCTGTTGCCGGCCACTGCCTTTTCTATACCCCGGTAGAGTGACTCACGGGTGACAGCCATCAACTGGATCACTTCCTGTGACACTTCACCAATGGCAAACGTATATGCACTGTCCCCATGGAAACCGTTCTTATACACGCCTATGTCAACGGAGATGATATCCCCGGAACGGAGTTCATGCTTGCCTGGGAAACCGTGTACTACAGCGTCGTTGACTGAAATGCAGGTTGCGAAAGGATAGCCTTTGTAGTTTTTAAAGGAAGGAACGGCACCGTTATCACGAATGAACTCATCTGCCATTCTATCGATCTCAAGTGTAGTGAGACCGGGCTTTAAAAAAGCAGCCACCTCGGATAAGGTGGCACTTACTAACAAGCTGCTTTCGCGAATAACTTCTATTTCGGCGTTTGTCTTAATATAGATCATCAGATGGAAGAAGTAGTAGCTGCCTGTCTTCCCTGGATCCTTCCGCCTTTCATGAGACCATCATACTGCCTCATGAGGAGGTGTGTTTCGATCTGCTGAAGCGTATCGAGGATTACGCCCACCATGATCAGGAGGGAAGTTCCACCGAAGAATGTTGAAAAATTTTGTGTTACGCCCAAACGCTGTGCGATACCGGGCAGGATACCTATTATGGCGAGAAACACGGCACCCGGAAGGGTGATCCTGTCCATTACCTGACCGATGTAATCCGCAGTAGGCTGCCCTGGCTTAACACCGGGGATGAAACCGTTGCTTTGTTTCAGGGAATCAGACATCTGCTTGGGGTTGAAGATCAAGGCTGTATACAGGAAGGTGAATCCGATTACCATAACAGCGTAGATCAGCATATACCAGAAATTACTGTGATCATTAAAGATCCGGGCAATACCCTTGCCGCTTTCAAAATTGGTGAAAGAAACCAGTGTAGGGAGGAACATGATCGCCTGCGCAAAGATGATCGGCATTACACCGGAAGCGTTTACTTTCAAAGGCAGGAACTGCCTTGCACCTGTAAACTGCCTATTGCCTACGATCTGTTTGGCATAGTTGACGGGTATCTTACGAACACCCTGCACCAGAATGATCAGACCCATGATGATGGCGATCAGGAACGCGATCTCCACGAGGAAAATGAGGAGACCACCGCCGCCGCGGGTTTGCTTGGAATAAAATTCCCCGAGGAATGATTGCGGCAGCCTGGCCAGGATACCAACCATGATGATGATCG
>JBBAJN010000022.1:0-27414 GCA_040404045.1 Chitinophagaceae bacterium
AGAAATTGATCACAAAACGTAAGAATGCCTGGCTTCATCTCTGCATGTCCATCCTGAGCCAGCAGTTGTCCACCAAAGTGGCCAAGGTGATCCGTGACCGCTTCCTTGCTTTATACGGTAATAAATTCCCAACACCCGAGCAGGTTCTGGAAACCTCGGTAGAGACGTTTCGCTCTATTGGCTTCTCCTATGCAAAGGCTAACTATGTGCATAATGTAGCCAGGTTTGCTATTGAACAGGGGATGGATGATAAGAAGTTGGGTAAGATGACGGATGAGGAGATCATTGAGTACCTGGTATCGATCAAGGGAGTGGGAAGATGGACGGTTGAGATGTTGTTGATGTTTACCCTTGGGCGTGAGGATGTTTTTGCCGTAGATGATCTGGGCATTCAAAATGCAATGATCAGGTTGTTTGATCTTGACAGGAGCGATAAGAAGAAGTTGAGGGCTGACATGTTGCGTATTTCTGAGGCCTGGGCGCCGTACAGGAGTTATGCGTGTTTGCATTTGTGGGCCAACACGGATGGGATGTGATGGGTGTGATCTATGCGGATCGTCAGGATGTAGTGTCTTAGCCACCTAAAAGACTGGAGCTGCGGACATCTGGCGTATGAAGGCAACGCCAGCTTACATGATCTTTCCTGAACCCCGACTCTTGACACATCACCAACTTTGATTTATGCCTGTGCCGACGTAAATTGTAGATAGGGGAAGTTCTCTAATTTCAGGCGGAATTTTCCTGGAGATCTTTTCCGGGCTTCGCCAAGTCTTGATCGTTAGCAGCAATTGATAAATCCTCAATCAGAAATAACTATTAACATACAATGAGAAAATCAATTGTGTTTTTGACACTGATCATTTTCATCGCCTCTTGTGCTGCATTAAATACAAATAAGAAAAATCTTGAAAATGTTTACTCCAATTTAGACAATGAAGAGAACGTTTACTTTTGGAAACAATTTCACGAAGGTAATCTCGATAATGTAGATAGTATTATAAACAAATTGGAAGTCCAGTACAAGAAGGACACCACCAATTTTGTTGTTAATGCACACTTAGGCTTCGCTCATATTTGGGCTTTGTCTGAATGGCAACGCATTCCTAATGTCGGCTCTAATGTTACCGACCACGCTTATTTGTCTTACAAGTATTTTACAAAAGCATATGAAATCAATCCAAACGATAAACGTATTTTAGGTTTTTTAGCAGATATTGAAATGGCTTATGGAAGTATTTCTAAATCAAAAAAACTACAGCGTCAAGGCTATTTTAAAGGACTGAAATCTATAAAAGAATGGCCTGAGTTCAACAAATTTACAATAGGTGTAACATTTTCGGGAAGCGGCCCCAAAAGTAAATATTTCAACAAGGCTTTAGATTGGCAATGGACTACACTTGAAGACTGCTATACTTCAAAGATTGACAGAACTAATCCAAACATTAAAGAATTTGTAAGTAAACAAATGCCCGAACATAACTTGGGAAAAGACAGAGCTTGTTACAATAGCTGGATAGCTCCACACAATATAGAAGGATATTTTTTGCATATGGGAGATATGATTACTAAAACCGGAGATTATATTACGGCAATAAAAGTGTATGAAATTGCAAAATCTTCTCCAAACTACTCTACTTGGGTTTTTAAGGATGTCCTTGAAAAGAGAATTGAAAATGCAGAGAGAAATACAAAATTGTTTCTTGCTAAGAATCAGAAAGGAATAGACAATGTGATCATAAATAATTCAGGAAACTTATGTATGAGTTGTCATAAGATGAGTGGTGAAGACAAAGAATTATTTAAGAACTATAATTGGACAAGTTATTTTGCTACGAACGATATTTATTCAATAAATGGATTGAAAGAATAGATATCGCTGACAAGATATTTTGTGTGATCTTCTCCCTGATCTTCCCCCAAATAACAGGAGCACTTTAGGCCGACCTAATTCCAGGGGTATTTACAAATTCCTCAATTGCCCCACATTGCATCTTATTCCCCGCATGTCATCGCGCGAGCTTCAGCTCGCGAATGATATTCTCCCCGCCACCGAGTTTATCTATACACCAAAGCACATAGCGGATATCGACGCATATGGTGCGGTTCAAGTCTTTGTCAAAAGCGATCTGGTGGCTGAGGGCTTCGTAGTTGCCGTCGAAGGCCAGGCCGATGAGTTCGCCGTTGGCGTTCAATACGGGCGATCCGGAGTTGCCGCCGGTGATGTCGTTGGTGGTGATGAAATTGACCACCATGGTGTTCCGGGCGGCGTCTTTGTACTGACCGAAATCCTTCTTGGCCATCAGGTCGCGGAATTTGTCGGTCAGGTCGAACTCGTAATCCCCGGGCTTGTATTTGTCCATTACACCGCTGGCGGTGGTCACATAGTCGTAACTGACAGCATCGCGGGGCTTATAGCCTTTTACATTACCGTAGCTCACCCTCATGGTGAACGTGGCATCGGGGTATCTTTTCTTGGCCGGGTCCATCTGGGCAATGCCTTTCAGGTATAGCCGACCCGCGTCGCCGTTGGCTACAGCAAACTGCTGGTAGATGGGCGCGTACTTGCTGGTGTAGTTGCGCATGAACTGGCTGGCAGTAGAGAATGCCGCATCATTCTGGAGTTGCACGGGATCTGGCTGCTGCATGAAGGACTTCCATTTCTCGTCATTCAGCAGCATGGTGGAACTGGTCACTTGCTTAGCATATTTTTCATATGTCATCCGGTCTTTCAGGTCGCCATACTGGTTCCGGAGGCCTTCGTAGAATCCGATAGGGTGCTGATTTTTTTCAATGTTGTCATAAAACATCTGCAGGGCATCACGAATAATATTAACATCTGCATTTTTTTCATAGGCGTTGATGAAGGTCTTGCGCCTGTTGTCAGCAGCGGCGAGGAGGTTTTTCACATCTGCGTTATCGGCACCTTTTTTCACCAGTTCTGCTTCCAGCAGCATCAGCGAAGAGGCATAGGCCAGCAGGGTGCTACCCAGTATTCCTTCGGACAGGTAGACGCGGTGTTCTGCGTAGGGTATCCATTTGTCGTAAGCCGTTTTCCAATCTGGAAAAATATTCTCGAACTCAGGTTTGCCTTTGGCCCAGGCCTGGAACTTCTGTTCGTCAGCCAGTTTCTGCTCGTATACTTTGTATTTTAAGAGTTGCTTGGTTTCACCGTCGTAGAATTTCCAGTAGTTGGCGATGGAGGCGTATGACCCGGCGAGTTTAAGTTTAGTCTTCTCGTCTTTCTTCATCTCATCCATCATATGTTTCAGCCTCATGTCCCGCAGTGAAACGAGGGAAGGGTTTTCAACGTCGGTTTTCAGTTTAACGCCATAGGATGATTCATACCTGTTCGTTGAGCCCGGGTAGCCCCAGATCATGGAAAAGTCGCCATCCTTAATACCTTTCAGTGAAACGGGGATCACGTATTTGGGTTTAAGGGGAATGTTGGCGGTATTGTATTCAGCGGGTTTACCATCTTTCGAGGTATAGATCCTCCATACAGAAAAATCGCTGGTATGTCTTGGCCACTCCCAGTTATCGGTATCGCCGCCATATTTTCCTACATTCTCCGGGGGAATGCCAACCATCCTGACATCGCTGTAAACCTGGTACACATATACGAGGTATTGATTGCCTTTAAAATGAGGCACCACGCGTGCATTGACCATGTCGGAGGTTTTGCTGAACCTGGCACTGATGGCCGTGGTCATCTCCTGTACTTTTTTTGCCCGGTCAGCCCCTTTGAGGGTGCCGATAGCGCTATCCATTTCCCGGGTTACGTCGGTGATGTTCAACAGGAACTGGACGCTGAGGCCTGGGGCTGGGACTTCTTCGGCCCTGGTTTTAGCATAGAAGCCGTTCTTCAGGAAGTTGTTCTGAACCGTACTGGCTGCTGCCACGTTAGAGTATCCGCAGTGGTGGTTGGTAAACACAAGGCCTTCGGAACTGACCACTTCGCCGGTGCATCCGCCGCCAAAGATGACGATGCCGTCTTTGAGCGAAACCTTGTTGATATTATAAAGCTGTTCTTTGGTGAGTTTAAGCCCTTTTTTCACCATGTCGTTATAGACCTGCTGGCCAAGGAGATGGGGAAGCCACATACCTTCGTCGGCGGAGGCGAACATCACGTGGAGGAGTAGGGTTAGGGCAATCAGTAGCTTTTTCATATGCCTTGTTATAGTGATTAATTATTTGCTGTTTTCTTCATCGGCCAGTAATGAATCCCATAAAAGGTCTTTCAGGTCCTGCAGGCCTTTTTGTGTGACTGCTGAGATGAATACGTGCGGTATTTTTTTAGGAAGTTCTTTCTTGATGGCTTTTTTCAATTCGTCATCCAGCATATCTGACTTGCTGATGGCGATCACAAATTTCTTATGCAGGAGTTCGGGATTGTACTTCTCCAGTTCATTTAGCAAAACCTTGAATTCTTCCCGGTGATTATTGCTGTCTGCAGGGATCACGAACAGCAGGATGGGGTTTCTTTCAATGTGCCTGAGGAAGCGATGTCCCAGGCCGCGGCCTTCAGCAGCGCCTTCGATGATACCGGGGAGGTCCGCCACGCAGAACGATTTACCATCGCGGTACTCCACCATACCCAACTGGGGTACGATGGTGGTGAACGCATAATCGGCGATCTTAGGTTTGGCGGCGGAGATCACCGAGAGCAGGGTTGATTTTCCTGCATTGGGGAAGCCTACCAGTCCAACATCAGCAAGTACTTTCAATTCGAGGACTTTCCAGCCTTCTACGCCGGGTTCGCCCGGTTGGGCGTATTCTGGGGCCTGGTTCGTTGGCGTAGCGAAATGCGCATTGCCCAGGCCACCTCTTCCACCGCGCAGCCAAACGATTGTTTGGCCATCTTCCAGTATCTCTGCTTCTTTTTCCTCTGTTTCTCCATCGCGGGCAATGGTGCCGAGTGGAACTTCGATGATGATGTCTTTGCCGTCGCGGCCGGTCATATTATTCTTGTCGCCGCCTTTTCCGTCTTCGGCGAGTACATTCTTATAGTATCTCAGGTGGAGGAGTGTCCAGAGATTTTTATTTCCTTTCAGGATGATGTTCCCGCCTCTTCCGCCATCGCCGCCATCAGGTCCTGCCATCGCGTTGAACTTGGTGCGCAAAAAATGTTTGCTTCCTGCGCCGCCGTGTCCCGTGCGGGTGAAAATCCTGATCTGGTCTACAAAGTTTGATTTTTCCATGTGTTTCTTCTGCGTACTGGTCAGGATCTGTTTTTGATCTCGTTCCAGGTACTGTATAAAATATCCTGTTTAGGCCTGTTTTCTTCAACTTCGGTCAGTGCCTCGCAGGGTGCCCACGCTGCCTGCATTTCAGACGGAAGGCTTTGATAGAGTTGAGTTCCTGCTGTTTTCCAGCGGATCATCTCGTCGCTCACCTCTTTGATGATCTTTGCCGGATTCCCGGCCACCAGGCTTCTAGCCGGGATCTTTTCATCGGCTTTCACGAACGACATGGCGCCTACTACGCATTCATCTCCGATCTCTACGTTATCCATGATCACTGAATTCATTCCGATCAAAACGTTTCTCCCGATCTGAGCGCCATGAATCACTGCGCCATGGCCAATATGAGCCCCTTGTTTCAGCAACACCGTGATCCCGGGGAACATATGCACCACGCAATTCTCCTGCACATTGCATCCATCTTCTATGATGATCCCGCCCCAGTCGCCCCGGAGCATAGCGCCCGGCCCAATGTATACATCTTTCCCGATGATCACGTTACCGGTCACTACGGCGGCGGGGTGAACAAAGGAAGATGGATGTACAACGGGCCTGAAGCCTTTGAACGAGTAGAACATGGGGTGTAAAATTAACTTATATCAGTGGTTTGCCGGTCCTAAAACATGTACCCTTGAAAAGGGCCACCTGTTCATCCTTCTGGTTGTGGATGGTGATCAGGTAAACGCCCGTGCTTCGGCCGTTGTGGATCTCTTTGGCTTCAGCCGTCAGCACATCCCCGATATGCATGGCCTTCATGAAGCTGATGGTGACGTCCAATGCTACTGAAAGGTTATTTCGGTTATTGCAGGCGAAGGCAAAGGCGCTATCGGCAAAAGCAAAAGGAACTCCGCCGTGGACGATCCCGAATCCGTTGACCATTTCTTTGCGGATGGTCATGCTGATCTTGCTGTAGCCTTCATTGATCTGCAGCACCTGGATGCCGAGCCACTGGCTGAAGGCGTCGTGGTCCATCATGTGGTCCACTACTTCGCGGGCTTTGTTATCTGTATTCATTCTCCTTTGAATTCAGGGGTTCTTTTATTGATGAAAGCGTCCACACCTTCCCGGTAGTCGTAGCTGAGCGCCGCTTCCTGCTGCAGTTTGTCTTCCAGTTCAAGTTGTGTGAGGTAGTTGTTCGACAGCGAGTAGTTTAGGGCATGTTTGGTCATGGCCAGTGCTTTTGTAGGCATACCTGCCATGGTGGTCATTAGTTTTTTGATTTCAGCCTCATAATCCTCTTCTGGCCATACTTTGTAGACCATGCCCAGTTTCTCTGCGTCTGTGGCTGATAGTTTGTCGCCCGTCATCATCAGGGCGGATGCTTTCTGCCATCCGATCAGCCGCGGCAGGAAGAAGGTTCCCCCGCTGTCCGGGATCAGTCCAATTTTGGAGAAGGCCTGTATGAATGATGCGGAGGCTTTGGCTACAACGATATCGCAGCATAGGGCCATATTGGCGCCGGCACCTGCTGCTACGCCATTAACCCCTGCGATCACAGGTTTTGGGAGTTCGCGGATTTTCCTGATGATGGGATTATAATGTTCACTGAGGATCTGGGTCATGGTAGGTCCGTTGGGATTCACGATTTCGGCGAGGTCCTGCCCGGCGCTGAAGCCTTTCCCGTTACCGGTGATTAGGACGGCACGGATATCGTGATCGGCAGCGCAACGGTCCAGGCATTGTTGAACTTCCAGGGCCATGGTGCGGTTGAACGCGTTGAGTTTATCTGGCCTGTTCAGGGTGATCCTGGCAAAGCCTTCTTGAATATCGAATAAAACATGTTCCATATTAGTGGCATTTGAAGTAATCAAAAGGTTCCTTGCAATCCTGGCACTGATAGAGGGCCTTGCAGGCGGTGGATCCAAATTCACTGATCCTGCTGGTATGGTATGAGTTGCAGTGCGGGCAGGGCACGGCTTCCTCAGCGAACAATTCTGATTTGCAGGCCTGTTGTTTCGGAAGGGGCGGGGCGATGCCGTATGCTTTCAACTTCTGTTTTCCTGCCTCCGTCATCCATTCGGTTGTCCAGGCGGGCGAGAGTACCGTGGTGATCTTCACTTGTCCGTATCCGTTAGCAGCCATTTCCATCCGGATATTTGTGGCGATGGCGTCCATGGCCGGGCATCCGGTATAGGTGGGTGTGATGAAGATTTCTGTGGTGTTATCATGTTCCACTACATCCCGGATGATACCCAGGTCCAATACCGATAGTACCGGTACTTCCGGATCGGGGACTTGTGCGAGTATATCGAGGATCTTCTGGTTCATGGCTACCATTTACTGTTAGGGTAGGTCCGTTGCAGGTACTGCATTTCGGCGAGGATATAGCCGAGGTATTCGGTATGGATGCCGGTTTTTCCGCCGGTTTGGCTAAAGCTTTCAGGTGGCAGGGGAAGTTTTGCTTCGTCAAAGATCGTGGCGACTTTATTCAGCCAGTTATCTTTTAGGGTGTTGACATCGGGCGCGATGCCTTCTTCAAATGCCTGCACTTCATAGGGGGCGGGGATGAACAGTTCTCCCGTGTACGGCCAGAGGTCATTGATGGCTTTGAGCATTCGTGAATGGGATTCATCGGTGCCATCGCCCAATCGGATCACCCATTCGCTGCTCCATTTCAGGTGATAGGTCACTTCTTTGAGTGCTTTTGCGCTGATGGCGGCGATCTGTTCGTCCTTACTCTCTTGCAATTGTCCGTAGAGCAGGTATTGGTAATGGCTCATGAAGAACTGCCTGAGGATGGTTTTACCCCAATCGCCATTCTCCTGTTCGGTCAGCAGGCAATTGGTGAAGTCGCGCGCGTCCCGGAGATAGGCGAGGCTGTCTTCCGATGCGTCATTGCCTTTGAGTTGGGCAGCGTACTGGAAAAAATTCCGGGCCTGTCCGATGAGGTCCAGTGAAATATTTGTGATGGCAATATCCTGTTCCAGCGCGGGGCCATGGCCGCACCACTCGCTATTCCGGTGGCCGAGGATGAGGGCATTGTCGGCCAGGTGCAGGGTATATGTAAATAAATATTCTTTCATCTTACATATGGCTTAGTTCATCGGGGAGGTCGTAAAAAGTAGGATGCCGGTATACTTTGTCGTGCGCCGGGTCATAGAAACTACCGGCATCTTCCGGGTTTGAGGCGTGTATGTATTTGCTTTCTACTACCCAGATGCTGACGCCTTCCATCCTGCGGGTATATACATCCCGAGCATTTTCAATTGCCATTTCGGCGTCTGCTGCGTGGAGGCTGCCCATATGTTTATGATCAAGGCCTTGTTTGCTGCGGATAAAAACCTCCCAAAGCGGCCAGTCTTTGCCGGTTTGTTGCGAAGAAGTGTTTCCTCCGGAACCAGCATCCTCCGGGATGTCGCCGTAATAAAATTTTCTGATCATCATGCTGCTTTTGATTTTGAACGTGCTGATTTTTTCTCTGCGTAGGCGGTTGCGGCTTCCCTGACCCATTGCCCGTCTTCGTGGGCTTTGTTGCGTGCCGCCAGTCTTTGTTTATTGCAGGGGCCGTTGCCTTTGACCACGTTCCAGAATTCTTCCCAGTTGATCTCGCCAAAATCGTACTGTCCCCTTGCCTCATTCCAGGCCAGTTTGGGATCGGGCAGGGTCATGCCGAGTATCTTCACCTGTTCTGCGATCATGTCAACAAATTCCTGGCGGAGCTGATCGTTGGATTTTCTTTTGATCTTCCACTTCATGCTTTGGTCCGAGTGCGTGCTTTCGCTGTCTTTAGGGCCGAACATCATGAGGGAGGGCCACCACCAGCGGTTGATAGCGTCCTGGCACATGGCTTTTTGTTCCGGGCTGCCCTGGCTCAGGGTCAGCAGGATCTCGAACCCCTGGCGCTGGTGAAAGCTTTCTTCCTTGCAGATACGCACCATGGCGCGGGAGTATGGGCCGTATGAGGTACGGATCAGCATTACCTGGTTGAGGATAGCGGCTCCGTCCACCAGCCACCCTACTGCGCCTATGTCTGCCCAGGTGAGGGTAGGATAGTTGAAGATCGAGGAATATTTGGCTTTGCCTGAGAGCAGGTCGTTGACCATTTCTTCGCGCGATACGCCAAGTGTTTCCGCTGCTGAGTAGAGATAGAGGCCGTGGCCAGCTTCGTCCTGCACTTTGGCGAGCAGTACGGCTTTCCTTTTCAGTGATGGCGCTCGTGTGATCCAGTTCCCTTCGGGAAGCATGCCTACGATCTCGCTATGGGCGTGCTGGCTGATCTGGCGCACCAATGTTTTGCGGTATGTTTCAGGCATCCAGTCTTTTGGTTCGATCTTAATTTCCTGATCGATCTTGTCCTGGAATTGTGATTCAACGTGCTTGATCATAATTTCTGTTTATATGGTTCTCATCTCTGGTCAAAGTCTACATATACATTGTTGGTCAGCGGGTGGCTTTGGCAAGTCAGGATGAATCCGGCCTCCACTTCGTCTTTCTCGAGGGCGTAATTGACGTCCATTTCCACCTTTCCCTCTATGAGCTTAGCGCGGCAGGTGGAGCAAACCCCGCCTTTGCAGGCGTAAGGCAGATCAGCGCCGTGTTTTAGAGCTGCGTTGAGAATAGTGTCGCCCTGCACCGACAGTTCGAAACGGGTGATGATGCCATCGATCTTCACCTGTATGTTGGACCGGGTTGTTTGTGCTTCCGCCTGTTCGTTATGGCTCAGCTCTTCAACCATATGATGTGCTGTTGGCGTTGTGAACAGCTCGTAGTGGATATGGTCCTGGCTGTATGACCTTGATTCAAGGAATTTCGTTACGGAGAAGATCATTTCTTCAGGCCCGCAAATGAATACATCGTTGTATTGGTGAATGGGTACGATGCTTCGCGATAATGCGGCGCATTTTTCCTGGTCGATCCTGCCGAAAAGGATCTGGCTTTCGGATTCTTCGCGACTCAGGATATGGATGAGTTGAAACCGGTCCATGTATTTATTCTTCAGGCTTTCCAATTCCTCCCTGAAGATGATGGTTCGCCTGTTGCGGTTGCCATAGACCAGGGTGAAATGGCTGAGAGGCTCGGTTTGAAGTGTTGTTTTGATAATGGATATGATAGGCGTGATGCCGCTTCCTGCTGCAAATGCCAGGTAGTTCTTTTTTTCAGCCGCGTTCAGGCCGGTGTGGAATTTACCTGTGGGAGGCAGCACTTCCAGAGTATCTCCTATTTTTAGAACAGTGTTCGCCCAGGTGGAGAAGCGACCTTCGGGCATAGCTTTGATCGCCACCCGCAGCTCCTGTTCGTAGGGCGAGGTGCAGATCGAATAGTTACGCCTGAGTTCTTCACCGTTCAGGTTTTTCCTGATGGTGATGTTCTGCCCCTGCAAGAACCGGAACTCGGGTTTCAATTGTTCAGGAATGTTGAAGGCAATTGAAACACATTCGTCAGTTTCCCTTCGAATATCGCTTACGGTCAATGTATGAAAATGAAGCCCCATGGTTGATCTCTTTGTGTGAATGGCAGGGAGTTGTCTGCCGTCGTCTATTTCTTTAATCCTTCCACTAAGTGAATGATCATGGATTCCTCGAGTTCCGACGCGCTGATGTTCTTTTTGGTACGATGCCAGAATTCGATACCCCTCACCGCACTGAGCAGGGTAAGCACAACCGAATAGGGTTGCACTTTCCTGATCTGGCCTTTGGCGATGCCTTCTTCGATGATCTGCTCCAGACGCCGCACGTAGATCCTTCTTTCATTCAGGAAGGTGGCATTATAGGGTTCTTCCAGGTATTTGCTTTCGTTGTTGGTCACCATCACTTCGTCCAGGCGGTTGACCCACATGGTCACATGGAACCGAACGATGGCTTCCAGTTTTTCGATGCTGTTCAGGGTGTTGTTGTTCTCCACTTCCTGCAGTTGGGCGGTGAAATCGTTCGCAACGCGGAAGCAGATCTCCTGCAGCAGTTCCGATTTCGACCGGATATGGTTGTATAGGCTGGCTGCTTCTACGCCCACGTCTCCGGCCAGATCCCGCATTCCGGTGGAGGCAAAGCCTTTTTCCCGGAAAAGCCTGGCTGCAGCAAGGCTGATCATTTCTTTTCGTGAACCATTTTTCCGGTTGGTGAGCTTAGCCATTGTTAGGTGATTAGATGACACAAAAGTAAATAATTGTACTAACACCTGTTAGTATTGTTTAATGAAATCTGATCTTTCATTCTGTTATCTTTGCGGCACCTAAACGTATAGAAAATGTCATTAGTTGTAGTTGGATCCATGGCCTTCGATGATATCGAAACCCCTTTTGGGAAAAGTAATAAGATCATAGGGGGCGCAGCCACATATATTGCCTGGAGTGCCTCGAATTTTAAGCAGCCGATCAAGCAGATCTCGGTAGTTGGCGGCGACTTCCCGACGGAGGAGCTGGACAACCTGAGGAGCCGGGGCGTGGTCATGGACGGGGTCCAGGTCAAGAAGGACCAGCGGTCGTTCTACTGGTCTGGGAAGTATCACCTCGACATGAACACGCGCGACACCCTGGACACCCAACTTAACGTATTGGCAGATTTCGATCCTGTGGTCCCGGAAAGCTACCAGGACTGTGAGTTTCTGATGTTGGGGAACCTGGTTCCTGCGGTGCAGCTGAGCGTCATAAAGCAGTTGCGGACCAGGCCGAGGCTGATCGCTATGGATACCATGAACTTCTGGATGCATACGGCTTTAGGCGATCTTGAGAAAGTGATCCGTGAGGTGGACGTGTTGCTGGTGAACGATAGTGAAGCGCGTGAACTGAGCGGGCAGTATTCCCTGGTTCGGGCAGCAAAGGAGATCATGAAAATGGGGCCTAAGTACCTGATCATCAAGAAGGGTGAGCACGGGGCGTTATTGTTTCATCAGGATCAGGTGTTTTTTGCGCCGGCCCTGCCGCTGGAGGAAGTATTTGATCCAACAGGAGCGGGAGATACTTTCGCGGGTGGTTTCATTGGTCATATTGCCCGTACTGGCGATATCTCTTTCAGCAATATGAAGTCAGGCATTATTGTAGGCTCTGCGATGGCATCGTTCTGCGTTGAGAAGTTTGGAACCCAGCGCCTCCAGGAGATCAGCAGGCATGATATCGATGAGCGGGTGCAGGAATTTGTGCAGCTGGTGAATTTTGATATCACGCTGATTTGAATGGACAGTGATCCTGGCTGAATGCTTCTTCAAGTATTCCATTTGATTCGGCAGTCATCGATAAACGCCTACCGTACGTTTGATTCTGTGTGTTTTACCCAGCGTGTCAAAGTATTCTGTAAGGATAATATACACCCCCTTGCCCACCGGCTCCCCGGATTCTGAAAGACCATCCCACCTGAAAAACCCGTTGGTACCAAGAAGGCTGCCCCGGGCGATCGTTCTGATGGTCCGGCCCTGGCCGTCAAAGACCAGTACCGTGGCTACAAACCCGGGCTTGGGAAACTGGTACCTGATCAGCAGGAAATCATCCCGTCCGTCCATATCCGGGGAGATCAGCTTCGTATTGAGGCTGATGGGGTCAGCATCCGGGTTATTGAGCCAGGACTGTGAATTTCGATATCCCGGGGTTCCATAGCCAGAAGACGTTGATGCCGAGTGCCAGTTCGCTTTATCCTGGGTGGGCGAGAAAGCGGACACCCTTTCCAATGATACCCCTTCTCGTATGCCGATCAGCTCAAAATGCCATTTTTCATCGTAATGCAACTCGTCCACTACCATGGCCTGCTGGTTCAACAGGATCACTTCGCCTTCATCATCCGGGAAGCCGGGGAGTGATGCCGTCTCCAATAACCTTGCGTCCCGCGGTAGGGGAAACTGAGCCCTGACCCAGCCTTCATTTGTAGTTAATGTCAGGTACTCGCCAGGGTAAATGGGTAGTGGGGCCAAAGACACATGCGTCATGGACGCTATCCGATGATTGCCGTCCCGATTGGCTAACATCAGTTGGCCTATATCGAAGTTCTTATTGCTCTTGTTCAATAACTCCACATAATCATGGCCTCCCATCTGCGGGTTAAAAAGGATCTCATTGATCACCAGGTCTTTTTCAGCCGGAATGGAGAAGCGCCCCGTTTTTGCTTTTTGCAGGGCCGATATATTACCGCTGCAGTCCGAAATGCTCGAAATGCCCAGGTTGTACATCTCGCTTTCCTTAACCAGGCCATTCAGTTTTATTGCCAGTACATTATACAGTGGCGGTTTCAGGCTTGCCGAAACTACCTGTATCGATGGGTCTGTCTGAATGGCTGTTGTACTGGTCAGGTCGCGAATCGGTTCCGAGAACACCATGAGCGCCGTTAAACTGTCTGACATATACGAATACAACAACACGGCCTTACTGCTGTCCGTGATAACAGATGCGACGCTGTTCCTTTTCCCGGGAGTACCGCCCCGGGGATCGTTTGAAGCGGCCCAGTTTTCTTTGCCGAGGCAAGGCCTGTTGATATCCATCATTTCAATACTCCAGCCGCCGTCCCGTTTGGCATCGTTCCGGTACCAATCCTTGTTCCACGCAAGTGCATGGACAACCGTTCCGGAGGGAGACAGTAAGATCAACGTATCCCCGTCATTGTCAAGTGAAGGAAAATTGGAAAGAGCCAGGGCATTGCCAAAAGTAAGGAATGCCGGTACGGAAGAATTGCTGCAAAGGACAACGGTACTGTCGGGCTGCAACACGTAATTGCTGTTGATGCGGCCAAGGGTACTCCCATTCGTGAACTGCCAGTTCCTGAGGTTCCAGTTGGAACCGCTCCTGTTTCGGATCTCAACAAACTCTGAAGCAGGCATGCCCCGGGAAGGAGTGGGATCTGCAAAGATCTCATGGATGACCACATCATATCTTCCCGGTTCCTGAGCTGCTAACCCATGAATCAACAAAAGCATCAACAACAACAAAACAATTTTCTTACCGATCATCATCCATCCAAAACTACCCCAGGGGCGAAGCGAAGACAAGGTCAAATGGTCATGGATTGATCGGAAAATAACAGAGATCATGTGAGGATGCGGACGGATCACAAGTTGGATCACATCAGAAGGCACCCTTAAACACTGGGATTTTAAAAGAAAAAGGCCACCATATTTTTTTGGCAAAAAAAGAATTGATGATTATTTTTACTTCCCATGATAATCATGAAACATAAACAGACCAAGAAACATTTCCCTAAAGGGAAGGTGTAAGGGATGTTATATGTATAGATATATTTTCCGGGCCTTCCATGTGAAGGCCTTTTTTTATAACTAAAAATTCAAACACGAACGAACATGAAAGTTGCAGTAGTAGGTGCCACGGGCCTTGTAGGTACCAAAATGTTACAGGTACTCGCCGAAAGAAATTTCCCCGTTGATGAACTGATCCCGGTAGCCTCCCAGGCATCCGTTGGAAAGGAAGTTGTCTATAAGGGCAAGGGATATAAAGTGGTAAGTGCAGAGGACGCTATCGCGGCGAAACCAGATGTGGCCCTGTTCTCCGCAGGTGGATCAACTTCCCTGGAGCTGGCACCTAAATTTGCCGCTGCAGGCATCACCGTTATTGATAACTCCTCAGCATGGCGCATGGACCCCGGCAAGAAGCTGGTTGTTCCTGAAATTAATGCCGATGCGCTCACGTCGGAGGATAAGATCATTGCCAATCCCAACTGCTCAACCATACAAATGGTTGTGGCCCTGAATCCCCTTCACAAGCGTTATAAGATCAAGCGCATCGTGGTGTCCACATACCAGAGTGTGACTGGAACCGGGAAGAAGGCAGTAGATCAGTTGATGGGGGAACGCAGCAAACTGGTCAGCGGCAGCAATGCTGAGTATCCGATGGCCTATAAATATCCGATCGATCTCAACGTGATCCCGCAGATCGATGTTTTCCTGGAGAACGGTTACACGAAAGAAGAAATGAAGATGGTTCTGGAGACCAAGAAGATCATGCGGGACGACAATATCAGGGTCACGGCTACAACCGTTCGTATACCCGTGATGGGCGGGCACAGCGAAAGCGTGAACATAGAATTTGACCAGGATTTTGACCTGAATGAAGTAAGGCAACTGCTGGCCTCAGCTCCAGGCGTGGTTCTCACCGATGATCCGGCCAACCAGAAATACCCGATGCCGATGGATGCGCATGAAAGGGACGAAGTATTTGTGGGTCGTATCCGCCGTGATGAGTCGCAGCCAAACACATTGAATATGTGGATCGTGTCTGACAATCTTCGTAAGGGCGCTGCTACCAATGCTGTACAGATCGCTGAATACCTGGTGTCAAAAAATTTGCTGGGATAAGGTCGGAAGGCCTTCACAAGCCCGGAAAACAGGTTGCCCGGGGGCAAGGCAGATAGGGCCTTGCCTCCGCGGTATCCTTGCAATAGGATCTCCCGGACGGTCACATATGCGCTAGACCAGTGGGAATGATTGAAAATGGATGAGGTGAGAATCGTTCGAAAATAGTTATACCATCAGGTCATGCTATCGTTCTGTTGATGAACTCAACCAGCGGTTTAAGCGCCTTGAAGGCGTTGACGCAGATTTTTTCCAGGTCCCCCGATGTGATCTCTTCATCGGTAATGGGACGCATCGCGATAAAACTTTTCAGTCTGAGGTATTCAGCGGCGGGGTTATCGGCCTCATATCCTTTCGGCACGCGGGTCAGCGACACATCGTCTCCTTTGTACAACTCCCCGTATTGTTTCTTAAATGCAGGCGATTTGAGGATCGACAGAAACTCGTCGTAATTGTAATCGATCTCCTGCCTGACCATGGCCAACTGCTCCGGCATGGGCATCCACATGCCGCCACCCGCAAACGAAGCACCTGGTTCAATATGTACATAGTAACCTGCAAAAGGCGACTTCTTTCCCCCTGAAGAGATCGACGCGCCGAAATTCGTCTTGTAAGGGGATTTATCCTTCGAGAACCTCACATCGCGATTGATCCGAAAAATGCATTCCTTCGCGGACAGGTGCGCAATTGATGGATCATGTTTGCCGTAAGCGGCAACGAGCGAGGTGACAAAATCTTCAAACTCCGATTTTGCCTGGGCATACAGGGGTCTGTTAGCGTCGAACCACGCTTTATTATTGTTTTTGCCAAGCTTTTTCAGGAATGGGATCATGCGCGCAAACGGGTTACTTTACCTTGCCCCAGTTTTCTCCGCTTTTGATCCTGTATAAGGTCATTTCGCTTACACCATACTTCTCCGCAAGCTGCTTGAATGTCAGTTTCCTTTTGGGGTCGCTCAACATTTTCTTGATGGTTTTCACTTGCGTGGTATTGAGTTTCAACCCTGTGCTTCGTGATGCCTGGATCTTTTTATAGGCGATCTTGGCCGGCGAATGCTGTTGGTGCCTCGCAACTTCTTCCTGGGTGGCCCATTTCAGGTTTGTTGCTTTGTTATCAAGCTTATTATGGTTGATATGGATAACAAATTTGTATTTGGGAGAAGGTTTTTTGGAAAACAGCTTGGCCACTTCCCTGTGTATATAGATGGTCCCTTTACTATCCGGGCGGTGCAGGTTAAGGCTTTTATACCCTGTTGTCAATGATCCGTTCAGGAGTTTACCATCTTCATGCAAATTGTCCGTGTAACTCGCAACCCTTCCCTGGTTAGATACCGCATATTTCTTACGGAGATCTTTCCAGCCAGGGAACTGCAGGTTCTTCCAAACCTCTCCAGCTATTTTCTTTATCATGATGTTTGGCTTTTGTAGGGATAAAATTACTACAAGTATGCTTTCCCCGTTGCCATTTTTTCACGCGGGCCGCGATTATTTAACAGAAAATAGGCTAATCTAGCTTATGCGTTAGCGTTACCCCCGGTCATTTCCACGAATTCTTTTTCACTGATGATCCTGATACTTGCGATCTTTCGCGCTTTTTCCAGCTTGGATCCGGCATCCTCGCCTACAACGAGGTAGTTCAGTTTGCTGCTCACGCCGCCCAGGATCTTTCCCCCGTTTTGCTCAACAAGCGATTCTGCATCCTGTCGTTTCATCTGGGTCAGGGTGCCTGTAAAGAGAAACGTGAGGCCGTCCAGGTTACCGTCCTGTTTCACCTGTTGGCGGTCATTTTTCAGGTTCACACCCGCTTCCTCCAGCTTTTTCAACATATTGATGTTATCATCATTGTGGAAGAACTGGAAAACACTCTCTGCAACCTTCACCCCAACATCCTCCAGTTTCAGCAGGTCCTCTTTTTCATATTTGCAATAGTCCAGCATATGCTCCACACCATTAGCCAGTGCTTTGGCCGTAGTTTCTCCCACATACCGGATACCCATGGCATTCATGAGGCGGTGAAGGGGCTGCAACTTGGACTTTTCGATGGCGTCCTGGAGGTTGGTCACCGATCTGGCCCCAAAACCTTCCAGAACCCTGATTTTTTCAAGGGGAAGGTGGTAAATGCCCGGAATATCCTGTAAAAAGCCCAACTCGTAGAATTTGCGAATATTAGCTTCGCCAAGCCCCCTGAGGTCCATGGCATCCTTACTGGTATAATGAATGATCCTTTCCAGTACCTGGGCCGGGCAGTTGATATTAGTACACCGCCATACGGCCTCATCATCGGGTTTATACAAGGGGTGGTTACAAGCAGGACAATGGGTTGGGAACTGGATGTGTTTTTCCCCTCCCGTCCTCACCTCTACGAGGGCTTTTACAATGTAGGGGATCACGTCCCCTGCCCGTTCCACCAACACCTGGTCACCGATCATGATGTCCCTTTCCCGGATGAACTCTTCGTTATGCAATGAAACCGAAGTAACCGTTACGCCGCTGATGGGAACGGGTTCAATTTTGGCCACAGGCGTGATGCTTCCGGTTCGGCCCACCTGGAACTCGACAGCCCTCAATGTGCTGGTCGCCTGCCTGGCCTTGAATTTGAAGGCAATGGCCCACCGGGGATGGTGGGTGGTCATCCCCAACTGATCATGCAACTCAATATTATTCACTTTTACCACCATGCCGTCGATCTCATACGGGAGATCATCACGCTTAGATTCAAATTCCTGGCAATAAGCGATCACTTCTTCGATCCCCTGGCAGATCTTCTTTTCCCGGTGTGGACTCCTGAGCCCCAGTTCCCAGAGCATATCCAGGGCGCCCGCATGTGTGTGAAGCACTTCCGGGCTGTGTTTGCCGTCTTCGGTGATCACATCACTCACGTGGTAAAGGAAGGCTTCGAGGTTTCGCTTTGCTACCTCCCGTGAATCCTTGATCCGCAAGGCCCCCGATGCCGCATTCCTGGGATTGGCCAGCGGCGGCAGGTTCTGAGCGATCATCGTATTGTTGAAATTCCGGAAACTGGTTTTGTTCATCATCACTTCCCCACGGATCTCCACCTGTTTTATGCCATACGAAGAGAATTTTGCATACAGCGGAATGGAGCGGATCTGTTTGAGGTTGATGGTGATATCTTCCCCTTCAACGCCGTCGCCGCGGGTGGCACCCCTGACAAAGCGATCGTTTTCATAGATAATCGAAATGCCCGCGCCGTCAAACTTGGGTTCAACACAGTACTCGATCTCTTTCCGCCCCGAGATCTCTTTTGCCTTCCTGTCGAAATCATTCAGGTCCTCTGCATTGTAAGAATTTTCCAGGGAAAGCATGGGCACCATATGCTTCACCACAGGGAAATTCGAAGTGATGCCTTTTGCTACACGCTGGGTTGGAGAATCGGGGGTTAACAGCTCGGGATGTTCTGCTTCCAGTTTCTCTAATGCAACATATAATGTGTCATATTCCTTGTCAGAGATCAGTGGATCACTCAATATGTAATACCTGTACTCATGAAATCTCAGCGCTTCCCTCAGGGCATCGGTGTCTGCCCTGCCGAATGATGCTTTTTGAAGCAAGGCGCGGGTTTCATTTTGTTGTCTTATCGTTTCTTCCTTATTATACATGGCTGGAACTTGGGCGATAAAAATACTTAATTCCGGTAGTGCAGGTAAGGCCTGATCTTAAATCTGCAGTTATTTTTGCTGCTTTCGAATTTGTACGATAATTTTTGCCCGTTTAATCCTTGTTTTAATGACGCCAGCTCGCAACAGACCGAATATCAATACCACACCGGTAGATATCCGTAATTATTTCGGATTTGCCGTGTCTGTGGACTGCGTGATCTTCGGGTTCGATGAAAATACGCTGAAGGTATTGCTGATCAAAAGTGACCTTCCCGAATTCCAGGAGCAGTGGTCCCTGCTGGGCGACCTGGTGGGAATGGACGAGGATCTTGACAACGCATCATACCGTGTTTTAAAGGAACGCACGGGCTTGGAGAACCTTTACCTGGAACAGGTACACACCTTTAGTGCGGTGGACAGGCATCCGGCCGGCCGTGTGGTGTCATCGGCTTATTTTTCTTTGATCAATGTCAAGCATTACCACTTGCTGCAGAATAATAATGGGCTGCACTGGCATGCTGTCTCCGAGTTGCAGGCCATGGCTTTTGACCACAAGCTCATCCTGGACACCTGCCTGAAAAGATTGCAGGAGAAGGTGCAGGAAGAACCCATCATTTTTAACCTGCTCGAGAAAAAGTTCTCCCTTCGCGAACTTCAATGCCTCTACGAGGCCATTCTCGGTGTAAAGCTCGACAGAAGAAACTTCAGGAAGAAACTGTTTTCTACCGGGCTCCTGGTAGACGTGAATGAGATGGAGGAGAATGTTCCCCATCGCCCCGGGAAATTATACAGTTTCAATCACGGACATTATTCAAGTACAAAGAAGAAGATCTTTGTTGGGATCGATTTTTAGTTATTGACTAATTAGCTCATTCATTGCTACAGATTCGGTAAGGAATTCAGCATTCAAGAATCAGCCAATCAGCCAATTAGCCAATCAGCCAATCCTTGAATCCAGACCTGGAACAGAATCCCGGATACTAAGCAGCCGGTGACGCATTTTCATATTGTTCACTTTATATTGCAGAAGGGTCAATTTGAGTTGGCCTTTTTGCCTTTACCTTATGCGTGTATTCACCCTTTTCATCATAGGTTTTTGCCTGCTGGGCTGTAAGAACAGCAGCACTACGGATACCCTGTTCGAGAAGATGGAGAACAGCGGGATCGATTTCGAGAACAATATTTCAAACTCCCCCGATTTCAACATTTTCAGCTACCGGAATTTTTACAATGGTGCGGGCGTGGCCACGGGCGATATCAATAATGATGGCCTTGCTGATATCTTCTTTACGGCAAACATGGGCCCCAACAAACTTTACCTGAATAAAGGAAATTTTGTGTTTGAAGATATCTCCGGAAAAGCAGGCTTTGGCGATAAGAAACAATGGAGCACGGGTGTGGTGATGGTGGATATCAATCACGACGGGCTGTTAGATATCTATGTTTGCAATGCAGGTTACCAGAAAGGCGTTGAACAGGAGAACCAGCTTTGGATCAACAAGGGTAACCTGCAGTTTGAGGAGCAGGGCGCCAAATACGGCCTTAATGATCCGGGCTTTACCACACATGCTGCATTTTTTGATTATGACCTCGACGGTGACCTCGATGCCTATATCCTCAACAATAGTTTTATCCCTGTGAACACCCTCAATTATTCAAATAAACGCGAGCTGCGTGCTGAGGACTGGCCTGTGGCGGATTTTCTGAAAGGCGGGGGCGACAGGTTAATGAGGAACGACAATGGAAAGTTCGTGGACGTAAGCAAAGAGGCCAATATCTACGGAAGCCTGATTGGTTTCGGCCTGGGTGTCAGCATCGGGGACGTTAACAATGACCGCTATCCTGATATCTACGTTTCAAATGATTTTTTTGAACGCGATTATCTCTACATCAACCAACGGGACGGCAGCTTCATCGAAGACCTGGAGAACCGTATACAACACCTCAGCCATTCTTCCATGGGCGCGGACATGGCGGATATCAACAACGATGGTGAGCCTGATATTTTTGTTACTGAGATGTTGCCCGATGACGATTTTCGGCTTAAGACCACCACTTCTTTTGAGAACGTGGATGTGCAAAGGTTCAAGGAGCGGTCCGGCTTTTACCGCCAGTACATGCAGAACACGCTACAGCTGAACACTGGTAGGGGAAGCTTCAAAGAGATCGCTCATCATGCCGGTGTTGCAGCATCTGACTGGAGCTGGGGTGCATTGATGTTTGATGGCGACAACGATGGATTGAACGATATATATGTTTGCAATGGGATCTATAACGATGTGACGGATCAGGATTTCATTGATTTTTTTGCCAATGATGTGGTGCAGAAAATGGCCCTCACGGGGAAAAAGGAAGACGTGGAGGAGATCATTGGTAAAATGCCTTCCGTACCCATATCCAATAAAATGTTTCGTAACACGGGAGGTTTGAAGTTTGAGGAGGTTGCCAGATCCTGGGGATTGGGCGATAAGACATTTTCCAACGGGGCATCCTATGCTGACCTGGATAATGACGGCGACCTTGATCTGGTGGTCAACAATGTTAACCAGCCTGCCCTGCTCTACCGCAATAACAGCCGCCAGACAAACAAGCATCATTACCTGACAGTGCATCTGAAAGGAAAGGATAAGAACATCATGGCCATTGGTAGTAAAGTCACCGTCCATACAAACGGTCAGAAACACACGAAAGAGCTTTACCCCTCCAGGGGCTTTCAATCCTCCGTGGACTATCCCCTGTTGTTTGGGTTGGGTAAGGCGGTCCAAATAGATTCTGTTGTGGTGGAATGGCCCGACCGGACTGTCAGTAGCATCAGCAGACCTGATATAGACACCAGCCTGCGGATCAATCAGGTCAATGCTTCAGCAGGTTTCAGGCAGCCGTTGGCGCAGGCAGGCATGTTTGAAGAGCGTTCCCTTGATTTCGGGAAGCATGAAGAGGATGATCATGTAGACTTTTACCTGGAGCGGAATATTCCCAGATTATTGTCGAGGGTGGGTCCACGGGCGGCCATTGCCGATGTGAACGGGGATGGATTGGATGATGTGTATATCAATGGCAGCCTGAAGACTCCCGGCCAGCTTTACATTCAGCAATCGAACGGATTTGTACTGAAGCCAGGGTTATCGGCACAATTAAAGGATTACGAAGATATAGCTGCCGTTTTCTTCGATTCGGACAATGACGGGGACCAGGACCTTATGTTGGGTGCCGGAGGGAACACGAGGCCTTCTTTTGCCAGGGAGAACCAGAACCGCTTATACATCAACAACGGAAGGGGTGATTTCACGCGCCAGGACTCCATGCCAAAGAACATGGGCAACACGGCAGTGCTGATTCCCGTCGATATAGACAACGATGGTGACCTGGATGTTTTCTCGGCCTCCGGGTCGATGCCTGTGAATTATGGTGCTACGCCCGAAAATTGTTTCTATGTCAACAATGGTAAGGGTCAGTTCGCCATGATGGGCAAAGATGCCTTAGGCTCCTTGCAGCATGCTGGAATGATCACCGGGGCGGTCTGGCTAAAGAACAGCGGGGAACTTGTTGTAGTAGGCGAGTGGATGCCGCCGAGGGTCTTCACATTTTCAAACAATCGGTTTTCCGAAGTCCAGACAAATCTTTCCGCGTTGAACGGATGGTGGCAATCTGTGCAGGCGGGTGACCTGGACGGGGATGGGGATGATGACCTCGTGATTGGCAACTTGGGAAGTAATTTTTACCTGAGGCCGGACGCAGAACATCCTGTCAAACTCTGGATCAATGAGTTCAGCAATAACATGATCCCCGAGAAGATCATGACGCAAACCATCAATGGTAAAGACATGCCCGTGTTTATGAAGCGTGATCTTACTGACCAGATACCTGTCTTGAAAAAGCAGAATTTGAGGCACCAGGAATATGCCACAAAGGCGCTGCAAGATCTTTTCAGTGCGGAGCAGATCAAGGCAAGTGATGTAAAGACGTTCAGCTACCCCCATTCATGCATTGCCTGGAACGATGGTGGCGGGAAATATACCGTGGAGCCATTGCCCGTTCCGTTTCAACTGTCTTCTGTAAATGCCATCCTGTTATCAGACCTGAATGGGGATGGCAGGAAAGATCTGCTGGCCGGGGGCAATATCACGTCATTCCTGCCGCAGTTTTCTCGCTTGGATGCAAGTTTCGGGCATGTGATGATCAATAATGGTAAACGCAGCTGGACCTACATTCCCGAAACCGCATCCGGAATTGATATCAGGGGTGAGGTCAGGGATATCAAAGTGGTCAGGCAGGGCAGTAAAGCAAACTTCATATTCCTCCGCAACAATGATACGCCGATAGTCTATGCCATACATGGCAAATGAAGTCGCCCGGGCACATGTGGACAGTGGGCTGATGGTCAAAATTAAATCAAAAATTATACTGAATATCAATGAGTTATGGAGGTGCGATAAAAAATACTTCCGTTTTCTGTACTTTTTGACCTTGCTTTCACCTACCTTTGCGTCCCCCAAGGGGCGGCCGGGTTGGCGGCTGATTATTAACGATCCCGTTTAGCGGGAGGAAAATTTAAACAGAATGAGCAAGTTACATTTCACCACAAAGCATGCAAATGCAGCTTCCGTACAACGTAAATGGCACGTTGTAGACGGGACCAATCAAACTGTGGGGCGTATGTGCAGTAAGATCGCTGCGGTTCTTCGCGGTAAGAACAAAGCATACTATACCCCCCATGTTGATTGCGGAGACTTCGTTATTGTTATTAATGCGGACAAGGTAAAGTTTACAGGAAACAAGCTGGACGAGAAGGAATACCTGACATTCTCAGGATATCCCGGAGGCCAGAAGGCTGAGATCGCCCGCGATTTGCTGAAGCGTCGTCCTGAGGCTGTAGTTGAAAGGGCTGTAAAGGGCATGCTGCCTAAGAATCGTCTTGGTCGTAAGATGATCAAGAAATTATTTGTTTACGCAGGTGATAAGCATCCGCACGGAGCACAGCAACCTGGTGAATTCAAATTTTAAAACTGTCCAAACTAATTATAATGGAAAAGCAGAAAAATGCAGTTGGCCGTCGTAAAGAAGCTGTAACGCGCGTATTCATCTCTAAAGGTGATGGCAAGATCACAGTGAACGGCTTAGATTATAAAGCCTACTTCCCGCAGGTTTACCTGCAGAACCAGGTAGAGCTTCCTTTAAAGACCGTTGATGCTATTGGCAAATATGATATCATTATCAATGCAGCCGGTGGTGGTAAAAAAGGTCAGGCTGAGGCCGCTAAACTGGGCATCTCTCGCGTACTGGTTGAATTGAACGCGGAGTTAAAACCCATGTTGAAGGAGTTCGCGCTGTTAACCCGTGATCCTCGCGGCGTAGAGCGTAAGAAGCCAGGTCGTAAGAAAGCCCGTAGGAGCTACCAGTTCAGCAAACGTTAATCATCGGATCAACAAAATTGTTCAACATTATTATACAGAAATACAATGGAAAATAACACTTCATTACAACAACAGTTACTGGAAGCCGGTGTACACTTCGGACACCTGCGTAAGAAGTGGAATCCTAAGATGCTCCCTTATATCTATGCAGAGAAAAAGGGTATTCACATCATTGATCTGAACAAGACCGTTGAGTGTCTGCAGGAAGCTTCCGGCGCCCTGAAGAGCATTGCAAAGGCAGGCAAGAAGATCATGTTCGTGGGAACAAAAAAGCAAGCTAAGGAGATCATTACAGAATGTGCCCGTCGTGTCAACATGCCTTTTGTTACCGAGCGTTGGCTGGGTGGTATGCTGACCAACTTCAACACGGTTCGTAAGAGCGTGAAGAAGATGCAGAGCATCGAGAAAATGCTTACAGATGGCAGCTTTGACAGCATCACTAAGAAAGAGCGTCTGCAGTTGGCCCGCGACAAAGACAAAATGGAAAAAGTGCTTGGTGGTATAGCCCAGTTGGGTCGTGTGCCAGCAGCCCTGTTGATCTTTGATATCGGCCATGAGCATATTGCACTGGCAGAAGCGAAGCGTTTGGGTATCCAGACTTTCGGTATCGTAGACACCAACTGTGATCCTAATAAAGTTGATTTCCCGGTTCCGGCAAACGACGATGCTACCAAATCAATTGCGATCATCGCCAACTTCATCACTGCGGCCATCGCTGAAGGTCTTGCTGAAAGGCAGGCTGAGAAGACAGATGACTCAGAGGATGGTGAGGAAGTGCAGGACAGGGGCCAGCGTTTCTCCCTCGAAGATGAAGACAAAGAGAAGGGTGAAGGTGGTGACAGGCGCGGTGGTGGCAAACCAGGTGCTCCCAAGCGCAGGATCGCAGCTTCAGGTGGTGGCGGACGCAAGCCTGCTGCTAAAAGATAATCAGATCAATAATCAGAAAATATCAATGATATGTCAACAGTGACAATTACTGCGGCTGATATCAATAAACTCCGCCAGTCAACTGGTGCGGGTATGATGGATTGCCGTAAAGCACTCACGGAAACAAATGGTGATTTTGAAGCGGCTATCGACTGGTTGAGGAAGAAAGGCCAGAAAGTAGCAGCGTTAAGGGGTGATCGTGATGCCCGCGAAGGTGTTGTTCTTGCTAAAACAACGGCAGACAACAAAACAGGCATTGCACTTTGCCTGAGCTGTGAAACAGATTTCGTGAGCAAGAATTCAGATTTCGTTGCATTTGCACAGTCTATTATGAATGCGGCTATTGAGAATAACGTGAAAAGCGTTGACGAGCTTAACGGTGTGTCTATCAATGGCGGAAAGATCGCGGACCTGGTGAACGATAAACTCGCAAGCATCGGGGAGAAGATCGGCATTTCCAAATTCGAGCGTATTGATGCTGAATTCGTTGCGTCTTATATCCATGGTGCTAACAGGATGGGTGTTCTGGTTGGTTTGAACCAGGCTGCTGCTGATGCCGGCAAGGACATTGCCATGCAGATCGCGGCCATGAATCCTGTTGCTGTTGATGCAGACTCAGTTTCTGCGGAAGTGGTAGCCAGGGAGAAAGCCATCGTGACCGAGCAAATCAAAGCTGATCCTAAAATGGCAGGTAAGCCTGATGAGATGATCAGTAAGATTGCAGAAGGTAAGCTGAATGCATTTTTCAAGGAGAATACTTTAACCGCGCAGGCTTTCGTAAAGGATGGCAGCAAGAGCGTAGGTGAGTACCTGAAGTCGGTTAGTCCAGACATCAAGGTTATTTCTTTCAAAAGAGTGGCACTGGGCTAATTTGCCTGCTGCTGAACGATAAAGGATCCCTCCGCATTGCGGGGGGATTTTTTTTATGGCCCATCTTTTAATTAACTTTACGCCATGCAACCCAGGTATAAAAGAATCTTACTCAAACTTTCAGGAGAATCATTAATGGGAAACAAAGGTTTTGGCCTGGATCCCGAAGTCATCGAGAAATATGCCAGTGAAGTAAAAGCCATCGTTGACCTGGGTGTGCAGGTTGCGATCGTGATCGGTGGCGGGAATATTTACCGGGGCATGAACGAGTCTGAAACCGGAATTGAAAGGGCCCATGGAGACTATATGGGTATGCTCGCTACGGTGATCAATGGCATGGCCATGCAGGCCATGTTAGAGAAGTTGGGCGTGTATACCAGGTTGCAGAGCGCCATCAAGATGGAGCAGATCGCAGAACCGTATATTCGTCGCCGCGCTATCCGCCATTTAGAGAAGAACAGGGTGGTGATCTTCGGCGCCGGAACGGGTAATCCTTATTTTACTACAGATACAGCCGGCTCATTGAGGGCCATTGAGATCAGTGCCGATGTGATCCTCAAGGGAACGCGGGTCAACGGCATTTACAATGCTGATCCTGAAAAGGTGCCAGACGCTGTGAAGTATGATAAGATCAGTTACAAGGAGTGTCTGGAGAAGAACCTGAAGGTAATGGATATGACGGCGTTCACCCTTTGTATGGAGAACAATCTGCCCATCATCGTGTTTGATATGAACGAGCCTGGAAACCTGAGTAAGGTGGTCAAAGGAGATGAGATCGGGACCATCGTGAGCTGATCCGGGTTTGGTATAACTACTAAATAGCCCATCTATGTCCATTGCAGATATTCGTAAGGAGTACATGCGCGAGAGTTTGAACGAGGGCGATGTTGAATTGGACCCTTATTTACAGTTTGCGCGTTGGTGGAAGGAAGCTGTAGGGTCTGACATTACCGAAGTGAATGCGATGACCCTCGCCACTTGCAACAGGGAAGGCATACCGTCCGCCCGTACGGTGCTGTTGAAGGACTACGACCACGAAGGTTTTGTATTTTTTTCCAATTATGAGAGCCGGAAGGCGAAGGATATCGACGAGAATCCTCATGCGACGTTGCTGTTCTTCTGGAAG
>JBBAJN010000023.1:0-27252 GCA_040404045.1 Chitinophagaceae bacterium
TAGAAGATACAGCTACTTGCTTCAGACCTATTTCAAGTTCTGTTGTTCGCACCATCTCAGTATATCCGGGTAGACACTGGCAATGTCATGGTTAGGTTTGCCCGACAGGTACAGCCGCTTTAATTCATTATAGAAGTTCCCGAAATTGCTAAAGCCGCGCGTCTTTTGCATGGAATTGATCTTCATTTTCTCGAGCATTTCCTGCTCTGACGCTGTTAGCCTATCATTTGTATACAGCAGGTATACCCCATGGGTCATGTATTCATTGAACACTTTGTACCCGTTCTTGTACGAATTGCTGCTGTATGACTGACTTACCCATCTGGACCTGTTAGATTCGCCCATAAGCGCATTCAATGTCTTCTGATAGTCATCGCTCACGGGATTCACATAGTTATGATCGATCTCTGTCATCACAGTGCCGGTATACCGGGCTGCATTAATGCTTTCTGTATAGGATGGCACGGGATCATATTTTGACACCCACATGATGCATCGCCGTTTACCACCACCCTTGTAACGCTACGTAAAATGTGTTCCATACATCAACGGACTGAAAACGATCCTATACTGTTGGTAACGCCTTGGAAATCGCTGTTCCAGCCATGCCTGCTGCGCATTCACATCGGCATAGCGTTTCGCCTCATCGAGAACCTGCTGGAAATATGCCCGATGCTGGCTATAAAACTGTTCGAACTTTGTCAGCCTGGCAAAATCCTCCAGATGTTTCAGGTTTACACTCCCCAGTTTGGCTGCTGTCCTTCGGGCCCAGGGCATGATGTTTTGCTTATTCAGGTCGTTGTCTACCAGTATGGCATTATATGCCACTTGCACATTGGAAGCATATAGGGAGGCCTTTTTACGGAGGGACTTATTGAGTTCAGCGATCAGTTTGTGATCCCGGTAGGGCGAAAAATATTCGATCACTTCCTTGTAATATGAAGAGCTTGTATCAATGACCTCATAATAGACCTTATACCCGCTGGACACGATCGATGAGTCCGTTAATGCCATGGCGATATGCATGAGCTCATAGGCCTTAGGCAGTTCATAGATCACGCCGTTGTCATTGATCCTGACCGAGTTATCCTGCTTTTTCTGCGCGTAGCACTCATCCTGAAAAAAAATCCCGATGGCAAAGAAAAAAAGAAGAATGCACTTTCTAACCGTATTGCTTGTCATTCATTATACTTTATTTCCTGAATCGATCTTTCGCAATGTATCGAGCAATAAGGCTTGCTTCTCAAGTCTATTCATTCTATTCTTTAGGAATATAAACTGCAGGGAAAATGTTACTGTCAGCAGGATAGTTAACGCGCCTTTATTCAAATCGGGCCAGCTTGCCAGATCCAATACCCTGATCATTGAAAAAACTCCTGTGAATGCGAGCAACAGATAAGCCAGGTACTGACCCCATCTGGCCTTCCATTTCAGTTCATCAAGTTCTTCCTGAACATCCTTTTGCAGGGTCTCCCATTGTACTGTACTGAGATCTCCGGGAAGTCGCAACTTCCCCTTTTTGCTGACTTCCGTTAATTGGGTGATCAGATGTTGTCTAACGCCTGGTGTTTCCATAAATCTTTATAATGTAGACTTGTTAAAATTATCGAATCTTAATCCTTGACAAAATACAAGATAGCCGGCTATTTGAAGGGTCTGGGCTGGGTCAAAACTAAAGAGTGATCGGTACCGGGAAACGTGTTGTATTTTTCAATGTTTAACTGTGCCCACGCCCCTATCGGGTCCTGAACAAATCCACGGGAAGCCCTTCTTTAGAGAATAAATTTGGAATGGCCACACTGTTAAACCCAAAACGAACAGATACAGGGTTCTTTACATTTTTGTTCCACACCAGCACTTCGCTGCCTTTGATCTTTGCGGTAGCAGGAACAAACACATTGTCCTCCCCGGCGATGTAAAACTCAGTAGGATCGCCACCCCTGGAAACCAGACCGGTTTCGGCGTTATTGAACATGATCCTGATCTTGTCCTGCTCTACCACCATGGATTTGTATGATGGGGATTTGTAGTTTCTGATGGGCAGGCCATACACTTCAGCAAGGGCCATATTGGCGAGGCGGGCTGCTACATCTTTCTTGTTCCTGGGATGTATATCCTTGACATCATCCACCAGGTCGCTGATCACCACCATACCTGTTTTAGGATACGACTGGCTTTTCGACTGCGCCTCGCGGAGCATCGGTCCGTTCAGATTGTCGCCATAACTAAAGGGCGCGATCTGCACATAGTAGAAAGGAAACTCCTTATCCCATGCTTTACGCCAGGCACCGATCATGTCCGTGAACAATTTCTGGTAGGATGCATGGGTGCCGGTATTTGACTCGCCCTGGTACCAAAGGGCACCGGCGATACTGAATTTTGTGATGGGGTAGATCATGGCATTATAGGCAATGCCCGGACTAATGGGCCAGTAATTATTCGGAACTTTCTTCGCAGCAGCTTCTTTCAGCACCGGGTCAGTTTCAACCAGTTCTGACGGTGTCCATGTTTCCGCCGGTGTACCTCCCCAATTGGAGTTGATCAGGCCCATGGGATAACTGGTTGCTTCAAAAACCTTTTTTCCAAAGAAATAACCAATGGCGCTGAATGTCCTCATCGCTTCCGGATTGCAAACCACCCATTGACCATGAAGATCATCCTGGGGATAGTCAGATACTTTCTTCGACACATAAAATAAACGGATTCTATTGTTGTTGGCGTTTGGCATTTCCTCGAGGGATTGGGGCAGGTTCTGTGCACCGCTCCATTCCATATTGCTCTGCCCGCCCAACACCCAAACTTCGCCGATCAGCACGTCCCGTATAATGATCTCGTTCTGTCCTTTCAGCCGGACTTCATAAGGTCCACCTGCAGCGGGCGTTTTGATCTTCACTTCCCATCGGCCGCCGCTGTTCGCCCTGAATCTTATCTGGGCTGTATCCCAACTGCTGCTGATGCTGATCTGTTCGTCAGGACTACTCCAACCCCAGATCTTCACCTCCGCTTTCTGCTGAAGCACCATATGATCGCCAATGATGGCGGGGAGCCTGATCGCGGCGTGAACATCAGCGAAGCATAGCAGGCCAAGGACTACGCAAATTCTTTTCATCATTATCTGGTTAAACGGTAAATAAACAGTGCCGCTCTCTTTAACAATATCGGGAATTCTTTCGTGTTCATGGTTTCGCCGGGCGCATGTGCGCCTTTGCCGGAAGCACCGAGTCCGTCCAGGCAATCGAGATATGCCGCAACGTAAGAGATATCTCCCGCGCCCCTTTTACCCGGGTCACCGGCAAGTGTGGGTCCGATGCCCATGTCAACTGTCAGCTTGCTCAGGAGATCCTTCAATGCATAATTTCCGGGGCTAGGCTCCATAGCCGGAATACCATCTTCAAAGGAGATGGTCGCCGTAGTTTGCGGGAGGTTATTCGCTGACACGATCTTTTCCATGACGCTTCGTGCGCTGTCCTCCTGTTTCGCAGAGATATACCTGAGGTCACCATAGAGTACGGCAGCGGGCGATACGATATTTGTTTTACCCCAGGCCTGCACTTGCCCGGGCGCTAATTTCATTTCTGTACCCCCACCGATCAAACCCGGGTTGAAGGTGAGGTATGGCACACCGCCCAGGCGCGTACGGAATTCATTTAAGATGCGTGCCGATTCATAGATCGCCCCATAGCCGACGCTTTCATTGAACACCCCGCTGGAATGGCTTTGCTTGCCTGTGGTCTTCAGCGTCCAGCTGCTGGAACCCCTGCGTGCTACCGCAACGATATCCAGGGTTGATGCCGTTTCGAAGCCCAAGGCAATATCATGCTGCTTTGCCCTTTCAATAAAATCGGCGCGGGAAATTGATGCAGGATCTCCGGCATTTTCTTCATCACCGGTGAAATAGGCCGTGATGGTCACATCCTTAAGGAGACCGAGATCATTAAGGGCACGAACCGCTGCAAGGATAATAACGTCGCCACCCTTCATATCATTCACACCCTGGCCGGTCACCGTGGAATCATTCAGCCTGCGATAATTATTGGCGGGCATGTCCGGTTCAAAAACAGTGTCCAGGTGACCGATCAAAAAAAGTTTCTTACCCTTAGTACCCTTCCTTGAAACCACCAGGTGACCCGCCCTTCTTAGTGAATCTGGCAAGCTCACCCAGGTTGTAACAAACCCGGCCTTTTCAAACTCAGTACCCAGGATCTTACCAACCTGCCTGACACCGGGAACATTCAATGTGCCGCTATTTACATTGACAATGTCTTCCAGCAATTTGAATGATTGCGGCAGCTGTTGATCGATCTTATCAAGTATCAGTTTTTCTTCCTTTGAGAGTTTCTGTGCAAACGAGACATTGACAAGAAGAAGGGCCATCAGTACATATAGGAGCCTCATGCTTTTTTTGCAATGATAAAGAAGATTGACTGAATAAAGCGTGGGGCGGCATCAGGACATGATATCCTTCTTCTTAAACACAAATATGGAAGCCAGCCAGAACCCAATGATATGAAAGAGGAGGATCGCCGCTGATTTCATAACCGCTGGCAGGTTCTCTATGGATCCAATGATCTGCTCGTTATCTGCATTCACCTTCACGTCAAAAAAGCCTTTCCATCCCAGCATATGGGAAGTGAACAGGTAGGGTTTGACGAGGTTAAAGATGGGAAGGTTAAGGGTGTTCAGGATGGTGAACACGATGACGATGCTCATACAGGCGATGATGGGGCCGATGGAATTCTCCGCAAAAATACTCAGGAAGAAGGCCAGGGAAGATACGGTGATCATGGCCAGCGAGGCAAAACCAAAAGCTGCGAAATAGCGCCACATGGTATCCGATTCAAGCACCTGGGTCACCACTTCGCTTTTCATAATGATCATATCATCGGTTCCAAAAACAAGCATGGAAACAAACAAGGCCCAGACCGCCATCCACAACAACAGGAGCATGGTATATATGGCGGAGGCCAGAAATTTGGCACTGATGAGCCGTGCACGGGAGACGGGCTTGGTGATCAGCAGGCGCAAGGTTCCCATGTTCGCCTCACCGGAGATCATATCGCCGGATACCAGCGCGATCAACAGGGGCACATGCACCAGCAAGGTCTGCAGGATGATGTAGGCCAGCAGGTATCCGTTCAGGATCTTGCCATCCACTTCGAAGCTGTCTGACAAAGCCTGCATGCCAAAGTTGATATAGCTTTCCCCATCTACATAAAACCCCATCTGGATCAACCCGACAATGGCCGTGATCGCCCCAAAAGCAATGAAGGTCCTGGGCTTACGGAATACCTTAAATAATTCAAGTTTAATGAGCTCCCACATACTGCCCTCCGCTGGTTAAAGAGAGAAAATATTCTTCCAGTGAATTCCTGGGATTGACCGAGATCACATCGGCCCCGCTGCCTACCAGTTCCCTGGTGAACGAGGGTATGTCCTTCCTGTCCATCTTGATCTGCAACCTGCCATCAATGTTTTCCAATGGCAAACGGGCCCATTGACTTTGCCCGATCCATTCCGACGTGCCAGGAGGATCTGTTGTCACTACTTCCAGTAACACATGTGCCGGATCCAGCAATTCCCTCATCTCTCCTTCTACGATCTTCTTACCCCGGTCAATGATGATCATACTGGAGGCCATCTGTTCCATCTCGCTGAGTAAATGTGAAGATACCAGAACCGTCTTGCCGTGATCACGACTCAGGGAAATGATCAGGTTGCGTATATCGGCGATACCCTGGGGATCGAGGCCATTGGTGGGTTCATCCAGTACGATCAGTGCCGGGTCATGGACCAGGGCAACGGCGATGCCCAGGCGCTGCTTCATTCCCTGTGAGAAAGTCCTCACTTTGGAATCTGCCCTCTCTGCCAAACCTACCTGTTCAAGTTTTTTCATCAGCGTGGATTCAGGAAGTTTCAGGCCACTGAGCCTTCCGAACACGGCCAGGTTCTCTCGGGCAGAAAGGTATTTGTACAGATCAGGCCTTTCAATGACCGCTCCTGTTTGCCGGAGGATCTCGTTCCTGGAAGAGGCCATGTCTTTCCCGAAGATTCTGATGGTGCCCGAACTGGGCGCTATCAGGCTGAGTAACATGCGTATGGTAGTAGACTTTCCGGCTCCGTTCTGCCCCAGGAAACCATATACATCTCCCTGATATACAGTGAATGAAAGATCGTCCACGGCTTTGAAACCAGGAAATTGCTTACCCAGATGTTTTACTTCGATTACAGGAATCATTCGATGAAAAAAACTAAAACAAAAATACCATGAAGAAGTTGTGTAAATCAGGCGTTTAAAAATTATTATGAGTTTGGCTGCCTGGGGGAGCTTGCTTTTACGGCAAATAGTCACTTACTTTGTTCACCAAGCACGAATCCCGGTAAAATCTTACCGCCGAATATCTCCCGAAAGCCTACTTATCCAAATTCGCTGATCACCTCTCACAAAAGGATCCTGCCATCGTCATTGTGGCCAACATCGGGAACATCACCCGCATGAACACGTACCGGATCTCCTGAGGGACAACAAAACCGGCAAGCCAGATACCCGACATCGTTCATTGAGAAAAATATTATCAGAGGTTGAGTTATAAAAGGGCCTCGGAATGAAGAGGCCCTTTGTATCCACCAAGTCAGCCAGCGTATTCGATTGATGACCTATCCAGTTTCCTCCTTACATAATCAAAAAGTAAATCATGGAAACATCATTCTTCACCGGTATCGGCCATTTTTGCAGGTTCGTATGCATCGTCATTTTTGCAGTTATCAGCATCAATGCCTCGCTGAATGAAACGCCCATCACCATTAAAACCGTCAACCTGCCCGGTGCAAACCTGATTGCATTCCGCGGCGAGGCAATGCCAACCAACAGGATAATGCTGAAATGGAAAGCAGATGAAAAAGGCCGTTTCAATTATGCGATTGAGAAAAGTCGTAATGGCGAGAAGTTCATCCCTGCAGAAGGGAAAAGTACCCTATCGGAGCGTACGGGAGAGATCACCTGGATCGACCAGTCGCCACGCACCATCAACTGCTACCGGATCAAAATGACCGACGCTGATGGCCACCATTCTTACTCCAAGGCCATGGTGATGCAGTACTTCAAAACGGGCCAGGTCAGCCTGGTGACCGCAACACCTGACCATGCGCTGAATGTCATCAATATTGATCTGCACATGAAGGAAAATGCCTTTGTGACCATGAACATCATAGACAGCGAAAACAGGATCATTCTGCAACGAAAGGAAAATGGCAGGGAAGGCATTAACCATTTCAACCTGAAGGGATCCGATCATATGGAACCCGGTGACTATTTTCTGAACGTAGTAGTGAACGGGTCCGAGAAGCTAACGGTACATCTTGTAAAATCCTGATCAGATATTGAGGTATTGCTTGAGATTATTCACGTAATCTTCGAAAGCCTTAACGCCATCTATGGTGATCTTGCAAAGGGTCTGAGGATAGTTATCCTTGAACTGTTTCACAATATCGATATAACCCGCCTCTTTGAGCTTCTGGAGCTGAACACTGAGGTTTCCTGCGGTGGCTCCTGTCTTCTCCTTAAGGAAAGTAAACTCAGCCTCCTTTACGCTCACCAGTAAAGAGATCACGGCAAGCCGCAGTTGGGAATGAAGTATGGGGTCCAGTTCCTTGAATCCACTCATAGTGTCACATTATCCACTTCGTTATCTTTCCTTGAATTTGTTCAATGAGAAGCAGGCTTTCATGATTGGTCATTTTCTTCTCTGCCATAAAATCAATTCATTTCTTTTTTAAAGCGTGCACGCAAGCTGTAGCCAGGGATGATCCAGGCTACTATCACAGCGGCCGATACGAATAAGGGATGGTAATGAAAATCCACGAACCCTGCCAAGACTGACAATACCCAGCAAAAAACGCCACCCAGTACCAACAGCCTAACTTTAAGGATGATCCCGGAAAGAAAAGTGGGCATGCCATAACAAAGCAGAATGAACAGGTAATTGTATCTCCAGAACTGTGGTACAAATTTCTGGAGCAGGAAAAAGGTAATGACCATCATGATCACAAAACACAGCCACACGTACCCGAGCAGTTCCTCGGAATATGTCTTCACTTTCCGTTTCCTGTCACGCCGCCGCTGATAGATGATCATATACAGCGCCACTATCCAGGTGACCGACCAAACGGCCCATGGCTGCTTGTAATGCACTACAACGTCGAGGATAAAGTGGGCGAAGCTGCAACATAGGATCACCCATCCCCAAAGCAGGTACATGGTACCGTCTTCGCTGAACTGGTTCTTAGCCTTATTGATCATCTCCTGGATGATGCTGAAGCTCTGTTTCTCGGTAAGGGATTCCTCCATCATATGGGTTTATTTGATCATCGTTTGAAAATACCTGACCTGGTCCAAACCCCAGCGCGGGTGGATGGCTGAAAGCGGTTTCTGTGCTTCAAACTTCTTCTGTGCCTCATCAAACAATTGCTTAGCCTTCAATTTACTGCCGCCGAACTGTTCCGGCGTGTAGAACATATCCTGGCCCTCGAGCAAATAGATCCGCGGGTTTGAAGCATCCAGTGCCTTGGCCCGCGCAAGAGCTTCGGCTGCTTTTGGACCGTATGTTTGCCACCTGGTCATAGGATCAACGCCCATTCTCAGGGTGGCGATCATTTTCTTCACGCAAAAAACATCCGCGTTTTCTTTTTCCAGGTTTTCCGCCTTTGAGAGCAGGGACTCTGCTTTGTCGGCCAACAGATCGATCTGTGTCGATGCCGGACCGCCCTGCCCCGGCTGTTGCATCATATATCCGTTCATGACATGGCTCAACGAAGCATAATAGTAGGGCAACCACTGCGTTTTCTCTGCTTCAGCGATGCGCTCAAAAGCGTTGGCGAGTCCCTGCCAGCCTTGTGCGCTGCGAACCGTATCCATTGCGCCAACCTTATCCGTCATCGCCTTCATGTACTTTTCTGACTGGGCATTTGCCATAAAGGTCAATGCCATCAATACCATTACTGTTGTGACTTTTTTCATCGTATTATTCATTTAAGCTGTTCCCTTTTTAATTTTTCATATTCCCTTTCCACCGAATTCTGCTTGGGATAAACATAGGCAGACAGGTAGTGGAACACCAATCCGATCCCCCAGCCCAGTGTGCTTGACAGGGCCCAGGGGAAATGGCCATAGGTGTCACCCCCTGACTGAAAATACCATAGTGCCCAAAGAAACCCGTTTACAACGAGATAAGTGGCCAGGTGGGTTTTGAAGGAAGCCCTTTTTTTGGCGATCTCCCAAAGCATTTCATCTTTAGGTTCAATTTGATTTTTCCCGTTCTCCATATACGTGTTTTTAAAGATTACTATTAATTACGTCTTCTGACCTGTCAACGCCAAAGCTGATGAACGCCCCTACAAAAACAAATACTTTAGAAGGTGGCAGAATGGGCATTTTCCTAAGGCCATGGTATGAGTACTGGTAATTGAAAATCTGGTCAAATCCAAAAACGTTGCTCACCGAGAGTACGTACACCGCAAATGTTTTCGCATCCTTCTTACCCACCGATGGCAGGTAGTTCATGGAGAAGCTCACGTTATGATAGTCAGGCGTTACGCCCCTGTCCGTGAATTTGAAAGAACTGTTGTCCGGCGCGATAAAATAATAAGGTCTTCCGCTGGCATAGTTGTAGGCCACGTTGAACTGGGTCTTCCATGGAGTGACAAATTTTTTCACTACCAGTGAAGCCGTGTGCCGGGCTGCGAAACTGGGCTGAATGGCCGATGGAAAGTTCAGGAAATCCCGCTTGGTATCCAGGTAGGAATATGAGATCCAGTAATCCACGTTCTTGATGGTTTGTTTATCACGCCAGAATACCTCGATCCCTTTTGCGTCACCAAATCCCTGGTTACCGGTAGCAACGGGTTGGAAATTCTGCTGGCCTGTTTTAATCAGATCGTCGTACTTTTTATAAAACAGTTCAGTTCTCAGTGTGGTCAGTTTCGTTACCCGCTGGTATTGCAGGATATAATGGGTGGCATTGGTAAACCTGAGGTCTGTTTTCGCGGGGAAGTACTGCCGTTCAGGATTCTGGTAGAATTTCCCATAGGCAAATGAAAGCTGTCCCTTCTGGCTCAGTTTATAGGCAAGCGAGATCCTTGGTGCCGCATTTGTTTTTTGCAATAATTTGGAGTGCTCGAACCGTCCGCCAAGTTTTGCAGCGAGGCTGTTGGTGATATAAAGATCGGTTTCTGCAAAAGCTGCGGTGATGTTCTCGATCACCTCCTGGTCAAAGGTATCCCCGAGGTGGTTAGTATACAGGGACCGGTCGTTCAGCCGGTTGAATTCACCGCCGAAACGGACCGCATTGAGCCCTGCGAATTTCCTCTCCAAAACCAATTTGGCGTTGAAGTACCTACCGTTATTATCAAGCTTGAAATTCTTGAATTCCAGTGGAGGGAGTGTTACAAGTTCTTTGTTGTCGCTATACAATCCGCTTTCAATCCTGTCGCGGTTATCGGTATAGGCCAGCCCGGCATTCATTTTCCATCTTCCAATGGATTCGCGGTAATAGAGGTTATGGTAGTAGTTGCGGTTCTTCAGCCCGAAGCCATCAAGATATCCGATGGAATCGAGGCTTGGCGTAAAGAACTTCAGGTTGTTGGTACCAAAGATGCCGTAATACTTGATGATCCCTGTTTTGGAAGTCTTGATGCGGAAATTGGCATCCACGTTATTAAAGACCGGTACCTGCTCATAATCCTGCTGCTGTTTGATCAGTGAGAATGCGAGTGCCAGTTTACTGTAGCTATAACTTGCTCCGAAGGAATATTTCTTGTTTTTGGCGAGGTGCTGGTACCCGCCGCTGGCACCTATCACGCTGATGCCCAGGTTAGCGGAAGTCTGCTCCGGAAGGTCGATGGATTCGAGGATCAGTGCCGACGAGAGAGCCTGTCCATACAATGCGGAATATCCGCCAGTGCTGAAAATGGTCCCCTTGAAAAGGAATGGTGAGAACCTGCCCCTTTGCGCCACATTGGGTACGCTGCTGAAGAAGAAATTGTTGACCAGGTTACCATCAATAAAGGTCTTTGTTTCCGCCGCTGTTCCGCCCCTGACAAAAAGGCCTTCACTTTCGCCTACTTGCTGGGCACCGGGCAGGGTTTTCAGTGCCCCGGTGATATCTGCGTTTCCGCTCGCTGTGGTGACGATATCGATGGAGTTGAGGACAGTAGCTTTTTTCCTGTCCGATGCCTCAAAAGCGCCCGCAGTGATCACTACGGCACTCATTTCGTCAACCAGCTCCTTTAAAATGATCTCGATATTTACGGGCCCGGAAGCCAGGCTGACCTGTTGCTGGAATAACTTGTAACCGGCTTGTTCCGCCTGGAGCACCACATTGCCTTTCTCTTCTGAGATAAAGCTGAATGAGCCGCTGGAGTCGGAGGTGGCACCATCATAGCTGTCTTTTATGCTGATGTTCACCCCCGCCAATGGCTTTTTCTTCATGCTATAGATCCTGCCTTTGATCTCGGTCTGCCCTTTAGCGCCAATTCCTGCCAGTAATGCAAAGAGGATAATGATCCATTTGCCCATGAAATCTCCTATTGAAACACAAACATAAAGTAGTTTATATTATAAACCAAATCTGGAGGTCAGTTTTTTTTATAGCGTTTCCAGCGGGCATAAAAAAAGCCCGCAAGATCTTGCGGGCTTATATAATCAGTCAATGATCGTTACTTGTATTGTGGCATAAGTCCTTTCGCCATCTCAACCATCTGCTTCAGCCCATCTTCAGGAAGATTGCCCTTCTTGAATTCAGCCAGCAGCTCAGGCATTTTAGTCTCCATCTCCAGCAGGAAATGCTCTTCAAACTCCTTCACCTTTCTCACAGGTACCGAAGAGATCAGACCCTGGGTACCGAGGTAGATGATGGCCACCTGCTTCTCCACGGACATTGGCTCATACTGGCCCTGCTTCAGGATCTCCACGTTACGCGCACCTTTATCAAGTACATTCTTGGTAGCGGCATCGAGGTCACCACCGAACTTGGAGAACGCTTCCATCTCGCGATAAAGCGCCTGGTCAAGCTTCAATGTGCCCGCCACTTTCTTCATGGACTTGATCTGGGCATTACCACCAACACGACTAACCGAAATACCAACGTTGATCGCAGGACGAATACCCGCGTTGAACAGGTTTGATTCAAGGAAGATCTGACCGTCCGTAATGGAGATCACGTTCGTTGGGATATATGCAGAAACGTCACCAGCCTGTGTTTCAATGATGGGTAGCGCAGTCAGTGAACCTCCACCTTTAACCAGGTGCCTGATTGATTCAGGAAGATCGTTCATGTTCTTGGCAACGGCATCGTTGGAGATCACCTTGGCAGCCCTTTCCAGCAAACGGCTGTGCAGGTAGAATACGTCACCAGGGTATGCTTCACGTCCCGGAGGGCGACGGAGCAGCAGGGACACCTCACGATAAGCCACGGCTTGCTTTGACAGGTCATCAAAAATGATCAGCGCAGGACGGCCAGTATCCCGGAAGAACTCACCGATCGCAGCGCCAGCAAACGGAGCGTAGAACTGCAATGGAGCCGGGTCTGATGCAGAAGCCGCTACAATGGTAGTGAACTCCATGGCACCGTTATCTTCCAGTGTCTTCATTACACCAGCGATAGTGGATGCTTTCTGGCCGATCGCTACGTAAATACAGTATACAGGTTTTCCTGCTTTATAAAATTCTTTCTGGTTGATGATGGTATCCACCGCAATGGCAGTTTTACCGGTCTGGCGGTCACCAATGATCAACTCACGCTGACCACGACCAACAGGGATCATCGCGTCGATCGCTTTGATACCAGTCTGCAGGGGCTCCTTTACAGGCTCCCTGAAGATCACACCAGGCGCTTTACGCTCCAGGGGCATCTCGAATAATTCGCCGGCAACAGGTCCTTTACCGTCGATCGGCAGACCCAGTGTGTTGATGACACGTCCAACCAGTCCTTCGCCCACTTTGATAGAGGCGATCTGGCCGGTACGGCGAACTTTAGAACCTTCCTTGATATCACCACCTTCTCCCATCAATACCGCACCCACGTTATCTTCCTCGAGGTTAAGGGCAATGGCGCGAACACCGTTTTCAAACTCAACAAGCTCACCTGAACCAACATTGCTCAGGCCATAAATACGGGCGATACCATCACCTGCCTGGAGAACGGTACCCACCTCTTCCAGTTCGGCAGAGGTATTGAAGTTCGACAGCTGCTGACGCAGTATCGCTGAGATTTCATCTGGTTTTATATTTACCATAGCGGTTCTTTTTTTAAATTAATTATCTGAGCTTCTGAACATACATGTTCTCAATGAATTGCTTTTTGATCAAGGTCAGGTCATGACGTATACTGGCATCATAGATCAGATCCTCCACATGCAGCACAAATCCGCCGATGATGCTATCATCCACCTTATTGGTTAATTGCAGCGTAGAATCCTTAAACCTGGGCATCGACTTCAACTTATCGCGCAGGACGACATTCACTGCTTCAGGCACAGGACCTGCAGTGGTGATCTCAACAACCGAGATGTTGTGGTGCTGGCGATAAAGACCTCCAAACGCCAGAAGGATCTCTTTTACTGAGATTTCCCTTCCCTTCCTGAACAACAGGTTGAAAAAGGACTTTGTCAGATCTGATACCTTGCCGTCAAAAACAGCAGCAAAGATCTTCTCTTTCTTTTCCCCTGTGATCACGGGCGACATCATCACTGCATTGAATTCGCTGTGATCCACCGCGAGGACGGTTTCAATATCTTCCTTCACTTTTTCCAACTGGCCCGTTTCAACAGCCAGATCGAAAAGAGCTTTGGCATATCGTTTGGCAACTTTTGGCTGACGCATGTGCTTCCTTTAGTTTTTGGTTGTGGTCAGGTCATCGGCAAGTTTGCGAATGTAAGATTCCTGCTCGTTTCCATTGGCCAGTTCTCGGCGGATCACCTTCTCTGCCACTTCAACTACCATGTTTCCAATCTGGTTCTTTACATCCGTCAGGGCAGCCATCTTCTGGTTCTCGATCGCGTTGTTGGCGTCAACAATGATCTTGTTGGCTTCTACTTTCGCTTGCTCCTTCGCTTCACTGATGATCTTGTCCTTCGTTTCTTTGGCCTCTTTCAGCATCTGGGCCCTTTCTTCACGAGCCTGTGCAAGCAGCTCTTCATTCTCGCTTTTCAACTGCGCCATTTCCAGTTTCACGCGCTCAGCAGTAGCCAGTGAATCCGCAATGGTTTTCTCGCGCTCATTCAGGCCGTTAATGATAGCGGGCCATGCAAATTTCTTCAGGATGAAAAACGCTGCCAGGAACGCGATCAGCGTCCAGAAAATGAGACCAAAGGCAGGAGTAAGTAATTGCATATAGAAAAATCTGTTTGTTGTTTTTAATTAGCTCATTAGCTAATTGGCTCATTAGCTAATTGAAAAAGGAACCGCTCCTCGGCCCTGTGCGTTGGAGCGGTTACTGTTTTTCTGTTTAAACGAACATCGCCAGAATACCTGCGATAACCGCAAACAGTGCCACACCTTCTACGAAGGCTGCAGTCAGGATCATGTTAGCACGGATGTCGTTCATGGCTTCCGGCTGACGAGCGATAGCTTCTACCGCGCCTTTACCAATCTGACCGATACCGATACCTGCTCCAATGGCAGCGAGACCGGCACCAATGGCTCCACCGGCGTTAGCCCAGGGAGTTGTGCTCAACAGTACATTCAATAAGTCCATACTTGCTGTTTTATATTGATGATTAATTCACAATTAATGATGCGCCTCGTGCTCATGCTCCCCTTCGAATGCCTGGCTGATGAATACAGCAGTCAGGTTGGTAAAGATGAAAGCCTGGATGAAGGCTACCATCACCTCGATAAGATATATGAATACCGCAAACGCAATTGAAACCGGACTGAAACCTACTCCCACACCAACACTGATGTCGCTGAAGATGAAGATCAGCGATACCAGGCAGATGATGATGATGTGTCCTGCCATCATATTGGCGAAAAGACGAATCATCAGGGCGAAAGGCTTGGTGAACACACCCAGGATCTCAACGGGGACCAGAATGGCTTTTACGCCGCCAGGCACCGGAGGATTGAAGATATGACCCCAGTAATGCTTGTTGGTGCTGAACAGGATCACAACAAATGAAATGACCGCCAGCACCATCGTAAATGCGATGTTGCCCGTGACGTTAGCAGAAGCAGGGATCAGACCAAAAATATTATTGACCAGGATGAAGAAGAAAACAGTCAGGAGATAAGGCAGGTACCTGTCGGCCTTCTTGCCGAGGTTGGGCTTGGCTACCTCATCCCGGATGAAAGTAATCACCGGCTCAATGGCGTTCTGCATGCCCGTTGGCGCCTTAACGCCGTTTTTATACTTGGCAGCCACGGAGGTCATGATCCAGATCAGCAGCACAAGCGCCAGCAGCATCTGCACCACGTTCCTGGTCAGCGAGAAATCATATACGGTAACGCCCGGTTCCGTGGAAACAATGGTTTCGCCCTCCATTTTGTACCCATTATGCTCTGCATGGCCATGCTCGAATTTTGACGACATGAACACGGAAAACCCTTTCTGGGGCGAGTACAGGATGACAGGAAGGGGAATCGTTACATGGTGTTCCTGACCGTCACTTCCATGATACTCAAAAAGGTGGAATTCGTGCGCGTCCATGATGTGGCTGAAGATCACTTTGTTGGCATCAAACCCCCCTTTCTTCTCTTCTTTGTGCCCTTCTGCCCCGGAATTAGCGTGCTCTTCATGCTGCGCAGACAGAGCAACGGGCAATGCCATCAAAAAAACACTGAAAACCGCTACCACAAAGAATTTGACGCTGTTAAAGTTCATGGATGCTGCGAAATTTGGCGCAAAGATAGGGATTTGGAATGTGATAAATGGGAATAATATGAAGGAAACTGGACCAATTTTCATTCGCCACACTCCCCATATTTCCCACTTTTCATCACGTTCGAATGGTCTGGCCAAACTGCATTTCATACAGATTGGCATAGAACCCACGTTTGTCCAGCAATTCGTCATGGCTCCCCATTTCCCTGACCTCGCCTTTATCCAGCACCATAATGATATCTGCTTTACGGATGGTGCTCAGCCTGTGGGCAATGATGATGTTGGTCCGGCCACTGATCAGCTTATCTATGGCCCGCTGGATCAACTGCTCGGACTCGGTATCAATGGACGATGTGGCCTCGTCCAGGATCAGGATGGACGGGTCGTATAACAGGGCCCTGAGAAATGATAAAAGCTGGCGCTGCCCCATAGACAGGGTACCGCCCCTTTCCATTACGTCAAAATCGTACCCTCCGGGAAGTTGCATGATAAAGTCATGGATTCCAATGAGTTGGGCGGCCCTTTGAACCTCGTCCCGGGTTATCGCCTCATTCCTGAGGGTCACATTATCATAAATGGAGCCTGAAAAAAGGAATATATCCTGCAAAACCACCCCGATCTCACCCCGGAGCACCTCCAGCTTATAATCCTCAATATTGCGGTCATCGATCAGGATCTCCCCCTTCTTTACGTGGTAAAGCCTGTTGATCAGGCTAATTATGGAAGTTTTACCGCTTCCTGTATGTCCAACGATTGCCAGCGTCTGCCCGGGACGTACATGGAAATTGATGCCCCTCAATACCTCCCTGTCTTCGTTATACCCAAAACTCACATTCCTGAATTTAAGGTCCCCCGACACCTTCTCCGGGTGCCATTGCCCATCTTCGTTGGCGAAATCCGCATTATCCATCACCTTGAAGACCCTTTCGCTGGCGATCATACCCATTTGCAGCACATTGAATTTATCCGCGATCACCCGTAATGGGCGGAACAGGAGGTTCAGCATGATGATGAACGAGATGATCTGGCCGGAGATCTCCACGGCCTGCTGCTGTGGCAGTTTCATCACCTGATACCCCGCATACCATACCAGTAAACCCACCGAACTCGCCAGCACGATCTCCACTATGGGAAAGAATACCGAATAAGCGAATATGGCATTGATGTTCGCATTCCTGTGTTCCCGGTTGATCTGCCTGAATTTCCGGAACTCCTTGTCTTCTACGGCAAATGCCTGGACGATCTGCATACCCGTGATATGCTCCTGCACAAAAGCATTCAAAGAAGAAACCGCGTTCCTGACGCGGGTAAACGACTTGTTCACACTTTCCTTGAAGATATAGGTGGAAATGATCAGGAATGGGAACGGGATGAGGCAGACCAGGGTCAACTGCCAGTTGGTATAAAACATGGCAGCGAGTATAGCGATGATCGACAGGAAGTCCGCGATGATGGGGATCAACCCCTCTGAAAAAATATCGTTGATGGACTCAATGTCATTGATGGTCCTGGTAGTGAGCGTACCAATGGGCGTTCTATCAAACTGGGAGAGGTTCAGGTTCAACACCTTCTCGTAGACCTTCACCCGAAGATCCTTCACCACCGTCTGCCCTAACCAGGCCGTTAGAAAACTGAAATAAAACCGAAGCCCCGTTTCGATGAACAGGATCACCACCTGGATCACCGTGATCCACAGCAGTGTGTTGATCAGTCCTTCCTTGATAATATTGTTGATGGTATACTGGATCAGCAGCGGCCTTACAGGCGAAAGAACGGCCAGTGCTATGGCCAGCCCAACGGAGATATAGAACCGCCTCCGGTATGGAGCTGCAAACGCAAAAACCCGCCTCAACCGGGTAAAATCAAAAATCTTCTTGCGAGCCTCCATCCAGCGAAATTAGCTCATTGGCTAATTGTCTCATTGGCTAATTGGAGAAACTTAGAATCGATAAGGTAATTTCAAAAAAAGAATCAGCCAATTAGCTAATTAGCCAATTAGTTAATCGTTTACGGCCCTTGCATACGCTTTGATAAAAAGCGCGCCCAGGTTTTTATGTGGTGGGATGTAATTATCAAACCTTTCCTTGGCGTCGCCTGAAGGGAATTGCAGCGCAAGTGCTTTCCAGGTTCCGATCCAGTCAATATTCCGGCCAGCCCGCAGGTCATCATTGATATGCTTGAGGATAGGCTCATTGACCGTTCTGGTACCTACCTCCTTGGATGAGATGATGTGCGCATCCGGACAGGTTTTCAATACATCGTCCAGGTTATGGTACCCACCACAGGAGCCAAGTATCACGATCCGCGCAGACGGAGGGAGTTGCTTGATCGTATACTTCACATGGTAACTGTGCCCACGGTGTATCACAATAGTTGGTTCAATTTTTTTCTCATCCAGGTAGGCCAGCAAATGCTCTTGCGCGCGTGCATCGGGATCATCACCTTTGGTATTGTCAAGGGGCAGGTTGGCATAAATCAGCAGCGGCTTGCCTTTTGCCGAACGGATCTCCACCCATTCCTTCGACTTGGTCACTTTCCATTCTGCCGCATTATTGAACATAGACATGAAATTCCCGTAGGAATCAATGCCATCCTTATCGCCGTAGAAGAATACCAGTTGCACCACTTTGCCATCCTTATCAGCCAACTGCCTGTAGTCCACGGTATAAACGGGCGGTATACCCAGCTTTTGCGAAATATTCACGGTACTGTCCGTGGAAGAGGCAAAAATGGTTTGCAGAATATTATAAATGATCTCTGTTCTTTTATTCCCGTTTTTCCTGCTGATCACCAGGTTATTCTCCACTTCCCAGTCCACCAGCCTCTTAACCACGGGAGTATTGATGCTGCCGTAAGAATCCGCCACGTCAACGGCCTCTTCCAGCGCACCGGTTTTTCCAAGCCCCCTGGCGAAAGCAATCATCAGCCGCTGGGCATTACTGTCGGGCATACTGGCCAGAAAGGGTTCCAGCTTATTGTAACCCGCAGCCATTTTGATGAACTTTTTAAAACGGTCAAACTGTACAGACATCAGCAAGGTGTCGCCCGTAGGGAATCTCATACGCTCCATCATCCGGTTATACACCCCCTTGTAACTGGACGTATAGATCACATCCTCGCCCAATACGATGAGATAATACAACTCCTGCGGCGTGAGCGGTTCAAGGATCCTGAACCTCACCTGGTCAGTTTCATCATGCAGCGCATTGATTTCATTTATATAGGTTTCAACAGCCTTGCGCTGCAGCATTTTAGTGAGCTCATTAAATGCCAATGGAGTGTCCCCTGTCCTTAATCGTTCCGCATAATTCACCTGCGTCTTAACCAGTAACCTGTAGTACTTCAGGCTGTCCGTCATCACGTTGCTAATGGAAGCCAGCGTCTGCCGGCCACTCATGACCTCGTCCAAAAAGGGGTAATACAGCCTGCCGCTTTTACTGGAGGCCATTTCGGTGATCGCTTTCACCATCGGATCCTCGCATTTTCGGATCAACTGCCCCACCCGGGTGCGGGAAGCCGCAGCGTAATCATAAAACTGGTCCGGATTCAAACGGGCTGTATACCTCACCAGGCTGTCGGCAAAAGGCACATCGGCAAAATACTCCAGCCTCGGCAGGATCTGGTCCGGCCGGATGGCACAGAACTTCCGGAACAAAATGATCTTGGAGGGATTGAAACCGGGATTATCGAAAAATATGCTGTTGGAAGCATTGACCAGGATATCCCCTGTTTCGTAGGGATACTTGTCAACGATGGGCTCAATGGACCGCCCCTTGATATCAGCTTCCATCATTTCAAGGAACTGGGTGTAGAGCAAAACACCTTTTTCAGGGGCAAACACACGCCTGCTCCAACCGCTCTGGTAGCCCCGGAGCATGTTCTGAAGACCAGTAAGATACTTGACCTTTAACCGGTGGTCAAGCTTGCTGTGATTCTCAAGCGAGTCCTGCAGTAAGTTGACCTGACGGACCATCAGGTCCGTGATAATGAGGTTGATATCGTCGTCCTTTACGGCAAAAATCAGGTCATCCTTCTTACCATCCGTTTCGAGGATATTATCTTGTAACTTATCAATATCCTCATGCAACTTCACCCTCCGGATGTCGATTTTCCGGCTTCCGGTATCAGGGACGGCCCATAAAAGGCTTACCTGAAACAATAAAATGGATAGAAGTATTAATTTTCTCACTTGACCCTGATAATTGCAAATTTAAGTGTAATATAGGTTTACACGGTTTATATATGAAACGTAAAGCGGATCAATTTAAGTACAACCCGTTAACAATTTCATAATCCCATGACCGCCCAATGGCAGGGCAGCAAGGTTATTTTTGCGTAAACCAATTGTTAAAATGGATAGTAAGGGCAAGAAGATCCTCATCGCCGACGACGAACCGGATATCCTGGAGATCATCAGTTATAATCTCCGGACTGAAGGTTATGAGACCATAACGGCAAAAGACGGGGAAGATGCCCTTCAAAAAGCAAAGCAGACCAAGCCAGACCTCATTATCCTGGACGTGATGATGCCCAATAAAAACGGGATGGAAGTCTGCAAAATCCTTCGTAATCAACCCGATTTTCACCAAACCCTGATCATTTTCCTTACCGCTTTGAACGACGAAGGCTCCCATATCCGGGGCCTGGAATTCGGGGCAGATGACTACCTGACCAAGCCCATAAGCCCGAAAGTACTGATCAGCAAGGTCAATTCCCTGTTCAGGAGGGTCCTCAAGCCGGATGGGAACAAAGTGATCACCATAAACGACCTGACCATAGATCCCGTGCAATTTGTGGTGGAACATAAGGGCGAACAGATCACCCTGGCAAAGAAGGAATTTGAACTACTCTACCTGCTGGCCTCAAAACCGGGGCGCGTTTTTCTCCGAAATGAGATCCTAAGCCAGATCTGGGGCACGGACGTCATTGTTGGGGACCGAACCATCGATGTCCACATTCGCAAGATCCGCCAGAAACTGGGGCTGGACTGTATCACCACCGTAAAGGGTGTTGGCTACAAATTCGAGCTATAACCGGAAACACGCCGGATTCACATCGGCCTTACCTTTGGCTATGTTCAATACCAAAAACATCACCCCCCAGAACATCGCTGCCAAAAATGCGCTCGCCATCGCCATCGTCGGCAGTGTGGCCAATCTGATCTTCATCAGGACCTGGTGGGTGCCTATCATTACCTTCCTGATCCTTTTCGGGATAGCATACGTCCTCACCAACTATTTTATCCAGAGATTCATCTACCGGAAGATCAAACTCATCTATAAATTCATTTACCAGACCAAGGCCACCAAACGCGAAGAGTTCTACTATAAGAATATCCTGCCACAGAAAAGTATTGAGGAAGTGAGCGAAGATGTTGAGAAATGGGCAGAACAACGAAAGGAAGAGATCGAAATGCTGAAGCAGAATGAAAAGTACAGGAAGGAATTTCTCCAGAACCTCTCACATGAATTCAAAACACCCGTTTTTGCCATCCAGGGCTATGTGGACACCCTGCTGAATGGCGCTCTCGAACAACCTGATGTAAACCGGAAATTCCTCGAAAACGCATCGAGAAATGTGGACCGCCTGGTTAACCTGATCTCTGACCTGGATGAGATCTCAAGCCTCGAAAGCGGGGAACAGGAACTGCAGAAATCCAGCTTCGTGATACAGGATATCATCAGGGAAGTATTTGAAACCCTTTCTATCAAAGCGGCCAACAAAAACGCAACCTGCGCGATCAAAAAAGGCTGTGAAACCCCAATCACCGTTTACGCCGACAAGGAAAAGACAAGGCAGGTACTGATCAACCTGGTGGACAATGCGATCAAGTATGGCAAGCAGGACGGCTACATCGAAGCCAGCGTGTACAATACAGACGGCAAAAACATACTCGTGGAGATCAGCGACAATGGTATCGGCATCTCCGAAGAACATCTTCCCAGGATCTTTGAAAGATTTTACCGGACAGACTACGGCAGGAGCCGGAATATCGGCGGCACCGGCCTCGGCCTCGCTATTTGCAAACACATCATTGAAGCAGATGGCCACAGCATTCACGTCAGGAGCAAGCCCGATATCGGTACTACCTTCGGCTTCACTATCAGCAGGCCATAAAAAAACCCCCGGTAGAAACCAGGGGCGAACTCAAACGATTTTCCTGTTAACGACAACAAGTTCTGATTGAACTGCTGCTGCGAAGTAACAAATGCGGTATTAACGAATGATGAACACAGCGTTAAGAAATCCCTGCCACCATTTTTTCGGCAAGCCCAAAAGATAATGTCATGCCATTCCCGCCAATGCCATTGAACACATAAACATCTTTCGCAGGGGAGTGGAAAAAATATGGATTGCCGTTCATGAGCTTGGCATAGGTGCCGTTCCAACTCTCCAGCAGTTCCTCATTCCTGAACCTGGCGAAACTCCGGAGATATTTCAGGATCATCTCATTGATGAATCCTTTATCAAACGGATCATGGGTGCCACCATACTCATGCGAATCTCCTATGGTCAGCTCCCCTTTCCCGTTCTGTGATACCATCACGTGGATCCCCCAATCCAGGTAATCGCCCATCTCTGCTTCATACCTGGACTTCAACGCCGCCAGGGATGCCGCTGCCCTGAAACTGTGGTAATGGATCAGCGATAAACCTCCACAAAGCGCAGGGCCAATTCTCCAGTTGTCAGGTTGAGGACCGAATCGCATCATCTGCAATTTGCACTTCACCGCCATCTCACGGGCAAAGATCTCGGGATACAAAGTTTCAAACTCCATGCCGCTGCAGATCACCACGATGTCTGCATCATAACTGGCACCCGCTGTTTTCACCCGGTGCTCACCTACTTCTGTGACAGACTCACCCCACTTGAAACTGATCGGATATATCGAACTCAAATACTCGGGGAATGCCCATATGGCTTCCCTGGGATCAACGATCATCTCACTGCTGCTGTAAAGCCCGGAGATCAGCCCTTCAGGAACTACGGCGGGTGAACTATTGAGCACCTGGTCGGGCTTCATCAGTTGAAATGGCCGCTCATCTTTATACGCATGGTAGAGTTCCTCAAGTACCAACGCTTCGTCATCATGATATGCCAGATGCAGGCTCCCCACGGGATCGTGGAAGATCCCGGCCCCACTGCAAAGCTCTTCCCATATCGCACGACTTCTCCGCGCTGCATCATATAGTTCACCAGTTGGCTGACCCACTGGCCAAACCATACCAAAATTCCGGATGGATGCACCCACAGCGCGATGGTTGCGTTCCAAAACCGTTACGGAATATCCCCTGGCCGCAAAAGCCCTGGAGGTGGCCAGGCCTACAATACCTGCCCCAACAACAATAACGTTCCCTTTACTCATTGAACCTGAATTTTCAGTTTGTATTTCCTGTTAAAATAAAATAGCGCATAGACCGTTCCGATCACTCCAATGACCGACAGAATAATCACCGCATAAGAATAGAACACGGACCACTGCACATCTACCTTCATCGACTCCTTGAATAGCATCACCGTCACGCTTCCCAGGTAACCGAACGCATCGGTGATGTAGATCAGGAATCCCACGTTACCCTTTATCCTGAAAGCAGCGATCATGCGCTCAAAAAATATGGCGTTAAAGGGAATATAGGCCATGTACAAACCAAGACCAACCGACTGCATCCAAATACCGCCATGTAAACCCTTCAAAATAAAAAGCAGCGAGGTGACCCCCGCCAATATAAATCCTGCGATGATCACATAATGGACCACCCTGAATGCGATGATATTTCTCCTGATCAGCACCATCATCCCCATCATCAGCAGGATGATCAGTGTGATCTTCGTTTCAGACCTGGTGAATACAGATGCATCGCCGGCATACCCCAGCTCATTCCACATATTGCCCATGTAATTGTCCCTGATATCCCTCATAACAGTGAGCATGGTGTAAATCACCGCCAGGATGATCAGCCCTGCCCCAAATTCCCGGATGATCTTTTTCCGGTCACCACCAGTCATTGCTACGCGTTCGGATCGTTCGTCAATATCCTTTTCATCCGGCGCCGGCGACCGTTCAAGGAAATAAAACAGGACAATCAACGGCACAACAAATACCAACCCGGTCATGAAGGGCATCCACTTCTCCGTGACCCCGAATTCCAACATCATCCATTTGCCCACCGACCGGGTAAAACCGCCTGCGAAAATAAAACTCACCGCCAGTACAGATCCGATAAAATCAGTGGATCGCCGCCCTTCGGCGTAACTGAATACCACGCCCCACATGAACCCAAGCATGAACCCGTTGATGAAAAAACATATCAGGCCGGCCCAGGAGGGAAGTATAGCAAACAAAAGCAAAGCAAGCCAGGCCACCGAAACGAGGATGGTTGCAGTCACCCATCTGCCAGTGCGTTTCAGACTCGATATGAACCTGATTCCCGCAAATTTGCTGAGCATATATCCAACCACCTGGCAAATGATCAGCACAGTCTGGTATGATATTCCCAATAACTGCTCACCCGAAAAAGTGGCAACAGTAAACGGTTTACGAAATGCATATACACAGGTGTATGCAAAGAAAGTAAGAGCAGCGATATTTATGGCAGTCAGTACCTGCCTTGTTCTCGTCTTCGTCAATGTTATATAGGATTCAGGTAGTGATGGCACAGATCAGGAATCACTGCTTGCCAGATGCTTTTCCGCCAACCGCCGGAAATAGTCAAGGGTCTGTGTTGTTGGTTCAGTCAGTTTAGCCTCATCATCCCATAACCTCAGTTTAATTTTGAGTGCGGAAACAGGATCCTGCTCAAACTCCAGCGCCTCTTCCTCATCCATCATACCTCCCTGGAATTCGAGGGTCTTTTTACTGGCATCCGACAACTTACTGTAATACTCCGGCTGCCTGTAGGTGAGATACCTTTTTGCCACTACATGACTCTCCACCAGCATAGCCAGCCTCTTGGAAAATCCCATAGACCTGAGGTAGTCCGCACCAATGGACTCGTGCGAGGCAACACCATATCCCGCCATATTTTCTGTTATCCCCTCCGAGGAAAGGAGATGTCCGATATCATGGAAAAATGCAGCGAGGATCACTTCATCATCATATCCCTCCTTCCTGGCAAGTTCGCCGGCCTGAAGCATATGTTCCAATTGGGAAACCGGCTCACCAATATAATCCTCATCGCCATGCTGCAGGTAAAGGCCAAAGACTTCGCTGATGATATCTTTACTCATTCAAATGCTTTTTCAAATGTACATTGCAGGCTTTCCCTCTAAACAGCATACATACATTAGTAACAATTCAATAATCGATTTTACTTTCGGAGTAAAAGTTAAGTAAAAATATTTGCTGCATGAATTTCAAAGGGGCACTCATTCTATTTCTTTCGCCTTTATTGTTACCATCCGATCTCAAGGCCCAGGAAGATTCGGCTACCCTCACTCCCGTGGTGGTCACCGCCACGAGGACCAAAACTGCTATTGACCGCACACCTGCGGCCGTAAGTTACCTCACAGCCCAACAGATCCGGGAGCAAAACGGAAGGTCGGTTCCCGAAATGCTTATGCCAATGGCAGGCGTTTGGATGCAGAAAACCAATCATGCCGGCGGGAGCCCATTCCTGCGGGGGCTCACAGGCAACCAGGTACTGATCATGACAGACGGCATCAGGCTGAATAATGCCACTTACCGCTTTGGCCCCAACCAGTACCTCAGCACCATTGATCCTTTCACCGTCAGCGGAGTGGAAGCCTTCCGCGGCGTTGGCGGCACGCTCTATGGCTCAGATGCTATCGGCGGCGTGATCAACATCAATACTACAGAACCCACATTCACCGATGGCAAAAGCGAGGTCCATGGAAGCCTTGCCGCCAAATGGATGAGCCGCAACATGGAAAAAACATTAAGCTCTTCTTTATCCTACAGCACAAAAAAACTGGCATGGGAAATCAGGGGCAGTTTCAGCGATTTTGGCGACATCTATGCGGCTGACGGGAAACAGCAAAACCCTACGTCATATGACCAGCAGTCGTTCCACACTAAAATCAGGTACAGGATCGCCAATAACCAGCAACTCATCGCCTGCTTCCAGCAACTGGTGCAGAAGGATGTGGATCTGTACGATCAGGTAACGCAGCGGGGCTTTGCCATCAGCAAGATCGATCCACAAAAAAGACAACTGTTCTATATACGATGGGAAGCCGGATTGAAATCCGCACTATCGGACCAGATCAGGGTTACGCTGTCAAGACAGGTATCAACGGAACGAAGGGTCAGGCAAAGAAGACAATCTGTAGTGATGAATTATGAGTATGACCATGTACTCACCTATGGCATCCAGGCCGAAATGGAAAAGAAATTGCGGAAGAACTGGCGCATGATCACCGGGATCGAAGTGTACGCGGACGATGTAGAAAGCAGTGCATTCGACCAGAACACCCAAACTTCCGTGATCACCCCCAAAAGGGGATTGTATGCTAACGGATCCACCATGCTGGCGCTTTCGGCTTTCCACAACCAGCAATTCACCCTGGGCAAATTCGATCTGGTGGCAGGCATCAGGGCCAACCAGTATTCAATCAAGATCCCGGACCCACTGTTTGGAAGTGTATCCCTTCAGCCATTCGCGCTTGCAGGAAATGCCGGGTTTCTGTATCACCTGACCGAACAATGGAAATTGACCGGATCACTCAGTACCGGTTACCGTACTCCTAACGTGAATGACCTGAGCAGTTTTGGCAGGTTTGATTTTGGCACTGAAGTACCCTCACCCAACCTGAAGCCCGAACGTTCCTTCAGCAAAGAGCTGGGCGTTAAATGGACAAGGCAAAGATCCTTTGCCCATATAACGGCCTACCATAATCGCTTAAAAGATCTGATAGACCGCGTAAAATCGAGTTACGAAGGCGATACCCTGATCAATGGAGACCGTGTATACCAAAAAGTGAACCGGGGTAAAGCAATTATCTATGGCGTGGAAGCAGAATTCTACAGCTGGATAAATAAGTCATTCGCCGTAAGATCCCATCTCAGCTACACTTATGGGCAGAACCAAACTATAAACGAACCTGTGAGGAGGATCCCCCCTTTATTTGGACGGATCAGCGGGGAATACCATAAGAAAAATGTATTTGCCGCCATGGACTGGACCTTCGCGGCTGCTCAGAAAAGACTGGCGGGGGGCGATAAATCAGACCATCGTATCAATCCAAGAGGAACCCCGGGCTATGGCATTGTTTCACTTAGGGGCGGCTACCAGTTTAAATTCATCAGTGCTGAAGCAGGGATGGAAAATATACTGGACCAGGCATACCGCATGCACGGTTCCGGTATTGACGGGTACGGCCGACACCTGTGGATCAGGACCTCGCTCAGATTCTGATATGA